>NZ_JBUBPF010000013.1:0-98605 GCF_054902115.1 Luteimonas sp. RIT-PG2_3 | reverse complement strand
GTGGAGGCGGGGAGCGCCGGGGCAATGCTGCGACAGAGCTGGGGTCGACGGCCCGATTATAAAGTGGATGCCGGGGTTGCCGCCGACATCGCCGACATCGCCGGTGCCGCGCAGTCAGCGCAGGCGTTGCAGCGTGCTGGCCGCCAGCACCCGATCCCAGGGGAAACGGGGGCCGGGGTCGCGCTTGCGGCGCACCTTCAGGCCGGGATCGTCGCTGGCGGCGACCTCGTCGGTGTCGAGGTCCTCGTGGCCGGCGATCCAGCGCAGTGCCGGCAGGCGCACCTGCAGCACGTCCAGCCAGGCGACCAGGCTGGCGATCTGGAGGTCGGGATAGGCCTCGCCCGGTTGCTGGCAACGTGAATCCAGCCAGTCGGGATAGCGCCCGGTATTGACCAGCTCGATGCCGACCGAGCGCGGGTTGTAGCCGCGTACATGGTGGGCGATGCGGTCGGGCGGCACGTATTCGACGACGCTGCCGTCGCGGTCGATGTACCAGTGCCCGCTGTTGCCGGTACCCGAGCCCGCATACAGCACGCGTTCGCCATAACTGCGCGCGGTCGCCAGGTCGGGCAGCTCGGTGCAGTGGATCACCACCAGGTCGATCGCGTCGAGCGGACGCGCATCCAGTTGCGCCACGTAGGGCAGCGGTTGTAGGCGTGCGGTCGCCGTCGGGGCCTGTTGCGACGCGGCTTCGGGCGCCTGGTCAGGTGCGCGCGACCGCGCGGGATCGGCATTGAAAGGCGGTTGGCGCATGCGTCGATGCTAGCATTCCACCATGAGCACGACGTCGACCGGATCCGCGCAGCAGCGCCTGATCAAGCAATTTCCACGCAGCGGAGAAGTCCGCTGGATCGGCGTGCGTCCCGCCCGCGGCGTCAGCATGCGATCGCTGGCATCGGTGGCGGCCACCGCCGGCGCCGGCCTGGACGGCGACCGCTATCCCGGCGGCAGCGGCAAGCGCGGCGTCACCCTGATCCAGGCCGAGCACCTGCCGGTCATCGCGGCCCTGAGCGGGCACGCCCAGGTCGAGCCGGCGACGCTGCGGCGCAACCTGGTGGTGTCGGGCATTCCGCTGGTGGCCCTGAAGGGGCAGCGTTTCCGCATCGGCGAAGTGCTGCTGGAAGGCACCGACGACTGCGATCCCTGCGCGATGATGGAAGCCGCGCTGGGTCCCGGCGGCTACAACGCGATGGTCGGCATGGGCGGACTGTGCGCCCGCGTGATCGAGGGTGGACTGCTGCAGGTCGGCGCCCCGCTGACATGGGTGGCGTCATGAGCCTGCGCGGTCATTGCATCCTGTCGCATGGTTTCGAGAGCGGTCCCGATGCCACCAAGGTGACCGCGCTGGCGGAGGTCGCCGAGCGCCTGGGCTGGAGCCACGAACGCCCGGACTACACCGACCTGGATGCCCGCCGCGAGGTCAGCGACCTCGGCGACGTGCCCGCACGGGTCGCGCGTCTGCTCGGACTGGCGCAGGCCGCCGCCGCGCGCGGTCCGGTGCTGCTGGCCGGCTCCAGCCTGGGCGCGTGGATTTCAGGGCGGGTGTCGCAGCAGGTCGCGGTCGAAGGCCTGTTCCTGATGGCACCGCCGATCCGCATGGGCTCGGCGCCGCCGTTCGAGGCGGCCGATGTCCCGGTCAGCATCATCCATGGCTGGCACGACGAGCTGATCCCGGTGCAGCACGTGGTCGAATGGGCGCTGCACAGGCAGGCTTCGTTGCTGCTGGTCAACGATTCGCATCGCCTGTCCGATCACGTCGCCGCGTCGGCAAGCGCCTTCGCCGCATTGCTGGGCCGGCTTTGAACACCGCCGCCGACCGCCCTGGCCCACACCCCGAGACTGCATCGCCAATGAAGCTTTTCGTCAGCTGCGCAAAGGGGCTGGAATACCTGCTGGCCGATGAACTCGCCGCGCTCGGGTTCGCGCGCGCCACCGCGACCATGGCCGGCGTCAATGCCGAAGGCACGCTGCAGGACGCGCAGCGCGCGGTGCTGTGGTCGCGACTGGCCAGCCGCGTGCTGTGGCCGATCGCCGAATACGCCTGCGACGACGAACAGATGCTCTATGACGGCGCCCGCGCCGTGGACTGGGAGCAGCACCTCGACCCGACGATGACGCTGGCGATCGATGCGCACGTCTCCGGCGACGGCATCACCCACGCGCGCTTTGCCGCGCTGCGGGTCAAGGACGCCGTGGTGGATGCCCTGCGCGAAAGCACCGGCGTGCGTCCCGACATCGATACCGAATCGCCCGACCTGCGGCTGAACCTGGTGGTGCGCCGTGGCCGCGCGATCGTGTCGATCGATCTTGGCGGCGGGCCCTTGCACCGGCGTGGCTGGCGGCGCGCGCAGGGCGAGGCGCCGCTGAAGGAAAACCTGGCGGCGGCCGTGCTGATGCGTGGCGGCTGGCTGCAACGCTATGCCGACGGCGGCCAATTGATCGACCCGATGTGCGGCAGCGGCACCTTGCTGATCGAAGGCGCGCTGATGGCGGCCGACGTCGCACCAGGCCTGTTGCGGCATGGCGACCGGCTGCCGTCGCGTTGGCGCGGCTTCGATGTCGAGGGCTGGCACGCGCTGCGCGAGGAGGCGATGCGCCGCGAACGCGCCGGACGCGACGCCTTGCGACTGGCGTTCGACGGCAGCGACCTCGATCCGCATGCGATCCGTGCCGCGCGCGAGAACGCGACGGCGGCCGGCCTGCGCGACATGATCGGTTTCGATGTCCGCGACCTGACCGCGTTGCCTGCGGTGGATCCGCAACGGCCTGCCGGCCTGGTGGTGTGCAACCCGCCCTACGACGCGCGCCTTGCCGCCGATGCCGCGCTGTACCGCGCGCTGGGCCAGACCCTGCAGCGCGCCTTGCCGCACTGGAAGGCCAGCCTGTTGTGCGGAGATGCCGAGCTTGCCTATGCAACCGGTCTGCGTGCGAAGAAGACCTACCAGCTGTTCAACGGCGCGATCGAATGCACGCTGCTGGTCTGCGATCCGCTGCAGCCGCCGCAACGCGTGTCGACCACGCCGCGCGAGCTGTCGGAAGGCGCGCAGATGGTCGCCAACCGCCTGCGCAAGAACCTCAAGAAGCTCAAGTCCTGGCGCGAACGCGAAGGCATCGACGCCTTTCGCGCCTATGACGCCGACATTCCCGAGTACTCGGCGGCGGTCGACGTGTATGTCGAAGCCGATACACGCGAGACCTGGCTGCACGTGCAGGAATACGCGGCGCCCGCGGAAATCCCCGAGGCCGTCACCCGCAAGCGTTTCGGCGACGTGCTGGCCGGTGTGGCCGATGTGTTCGGCGTGCCGCGCGAGCGCATCGCGGTCAAGACCCGTACGCGCGGCAAGGGCGGCAGCAAGTACGGCAGGTTCTCCCAGCGCAACGAATTCATCCACGTCCGCGAAGGCGATGTCCGCGTCCGCGTGAACCTGTTCGACCATCTCGATACCGGCCTGTTCCTCGACCATCGGCCGCTGCGCCTGCGCATCGCCGAGGACGCCGGCGATACCCGTTTCCTGAACCTGTTCGCCTATACCGGCGTCGCGACCTTGCACGCCGCCGCCGGTGGTGCGCGCGCGACCACGACCGTCGACCTGTCAGGGACCTACCTGCAGTGGTGCGCCGACAACCTGCGTGAGAACGGCCATGCCGGTGGCCGGCATACCCTGGTGCAGGCGGACGCGATGCAGTGGCTGCTGGCCGAGCGGAGCGAGTTCGATCTGATTTTCTGCGATCCGCCGACGTTCTCCAACTCGGCGCGCGCCAAGGATTTCGACATCCAACGCGAGCACGTCGCCCTGCTGCAGGCGGCCGTGGCCAGGCTGGCGCGCGGTGGCGTGCTGTATTTCTCCAACAATTTCCGCCGCTTCCGACTCGATGCCGAGGCGGTGGCGGCGTTCGCCGATTGCCAGGAGATCAGTGCGCAGACGATCCCGGTCGACTTCGAGCGCAACCCGCGCATCCACCGCGCCTGGCGGCTGACGCGACGTTGAGCCGCAGGCCGGCGCCCGGCCTGCCGCCCACCTGCGCGGCGTAACCTTGCGTTCCATCGGTGGCGATGGTGGCGCCTGGCGCGCGGCCGCATGTTGTCGGGGTTCATCGATTCCCAGGAGCCTGTCATGACCGCTGTTGTCCCCAGCTACGCCCGCATCGCCCGCAAGATCCGCGGCAGCGCCGCCTCCGATGGCGCCGGCGTCAAGCTGACGCGCGTGATCGGCGGCCATGAACTGCCAGACCTGGATCCGTTCCTGTTGCTCGACGAGTTCGGTACCGATCGCGCCGAGGATTACCTGGCGGGTTTTCCGGATCATCCGCATCGCGGTTTCGAGACCGTGACCTACATGCTCGATGGCCGCATGCGCCATCGCGACAACCACGGCAACGAGGGCCTGCTGGTGCCCGGCAGCGTGCAGTGGATGACCGCCGGCCGTGGCCTGGTCCATTCGGAAATGCCCGAGCAGCAGGAAGGCCGGATGCGCGGCTTCCAGCTGTGGGTCAACCTGCCTGCCAAGGACAAGATGAGCGACCCGCAGTACCAGGAGTTTCCGCCGGAGCAGTTGCCGGTGGCGACGCCTGCGCAGGGCGTGCAGGTCAAGCTGATCGCGGGTGAGGTCGTGGCCGCCGACGGCAGCCTCGTGCGTGGCCCGATCGTGCAGCCGGCGACCGCGCCGGTCTATCTCGACATCACCCTGGCGCCCGGCGCGACCTGGTCCTATGGCTTGCCCGACGGCCACAACGCGTTCGCCTATGCCTTCGAAGGCGCGCTCGAGATCGGCGAGGGTGAGGATGCGCGCGGACTGTCCGCGCAGGAACTGGCCGTGCTGGGCAGTGGCGATCTGCTGCAACTGCGTGCCGGCGATGCCGGTGCCAGGCTGATCCTGGTGGCGGGTCGTCCGTTGCGCGAACCGGTGGTGCGCCACGGTCCGTTCGTGATGAACAGCAAGCAGGAAATCATGCAGGCGTTCGTCGATTTCCAGGAAGGCCGTTTTTGAAACACGGGCCTGGATGACAGGCCTGCGTCACGCCTCCCGGCGCAGCTCGTCGCCAGGGGTGTACCCAGCTCGGCACCCAGTTCCGCGCAGAAAAGAAGAAAAAAAGCACGCCCCCGTCGGGGCGTGCTTTTCCGTCATGCAGACGCGGCGTGCGGATGCGACGTCAGCGCGGCTGGTCGGTGCTGCCCAGCCACTTGTAGGCGATGCCGCCGATCATGCCGCCCAGGATCGGCGCGAGCCAGAACAGCCACAGCTGATTCACCGCGCCCGCGCCCGCGAACAACGCGACGCCGGTGGAGCGCGCCGGATTCACTGAGGTATTGGTGACCGGGATGCTGATCAGATGGATCAGGGTCAGGCCGAGGCCGATCGCGATCGGTGCAAATCCTGCCGGCGCCAGCTTGTGCGTTGCGCCCATGATGATCAGCAGGAACACCGCCGTCAGCACCACCTCGATCAGGAAGGCCGCTGCGACCGAATAGCCGCCTGGCGACAGCGCACCGTAGCCGTTGCTGGCGAAGGCGCCGGCTGCGGTCGGGTCGATGGCGAATGTGGGACTGCCGCTGGCGATCTGGAACAGGATCCAGCCCGCGAAGATCGCCCCCAGCACCTGGGCGACGATGTAGGGCAACAGATCCTTCGCCGGGAAGCGACCGCCGGCCCAGAGGCCGAAGCTCACCGCCGGATTGAAGTGTCCGCCGGAGATGTGGCCGAACGCGTAGGCACCGGTCAGCACCGTCAGGCCGAACGCCAGTGCGACCCCGAGGAAGCCGATCCCCAGCGGATTGCCGTCGCCCCCGAAATTCGCAGCCAGCACCGCGCTGCCACACCCCCCCAGGACCAGCCAGAACGTGCCGAGGAACTCGGCCGCGAGTTTCTTGATCATGCGTATTTCCCCTTTGCTTGAGTCAGGCCCGAGGGCCGTTGGAAAAGCCTGATGATCGTCATGCTTTCGCTGTTTGAAAATCGTTAAACGCGGTCTGACGGGCGATGGCGCCCGGGTTATTGGCTACCCACCCTGGCGTCTGCGAACTGCAGGCCCTCGGCGGTCTGCCGGATCTGCGCGAGTTCGGCCTCGGAGGAGGCGCGCAGGATGATGTGGGCGACCCGCTCGCGGTCCAGTTCGAGCAGGGCCTCGCGGATCATCGCCTGTGGCTGGAAGGGGTCTTGTCCGGCGTACCAGCGCACGTCCTGGCCGTCGATGACCGAGGCTTCCGCGCGCTGGCTGCGGCTCGGCTTGAACGCGGCATCGGCACTGATGCGGACGGCGAACGCCTGCTGGCCGTCGTCGCGCATGGCCTTGCAGAACAGGAAGCCGGGGCCATCGATGCGTTCCCAGGTCAGGTCAGATCCTGCCGGCAGGGCCGGGCAGGCGGCGCGCGCCTGTGCGGGCACGGCCAACAACGGCAACGCCGCAAACAGCGGCAGCAGCGTCAGGATTCTCATCGATGTCCCCAGTTCGGCACGTTCTGCACGATGGATGGAGCACCCGGCAGGGGCGCGTCCAGCAGTCGGCTAGGGATACCCGCTGGGTGCCCGCCGTGCCGTGACTGCAGTCACCGTTCCGGCAAGGGGATGAACTCGGGATCGCCCTCGATCTGGCCGAAGCGGCCTTCGAGCCAATCCTGCTTGGCCTGTTCGATGCGTTCCTTCGAGGACGACACGAAGTTCCACCACAGGTGGCGGGGGCCATCGAGGGGCTCGCCGCCGAACAGCATCGCCTTCAACGGCGTCTTGGCCCGCAGGATCGCCGGTGAGCCCGGATCGAGCACCAGCAGGTGACGGTTGGGCACGTCGACGCCATCGAGCTGGGCCTCGCCATCGAGGATGTAGAGCGCACGTTCCGGGTGCGAGGGGGCGATGACGGTCTCCGCGTCGGGCGCCAGGTCCAGCGCCACGTTCAAGGTATCGGCGAACACGCGCACCGGCGATTCCTCGCCGTCGCTGCGGCCGGCAATGATCCGCGCGAGCACACCCTTGCGTTCGATCCTCGGAAGCGTCGCCGCGGCATGGTGGTGGAACGCCGGAGCGGTTTCCTCGTGCGCCTTCGGCAGCGCGACCCAGGTCTGCATGCCGTGCAGCGGATGCCCGTCTTCGCGCTGGATCGTCGGCGTGCGTTCGGAATGGGCGATGCCGCGTCCCGCGGTCATCCAGTTGACGTCGCCGGGATGGATGTCTTGCCGCGAGCCCAGGGTGTCGCGATGGCCGATCGCGCCGGACCACAGGAAGGTCACCGTGGCCAGCCCGATATGCGGATGCGGGCGCACGTCGATGCCGCTGCCGGGTTCGAACACGGCCGGCCCCATGTGGTCGACGAACACGAACGGACCGATGCTGCGCGCCTGCAGGGTCGGCACGGCGCGACGGACCTGCAGTCCGCCGATGTCGTGGACGCGGGGGGCGATGATCGTGGTCATGGCAGGCTTCCGGTTCGGTGGCGAAGGCGCAGGATGGCACGCATGGCGTCGATCGATCGAGCGGTCCGGGAAACGGATCGTTCCGGCATCCGGCGGCGTGGTTGCGCGTGGCCGCCCAGGCCCGCCCACATGCCAGCTCGGGCCGCTCGCGCCGCTCGTGCGCAGCCGTAGGGGGCGCTTGGCCGGGACAGGTTCAGCGCAGGCGGCGCGCGTCTCCGTTCTGCAGCGCTGCGGTCACTGCACGCCAGGCCTCGAGTTTGTCCCCGAATCCGCGCGCGGCGTGCGCGGGGCTGGTCGACGGCAGCCGGTGCAAGGCAGGCATGCGCGGCAATGCGTTCAACGTCGGCAGCACGTGCCGGCGGAACGCGGTCTCGGCCGCGGCACCGTTGAAGAACACACTGTGGATCGCCGCATGCGCTTCGAGGAAGCCGACGATGTCGTTCGCGACCACGCTGCTGCTGTCGATGCGCGCGTCCAGGCTGCCGGGCCGCACGCACGAGGCCATGACATCCCACAGCGCGATGCGTGCGCCCTGCAATGCCAGCAGTCGGTCGGGATACGGCAATGCGGCATCGGCACCGACCAGAGCGCCCATGATCGGCCAGAACTGGTTGCGCGGATGCGCGTAGTAACGCACGGCTGCTAATGAGGCCGTCCCGGGCATGCTGCCGAGGATCAGCACCTGCGCATCGGCACGCGCTGCGGGCGGGAAACTCTGGACGGGCGTTGTTGCTGGCATGCGGGAACCGGTTCCGGGGGGCGCGCTTCAGCGTGGCATGCGCGGTGTCGAGCGCGTGCATGGCCGGCATCGCGTGACTGCGTTGGCCGCGCGCCGGTACATGCCTTGCATGCCAACCAGCGAGGTCACGGCATCTGCAACGCGCGCAGCCGCGGCGGCTGGCCCGCGCCGACCTCGACCTCATACAGCTGGTCGTAGACCGCGTCGTCCATGTCCGGCACCGGACACTGACAGAGCGCGGACACGATCGCCGGCACGGTGTTGCTGTGTCCGGCGATCAGCACGCTGCCGTTGGCATGGTCGCGTTGCAGTTGCGCGGCAAACACGCCGGCATCCACCGCAGCATCGTAGGTCGTGATCGCAACCGCATGCGCGGTGGCGGTCGGCTCGACGGTCTGCTGCGTCCTGCGATAGCCCGAGGCATACGCCGCGACGATGTCGCGAGCGGCCATCCGCTGGGCAAGCCGTTGTGCCCTGGCATGGCCTTGCGCGCTCAGGTCCGGATCGCGCGCGGTATCGCTGGCCTTCTCGGCGTGGCGGACCACGATGAAGGTGCTGGTCGGCGCCGTCGATAACGACTGCGCCAAGGCCTCCATGGCCGCTCCGCAGGCAAGGCCCGCGAGCAGGCTGGTGGTGATCAGGATGTGTGTACGCATGCGCGCACTGTAAGCCATGCCGGGCGGGTGCAGATATGCCGGCAAACACGCGTCTCAAGGCTCGCCATATAGCCGCCGCTATATTTGTTTGTGTCGACGTGCATTGTTCGCCCGGTCTTTCCGTGCAGCCGGAAACAGCTGTTTTTGCAGGTGCGCGGTTACAATTCGTCCCGCACATCGTGCTTCTGCCGATGCGTATCCTCTCTGGGGAGTAGCCTGCGTCCGGTTCGCGGACGCGCATCCGTCAACATGCTTGGCCTGCACCGGCCATGGCGGACGCAACCACTCGGTTGGCGAGACCAGCGGGCAATCGGCGTGGCCACGGTCGGGCGCGTCGGCTGCTTGTCTGTCCGCAAGCCCCGACCGCCGAACCCCCTGCAGATGAATCCTGTTTCGATGTTGTTGCTTGGGCTGGCCATGTCCACCGACGCGTTTGCCGCGGCGCTGGGCAAGGGTGCAGCGATGTCACGACCGCGCTGGTCGCAGGCCTTGCGCGTCGGCCTGATCTTCGGCGTGGTCGAAGCGATCACGCCAGCGATCGGATGGTTGCTCGGCTACGCCGCCTCGAGCTACATCGAAGCCTGGGATCACTGGATCGCCTTCGGCCTGCTGTCGCTGCTGGGACTGCACATGATCTGGAAGTCGCTGGCGGCCGATGCCGACCAAGCGCCGGCCGAGGGCCTGCGCGGTGGCACGTTCGCGGTCGCACTGACCGGTCTGGCGACCAGCATCGACGCGATGGCGGTCGGCGTGGGTTTGGCCTTCGTCGACGTCAGCATCGTGGCCGTGGCCCTCGTCATCGGTCTGTGCACCTTTGGCATGGTCACGCTGGGCGTCATGGCCGGCCGCGTGCTCGGCACGCTGATCGGGAAACGCGCGGAAATGCTGGGCGGCCTGGTCCTGATCGCGGTCGGTGCGACGATCCTCTACGAGCACCTCTCGGCGACATGAGGCGACAGCGCTGGCGTCTGCCGGGCCTCACCCAGGTTTTCGCCCGCCTTCACGATGCGCCGACGGCCGTCTGTTCAGGATGGACGGTGCGGAACCGAGGGCAGGTACATGGGCAGATGGCTGCGCGACAGGAAGGGGCGGGAGGTCAGGCTGGCACCGGATTTCGATCTGGTCGAGAACGTGCTGCACGCCGACGGTGTCCCGCTGCTCAGGCTGGAATCACCGGACAACATGGATCCGATGATTTTCCAGGCCATATCCCGCGCACAACGCGAGCTGGCAGGCGCCGAGGCAGAGGCCTGACGAAGGGGAGCGGTAGTTCCGGTAGTTCAAGGATCGAGGCCGCCTGAAGATCATTCGGGCGTATGGCGCGCTTGCTGCCTGCTAGCCCTGCGATGCCGGGGCTGTCCGGTGACGCGACCGGGAGGCCTTGGCGCCATCAGCTCTTCGAGGACTGCCCGGCCCGGTAGTCCTGGTAGGACTTCTCTTCGACATAGCTCGAGCCCAGCGCCAGGTTGATCTCTTTCTTGATCCGGGCACGCTCGTCGTTCTCGAAATAGACGCTGCGCGCCAGCGCCACGAAGGCCTCGTCGAAGGCGCCGGCCTTCTCTTTGAGGCGGATATCGTCTTCGATGACCCACAGGCGCTCGTTGACGGCCTTGAGCTGGGCGCGCAACTGCACGATGTCGCGTCCGGCGGCGGGGTGCACCATCCAGGTGTTTTCGAGCGCGGTCAGCTCATTGCGGACGTTCGTCAGCTTGGCGGCGTCGCTCATGCGCTCGGATTTGATCTGCAGGATGGCGATCTTGTCGAGCAGTTCGCCAAAGGACACGGGCACGGAAATCTCGGACATGGCGGGCTTCGTGAAAAAAGAGGCACCCAGTGTACCCGCCCGCCTTGTCGGTCAGCCTTCGCCCCCGTATGATTGCGCCCCCGGTGTTCATTCGCCGGGACCGCACACGGAGAGGTGGCAGAGCGGTTGAATGTACCTGACTCGAAATCAGGCAGGCGTTTATAGCGCCTCGGGGGTTCGAATCCCCCCCTCTCCGCCAGATACGCAAAGCGCCCCCTCGTGGGGCGTTTTGCGTATCTGGGCATGCGGGCGGATGAGAAGTCCCGCCGGGGTTCGACAGATCGGCAGGATGCCGATCTGCACGGCCCGCGCCGAGTAGCGATCGGACTGCCTCGGAGAGGAGAGGGCGATGATCAAGTGATTGATCGATAAGGTGGTTGCCGGGATGGTCGGGATGGGGAGCTTCCGCCAGGTCCAACCGATCCCGTGCGCGATCCTGATTCCGGGGTTTTTCGCTTTTCGGACCCTCTGGCGTCACATGGAGCGCACAGCCGCTGCCGCATCGTGACTGGCAGCCAACTGGAGCAGGGCCATGGACAGTCGGGTTCGAGCAACGCTGATGCTGATCTCTGGTCAGATCGCAGCGATTGGCGTCGCCCTGAATCGACTGATCGTGCGGTCATCGAATCGTGGCGCGACGGAAGCCGACATCGCCCGCTCGATCAATCGGGTGGCAGACGATGCAGAGGAAGAGGGCTCAACCGACCGGAAAAATGTAGCGAAGGGACTCCGGGAGCAACTGAACCTCATGGTCGGGCCGGATCGCCATAACGATGAGAACTCCTCCCCTCATTGAAACGGGGTGTAGCGCCTCGACGGCAGGATGCCATTGATTTCGGTGATTCAGATCCTGGACGCAGGTTCGCTGGCTCACATCACCTGTCTTCGTCCTTTCGGTCATCACCCTGTCCAGGGTGGTCGGCCTGAACCTGCGCGCGGTTGGCCTCAGACCGGGCGACTGCCGTGATTGGCGACATAGCGCTCGAATGCGGCGATCGCGTCGTCCACGGTGACCAGGGCCATGACGTCGTCGAATTCGATCTTGGTGCCCCATTTCAGCGCCGTCGCCGGCACGTTGCGGAACTTGCGCGCGGCGTCGTCGTAGCGGTCCACGCAGTAGCGCAGGTCGGAGTAGGGACCACTGCGCACGGGGTTGCTGGCCGCGTGCAGGCCCAGCACCCGGGTCCCCATCGCATTGGCGATGTGCATCGGACCGGAATCGGGGGTCATCACCAGGTCCGCGCGGGCCAGCAGGGCAGGGAGCTGCTTCAGGGTGTCCTTGCCGACCAGGTCCAGGGCCGGGGCCCGCATCGCCGCCAGGATCGCGTCGCTGGTGTCGCGTTCGAGCTGGCTGCGGCCCCCGCACAGCACGATCCGCCAGCCGCGCGCGGCGGCATGGTCGGCCACCGCGGCGTAGCGGTCGGGGTACCAGTTGCGGCGCACATGGCTGGAGCAGGGGGAAATGACCAGCGTCGGCTGGCCGTCGTCCGGCCATTGCGCGTGCGCCCAGGCATGCGCATCCACGGGCACCGGCATCGTCCAGACGACATCGCGCTGCACCAGCCCCAATGGCTCGCAGAAGCTGCCGATGGCGTCCAGCACATGGATGCCGGGCCGGTCGGGGATGCGTTCGTTGATGAACAGCCCATGCAGGTCCTTCGACCGCGCGCGGTCGTAGCCGACGCGCCTGCGCGCAGGGATGAAGCCCGACAGCAGGTTCGCGCGGGCCGCCACTTGCATCTGCAGCAGCACGTCGAAGCGCCCGCCCGCCAGGCGTCGCTTGAGGTCGGCGCGCAGTGCGCGCATGCCGGCCAGTCCGCTCTTCTTGTCGTAGACGACCAGTTCCACGTCCTTCAGCCCGTCCAGCAGGCGCTGTTCGCCCTTGCCGATGACCCAGGTCAGCGCGACCTCCGGCCAGGCCGAGCGCAAGGTGTGGATCAGCGGCAGCACGTGGGTGACGTCGCCCAGCGCGGACAGCCGCAGCAGGCAGATCGAACGCGGCGGTTGGGGCAGGTTGCTCAAGGCTTGTTAGACTCTTTGGATGGTCGCGTTCGACGCCACTGAAAGCCTGACGCCGTTCCACGATCCTCGTGGAAGCGGGGAGTATGGCGCGATTCTGTTCGACGCCACGCAGCTGCGGCAAGTCGATCCGCGCTGGTTCGATCCCGAGCAGTGGGGCGCGCGTGCGCAGCAGGTCAGCGGCAGTGGGCGGGGCGGGGCCTGGTTCATCGATGCCAGCCATGGTCCCTGCGTGCTGCGCCAGTACCTGCGTGGGGGTCTGGTGGCGAACTTCAGCCGCGAACGCTACCTTTGGCAGGGTGCGCACAAGGTCCGCAGCTTCGCCGAGTTCCGGCTGTTGCGCGAGCTGCTGAAGCTGCGCCTGCCGGTGCCGCAGCCGATCACCGCCTGTTACCTGCGCAACGGCCTGAGCTACCGCGCCTGGATCCTGATCGAACGCCTGGTCGACGTGACCTCGCTGGCCGAGCTTGCGGCGCAGTCGCAGGGCGAGGGCGTCTGGGGCGACACCGGCCGGCTGATCGCGCGCTTCCATCGCGCCGGCCTGGATCATGCCGACCTCAATGCCCACAACATCCTGTTCGACGCCAGCGGAAAGGGCTGGATCATCGATCTCGATCGGGGCCAGTTGCGCATCCCGGAGACCAGATGGCGCGAGGGCAACCTGGCCCGCCTCAAGCGCTCGCTGCTGAAATTGCGCGGATCGCGCCCGACCGAAGCGGTCGAAGACGACTTCAGGCTGCTGCGCGAGGCCTACGACGCCTACTGGGCGAAGGGGTTCTGATGTCCTGGGCCCTGCGCTTCCATGGTGTCGGCAATGCCTCGGCGACCGAACTCGGATCGCCGATGGCGACAATCGAGCGCGACGGCGCGCCGTGGTTGACGATCGACTGCGGCAATGAAGGCCTGAGCGCCTGCCTGCAGCGCTACGGCGCACCGCCGGATGCACTGTTCATTACCCATACCCATCTCGACCACGTCGGCGGGTTCGAGCGTCTGTTTGTCGCCAACTATTTCGATCCGGCGCGCCGTGGCCGCACCCGGCTCTATGTGCCGGCCAGCGTCGTGCCGCTGCTGCACCAGCGCGTCGGTGCGTATCCCAATGTGCTGGCCGAGGGCGGCGCGAACTTCTGGGACGCCTTCCAGCTGATCGCAGTTGGCGATGCCTTCTGGCACGACGGCGTGCGTCTCGAGGTTTTCCCGGTGCGCCACCATTGGCCGGACTCCGCCTATGGCCTGCGCCTGCCCGGCAGCCTGCTGTGGAGCGGGGACACCCGGCCGATTCCTGAAATGCTGCGCAAGTACGCGGCCGAAGACGAGCTGATCGCGCACGACTGCGGCCTGCATGGCAATCCCTCGCACAGCGGCATCGACGACCTGGAGCGTGAGTACCTGCCGCAATGGTTGCAGCGCTGCGTGCTGTACCACTACGCCAGCGCTGCCGATGGCGACGCATTGCAGGCGCGCGGCTACCGGATCGCGCGCCAGCACGACCTGTTGCCTTTGAAGGCGCCGACATCCGCGATGGATGCGACGACCACGGGTCCCCCCTCCGCGGAACATCCCTCAGCGGAGCCGGCGACATGAACGCGCTGACGGATCCCGGACTGCATGCGGCCTCGCTGCCGTTGGACCGGCTGGGCCGCCCCTTGCGCGATCTGCGGCTGTCGGTGATCGAGGCCTGCAATTTCCGCTGCGGCTACTGCATGCCGGCCGACCGCGTGCCCGACGACTACGGCTTCGATGCCAGTGGCCGGCTGGGCTTCGACGAGATCGAAACCCTGGTGCGCGGCGCCGCCCGGCTCGGCGTGCACAAGCTGCGCATCACGGGTGGCGAGCCCCTGCTGCGCAAGGGATTACCGGAGTTGATCGAGCGGCTCGGCCGCGTGCCCGGTATCGACGACCTGGCGATGACCACCAACGGCAGCCTGCTGGCGCGCCACGCGCAGGCGCTGCGCGACGCCGGCCTGCGCCGGCTGACCGTCAGCCTGGATGCGCTGGATCCTGCGCTGTTCCATCGCCTGTCCGGCGGCCGTGGTCGCATTGGCGACGTGCTCGATGGCATTGCCGCGGCCGAGGCGGCGGGGTTCGCGTCGCTGAAGATCAACTGCGTGGTCCAGCGAGGCGTCAACGAGGCCCAGTTGTTCCCGCTGCTGGAACGCTTCCGCGGTAGCGGCCATGTGCTGCGCTTCATCGAGTACATGGACGTGGGCACCTGCAACGACTGGCAGGCCGCCGACGTGCTGACTTCGCGCCAGTTGCACGACCGCATCCACGCCCGTTGGCCGTTGCGCGCGCTGGACGGGAACTATCGCGGCGAAGTCGCCGAGCGCCACGCCTTCGTCGATGGCGCAGGCGAGATCGGCTTCGTCAGTTCGATCAGCAAGCCGTTCTGCGGCGACTGCCATCGCGCCCGCGTCTCCGCCGACGGCCGGCTGTATACCTGCCTGTTCGCCGGCGAAGGCCACGACCTGCGCCCCACGTTGCAGCACGGCGAACTGGCGCTGGCCGAGCACCTGTCCGGGCTGTGGACGCGCCGTGGCGACCGTTACAGCGAACTGCGCGGCAGCCCGGTGGCATCGCGCCGGCATGTCGAGATGTTCCTGGTGGGCGGTTGATGCGCAGCGGGTGTCCCGTGACTGCGATCCCGCCTCATCGCCCTTCGTTCCTCTTCAACAGAGATTGAGCCTTTGAGCAAGAAGACCCCGCCGTCATTGACCCATATCGACGCCGCCGGGCGGCCGACGATGGTCGATGTCTCCGCCAAGGCGGTGACCGCGCGCGTCGCGACCGCCGAATGCCGTGTGCGCTTCCCGGCGCCGGTGGCCGCGCAGTTGCATGCCTCGGGCCTGCGCAGCGCCAAGGGCGGCATCGTTGATACCGCGATCATCGCCGGCACGATGGCGGTCAAGCGCACGCATGAGCTGATCCCGTTCTGCCATCCGCTGCCGATCGACGGCGTGAACCTGGTCATCGATTGGCAGGGCGAGCGCGAACTGTCGATTTCATGCACCGTCCGCACCACGCATCGCACCGGCGTCGAGATGGAAGCGCTGACCGGTGCGACGGTGGCTGCGCTGACGGTCTACGACATGTGCAAGGCGCTGTCGCATGCGATCGTGCTCGGGCCGGCGAAGCTGGTGGGCAAGCGCGGCGGCAAGCGCGATGTCGGCGAGATCGTGCCTGCCGGGGCTGCGGTGGCTCCCGTCAAGGCGGATCGGGTCGCGAAGGCGAAGCCTGCTGCCAAGGCCGTCACAGCCGGACGCGCGGGCGCACGGCGATGACCACAGTCACCGTGCTCTATTTCGCCAGCCTGCGCGATGCGGCCGGCGTCGACAGCGAGATGCTGCAGACCGACGCCCTGGACCTGCAGGCCCTGTACCTCGAACTCCAGGCCAGGCATGGACTGGCGATGCCGCTGTCGCGGTTGCGCGTGGCTGTCGACGGCGCCTTCGCGTCCTGGCAGTCGCCCGTTAACGATGGCGCCGAGATCGCGTTCATCCCGCCGGTGTCGGGAGGATGAGCGGCATGAAACGTTTCTCGATCGCCGACGCGCCGTTCGATATCGCCCCCTTGCGTGCCTCGCTGCTCAATGCCCACGCCGGGGCCTACGCCAGCTTCGAAGGCTGGGTGCGCGACCATAACGATGGACGCAAGGTCGATGGGCTGCGGTACGAAGCCTATGTCGCGCTGGCAGAAACCGAAGGCGAACGCATCGTCGAGGAAGCCATCGCGCGTTTCGGGGTCGTCGATGCGCGCTGTGTGCATCGCATCGGCGACCTGGCGATCGGCGACCTCGCGGTCTGGGCGGGCGCCTCGGCCGCGCATCGCGGCACGACCTTCGATGCCTGTCGCTACATCGTCGACGAGGTCAAGCGCAGGGTGCCGATCTGGAAGCACGAGCGTTATCTGGACGGTGATGCCGGCTGGCTGCACCCGGAGCCGGCAGACGGCCAGCCTGGACCAGGTGCCGACGGACGTTGACGCTTCGCCGTGCCGCGCCGAGTGGACAGTCCCGTCGCGGCATGGCCTGACCCGTCGCCACGGGTACGCGCAATGAAGCGTCGCAGTTCACAGAATGTGTGAGGGGCAGAAGCGTGGCAGCCCCGCCAACTGACCGCGCCGAGTGGACAGTTCCGTCGTGGTACGGCCTGACCCGTCGTCACGGGCCCGCGCCAGTCGAACGCATCTGTGCCCATCGTGCCTGGCCCGTCGCCACGGGCCCATGCAAAGAAGTGCCGCTCTAAACGACGTAGCTTCGGCTAAAAGGGTGGCAGCCCCGCCAACTGACCTCGGCGCCCGCGTCAATCGATACCGTTGCTGCCTTCCGGCCCTGGCGGGATTTTCGATCGCGCCGAGTGGGCAGCCCCGTCGTGGCACGGCCTGACCCGTCGCCACGGGCCCATGCAAAGAAGTGCCGCTCTAAACGACGTAGCTTCGGCTAAAAGGGTGGCAGCCCCGCCAACTTGCCTCGGCGCCCGCGTCAATCGATACCGTTGCTGCCTTCCGGCCCTGGCGGGATTTTCGATCTAGCGTCGCGAGGGGCCGACGGGGCCGCCATAGACGTGCATCTTCAGGATGCGGCGGCCCATGAGGGGACGCTTTGTGGAATTGGCGGAGAGAGGGGGATTCGAACCCCCGAAGCGCGGTTTAGACGCTTACACACTTTCCAGGCGTGCTCCTTCAACCACTCGGACACCTCTCCGCTGGACCCGACCGACGCTTGCGCGGCGATCAGGGCCGCAAATTCTAGCCGCGACAGGCACTTGTCACAAGCGGCATCCGATCCGGGTACGCGGGAGGGCGGGCATGGCAGAATGACGGCATGTCCTACCTCGTCCTCGCCCGCAAGTGGCGGCCCAAGCGATTCGCCGAGTTGGTGGGTCAGGAGCACGTGGTCCGTGCGCTGACCAACGCCCTGGATTCAGGCCGCGTCCACCATGCCTACCTGTTCACCGGCACCCGTGGCGTCGGCAAGACCACGATCGCCCGCATCTTCGCCAAGTCGCTGAACTGCGAACGCGGCAGCGGCGCCGATCCCTGTGGTGAATGCGAGACCTGCCTGGCCATCGACGCCGGGCGGTACATCGACCTGCTGGAGATCGACGCGGCCTCCAATACCGGCGTCGACAACGTCCGCGACCTGATCGACAACGCGCAGTACATGCCGTCGCGCGGGCGTTACAAGGTCTACCTGATCGACGAAGTCCACATGCTGTCCAAGCCGGCGTTCAATGCGTTGCTGAAGACGCTGGAGGAACCGCCGGAGCACGTGAAGTTCCTGTTCGCGACGACCGATCCCGAGAAGCTGCTGGTGACGGTGCTGTCGCGCTGCCTGCAGTTCAATCTCAAGCGGCTCGACGAGGCGCAGATCCAGGGCCAGATCGGCCGCATCCTCGAGGCCGAAGGCATCGCCGTCGAGCCCGGCGCGGTGCGACAGCTGGCCAAGGCCGCCGACGGCAGCCTGCGCGACGGCCTGTCGCTGCTGGACCAGGCGATCGCCTACACCGGTGCCAACACCGGCACCGGCATCCTGTCCGACGAGGCCGTGGCGACGATGCTGGGTACGGTCGACCGGACTCGCGTCGGCCACCTGCTGGAAGCCCTGTCGGATGCCGATGGCGAACGCCTGCTGGGCGAGGTCGCGATCCTGGCCGACTTCTCGCCCGATTGGGGCGGCGTCCTGGATGCGCTGGCGCATGCCCTGCATCGCATCCAGGTACGGCAACTGGTGCCGAACGTCGAGATCGAGGTCGATGGCATCGATGTCGATGCCCTCGCGGGACAGCTGCGACCCGAGCTGGTGCAGCTGTGGTACCAGATGGCCTTGAACGGTCGCCGCGACCTGCCGCTGGCGCCCAGCCCGCGCGCCGGTTTTGAAATGAGCGTGCTGCGGATGCTGGCGTTCCGCCCGGCGGAAGGCGGTGCGTCCACGGCGACATCGGGTACGTCCCCGGCGACGGCCTCGACCGGCGGTCCGCACCTGTCCGCCGCTGCCGCTGCCCGCGCCGCACTGGAGGCCGACCAGGCAGGCGGCGCGTCGCGCGCGGCCGAACCGCGTGCCGTGCCTCCCGCCGCCGCATCGGCGCCGGTCTCCGCCGCGAGGCCGATGCCGGCGGCGGCCCCTACGCCGGCACCGACTCCGCCGGCACCGACCATGACACCACCGGTCGCCGCCGCCCCTGTTGCAGCGGCGCCTATGGCCGCAGCGCCGCCGCCCGCAGCAGCACCGACCGCGCTCGCACCGCCGTCACCCGCATCGCCACCGCCACCGGCGGCCTCGCGTGCTGCGATCGCGATCGACGCCGCCGGCTGGATCGACGTGCTGGCCGGCCTGCAGTTGCGCGGTCCGGTCCGCGAGCTTGGCTCGCATGCGGGCTTCATCGATTACGCCGGTGGCGTGCTGCGGCTGTCGCTGCCCGAAACCGACGACCACCTGAAGGCGCCGTTCCTGGTGTCGCAGCTGGCCAACGCGCTGGCACCGCATTTTGGCGGCAGCGCGCCGCAGATCCGCTTCGAGGTCGGCAATGCGGTGGCCGGCGAGACCCTGCACGAACGCAATGTGCGGGCGCGCGACCAGCGCCAGTCGGCGGCGGAAACCACCTTCATGGCCGATCCCGACGTGCAGCGATTGATGTCGCAGCAGGGCGCGCGGATCGTGCCGGATTCGATTCGACCTTACGAAGATTGAGGATTAGACATGCGTGGAAACATTGCCCAGTTGATGCAGCAGGCGCAGAAGATGCAGGAAAACATGCAGCGCGTGCAGCAGGAGCTCGCGAGCATGGAAGTCACCGGCAACGCCGGCGGTGGCATGGTCAGCGTCACGCTGACCGGCGCCAAGGAGTGCCGCAAGGTCCGGATCGATCCCAGCGTGCTGTCGGACCAGGAAATGGTCGAGGACCTGATCGCGGCGGCCTTCAACGATGCCTCCAACAAGATCGACGCCGCCTCCAAGGACAAGATGGCCTCGGCGACCGCCGGAATGCCGTTGCCGCCGGGAATGAAGCTGCCGTTCTGAGTGCGTGCGTGTGGGCCGCGTTCGCGCGCGGCCTGCCTGTCTGTTTGACCCTGATGTCGCCCCTTTCCAGGTGTCCGCCCGCATGAGCGTCTCCCTGCTCGATCAGCTGATCGAAGCCTTCCGGATCCTGCCTGGCGTGGGCCAGAAGACCGCGCAGCGCATGGCCTATCACGTGCTCGAACGCGAGCGCGATGGCGGGCGCCGCCTGTCCGACGCGCTGGCCGAAGCGGTCGAGCACATCCGCCATTGCGAGCGCTGCCGCGATTTCAGCGAAACCCCGGTCTGCGCGACCTGCGCCAATGCATCGCGCGATGGCCACCAGTTGTGTGTGGTCGAATCGCCGGCCGATCGACTGGCGATCGAGCAGGCCACTGGTTATCGCGGGCTGTATTTCGTGTTGCAGGGGCGGCTGAGCCCGCTCGATGGCGTCGGTCCGCGCGAGCTGGGGCTGGACCTGCTGGGCGCCCGCCTGGGCGAAGGCCAGGTGCAGGAACTGATCATCGCGACCAATCCCACCGTCGAAGGCGAGGCCACCGCGCATTACTTGGCGCAGCTGGCGCGCCAGCACAACGTCCGCCCCAGCCGGCCCACCCACGGCGTGCCGTTGGGCGGGGAGATCGAGTACGTCGATCGTGGGACGCTGTCGCACGCATTCGGATCGCGCAGCGAAATGGTGTGAGGCTGCGCGCGTGCCCGGCAGGGCATTCCCGCGGCGGGATGACATCGATGCCCCGGCAGGTCGCGGCCGTTGCGTTTACGATGCCCCGTTCCCGACCCCCCGATTCCTGGCCAACGCCCATGTCCACCATCTTCCACAAGATCATCCGACGCGAGATTCCCGCCGACATCGTCTTCGAGGACGAGCACCTGATCGCATTCCGCGACATCGCGCCGCAGGCGCCGGTGCATGTGCTGTTCGTGCCCAAGCAGACGATCGCCACGCTCAACGACCTCCCGGCCGCACAGCCCGAGATCGTCGGACGGCTGGCGCTGGCCGCGGCCCACTATGCCAAGGCGCAGGGCTTCGACGAGGACGGCTACCGCATCGTTATGAACTGCAACGGCGACGGCGGGCAGACCGTGTTCCAGATCCACCTGCACCTGCTCGCCGGTGCGCCGCTGGGACGTTTCGGCACCGCGCAATAGGCCGCCTCATGGGCTGCCTGTCGCGACAACGCCCGGCATCGCCGGGCGTTGGATGATCTGGACAGGCAGGTCCGCTTCGCGGGACGGCTCAGCGGATGACGATCACCACCAGCCCCACCACGGCCACGGTGCCGGGCGGGCGATCACGTTGACGGTATCGCGGACCGGCCACAGGTAGACCACCTCGGCCGCCACGCGCGGGAAGCGGTAGTCGTACTCGCCGATGCGGCGGTTCTCGTAGCCATCGACGCGACCGGTGAAGGTCACCTCGCGGTTCTTCTCGAAGATCGCCGGATCGTAGAAGCCGGCGCGACAGGCGATGAAGCGGCCGTTGGTGTCGTCGTCGGCCCAGTACGGGCGGCCGCTGGCGGTCAGCCGGGTCGAGATCATCTCGAAGCAGGTCGCGTCCGCGCGCGGTTCGACCTGCACGATGCGGCCGCCCCAGCGCACCTGGGTGCCGGTGCTGTCGCCCTGCATGGCGGCATGCGGCGTGGTCTCGACGTAGGCGCCCTGCAGCGGCTTGGGTTGGGAGGCGCAGGCTGACAGCAGCGCGGCGGCTGCGATGGCAACAGCGGAAAGTCGGAAGCTCATGTCGGCGACTCCATCAGGCCGGGCGGGGGATGCGAAGGTGGGGGCGATGGCGGCGGAGGTCGCGGACCAGGGTCCGCTGGCCGTCGACATCACCCTGACCGCGAGCGTAACGCCATTCTACGAAACGCTGGCTGAGTGCCTGCAGATCCGGGTCGGGGCCGGCAAGGCGCGTGATCCGCCGCACCCAGTCCGCTGCCGGCTCATGGGCGTCGGGCGCGAGTCCGCGCCGGGCATACCGCGCCTGCAACTGGTGCCAGGCGCGCAGCACCACATCGTGTTCGCGCTCGCCGCGCGCGCTGAGCCACAGCATCCAGCCCAGCGTCAGCATGGCCATCAGCGCGAACAGGCCGGCCAGTCCGCGCGCGCCGGTCCCGGACAGGCCCAGCGGTTTCAGGATCGCTTCCTGGCGGGTGGCGTTGAAGCCCAGCACCAGGTCGTTCCAGCCACGCCGCATCCAGTCGCTGGCATCGAACATCGGCGACAGCGTGCGGTTGCCGAGGCCGCCGCCGAGACGGTCTTCGATGGTGTCGTAGACGCGTTCCGGCGCGACGGCGGCGGTGGGGTCCACGCGCACCCAGCCGCGGCCCTGCAGCCAGACTTCGTTCCAGGCATGCGCATCCATACGCCGCACCACCCAGTAGTTGCCGAAGGTATTGCGGTAGCCGCCGACATAGCCGGTGACGACGCGTGTGGGAATGCCGGCGGCCCGCATCAGGATCGCGAACGCGCTGCTGTAGTGCTCGCAGAAGCCTTGCTTCCAGTCGAACAGGAATTCGTCGGCGACATGCCGCCCGGGCAGCGGCGTGCTGAGGGTGTAGCCGAACTCGCCGCGGATCCACTGCAGGGCGTGTTCGACGATCGCCGCGTCGTCGTTGCCGAAGTCGCCGCGCCAATTGCGCGCCAGCGCGACGCTGCGCGGGTTGTAGCCCTCGGGCAGATGCAGCATCAGCTGGCGCAGCGTTGGCGGCAGGTCCGGTTCGAAGCGCACCGCTGGCGACGATCGCAGGCGCCAGCGGCTGACGCTGCGCAGCGGCTGTTCCGCCAGCAGGCTGTGCTCGTGGCTCAGGCGGCTGCCGGCGGGTGCGTCGCGCAGCAGGTCCAGCGCCAGCAACTGCGGCCGGTCGGTGGGTTCGATCTCGACTTCGTAATCCCAGGTCGACCGCGCATGCGTCACGCTGGCCGCCGGTTGCGCGCGCAACCACAGCGAGCGGCTCCAGGTCCGGCCGTCGAAGTCCGACAGCACCGGGCCGCGCCAATACATCTGGTCCGGTGCCGGCGTCGGCCCGAAAAACTGCACGCGCAGCGCGGGAGTATCGTCGCCCATCAGGTCCAGCCACTGGCCGGGTGACATTTCGTCCGACAGGCCCGGTCGCGCCTGCGACAGTTCGGGCACGCCCCACAGCGGCGATGCGATCCGCGGGAACAGCCAGAACGCTGCCAGCGCGAGCGGCAGTCCGATCGCGACCAGTCGCAGCACCATCGACAAGCGTTGGCGGGTCGAGAGGCTGCCGGCGTCCGTGGC
Organism: Luteimonas sp. RIT-PG2_3; assembly: GCF_054902115.1. Lineage (NCBI taxonomy): Bacteria > Pseudomonadati > Pseudomonadota > Gammaproteobacteria > Lysobacterales > Lysobacteraceae > Luteimonas > Luteimonas sp. RIT-PG2_3. Next base: position 75,705 of record NZ_JBUBPF010000013.1, on the reverse strand, counting down.
GGTGCGTGCGTCGCCGATCTCCGCCACGTCGCCGACATCCTGTTCCGCCAGCCGCGTCATCGCGGCCAGCACCAGCAGCGCGCCCGCCAGGCCGAGCAGCAACGACAGCGCGCCCTGGTCGAGCAGGAAGGTCGCGAACGGCGCGAACAGGGCGAAGCCGAGCAGGCTGCGGGCATCGCGCACGGTCGGCAGTTCGACCGGCTTCAGTGCCAGCATCGCGGCCAGCAGGGCGCAGCCGGTGTCGCGCCCGAACGAGAAGCCGAACGTGGCCAGCACGATGCCCAGCAGCGACAGCGACAGCAGCAGGCGCATCCATCCCGGCGGACGGTACTTCCAGCTCGAACCGCCCACGGCGATGGCGACGATGGCGATACCCGCAGACACATGCGCCGGCAACTGCAGCAGCAGCGGCAACAGGCAGGCGACCGCTGCCAGGACCGTCCAGACATGGCTGGCACGCGTCAGTCGTGGCGAGGAGGTTTCAGCCATGCCCGTGTCCATCGCCGGTGGCCGGCGCGAACGGCAGCAGCGCAAGCGCGCGCAGGCAGGCGTGGCGATGCTGCGGTCCCTGGCCCGGCCCGATCGCGGGCTGTCCGGGCAGCAGCAGGCGATAGCGCCGGGCTTCGCGCTCGGCCTCGTCGACCCAGCGCGCAAGCCGCCGGATGCGGTCTTCGTAATCGAGTTCGCGTGTCTGCGGCCAGTCGATGACCAGGTCGGCGGCGACCGCGTGTTCGTACTCGCGCACCATCAGCACGTCGCGTCGCGCCGAAGGCTTCCATGCGATCGCCCTGCGCGCATCGCCCTGTCGCCAACCGCGCAGCTGGTGCACATCGTCGCCACTGGGATGGACACGCGACCGTGCGTTCTCACCGATGCCCTGCGGGATCGGCGGGCCATACGCTTCGGGCGCGGGATAGACCAGCAGCGTGGTGTCGGGGCGGGCATAGGCCCAGGCGCGCGCGAGGCCGAACGGATGGGTGGTCGCGAACACGAGCCGCGGCACGTCCATCCAGCCGCGCTGTAGTCCGGGCAGTGACAGCACGGCTTCGCCGGCATCGTTGCTCAGGCGCAACCGTGCATGGCTGCCTTCGATGGCGACCCGCAGGGCATGCCGGCGCCGGCCGGGCGCGGCACGGACATGCACCCGCAGTTGCAGCGGGTTGCCCGCGGCGACCGGTTCTGCGCCGATGGCGTGGATCGTCAGTCCGCCCAGTTGCAGCTGCGCCGCCAGCAGGCTGGCAATGGCCGCGCCGGCGAGCAGCAGGCACAACAGCAGGGCGGGGTTGTTGTTGTAGTTCAGCGCGCCCACGCCCATCGCCAGCAGCAGCGCTAGGAAGAACGCGCCGAAACGCGAGGGCAGGATGTAGATGCGTTTGCGGTCGAAGCGCACCGGCAAGGTTTCATGGGCGCGCGGACGCGCCAGTGATTCGAACAGGCGACGCCATCGTCGGCGCAGGGCCGCAGGCACGCGGATCAGTCCACCGGCACGCTGTGCAGGATCGCTTTTGCCAGCGCGAGATCGTGGCCGCCGTCGCTGTCGGGCACCAGCCGATGCGCGGCCACCGTGGCGAACAGCGCCTGCACGTCATCGGGCAGGACATGTGCGCGTCCCAGCAGCAGGGCGTAGGCGCGCGCGGCGCGCAGCAGGGCGATGCCCGCACGCGGCGACAGGCCAACGCGGACGCCGGCCTGGTGGCGGCTGCGGGTCAGCAGCGCCTGCACGTAGTCGACCAAGGCCGGGCTGGCGTGTACCTGATCGACCGCCTGCCGCAGTTGCAGGATCGCGTCGGCATCGAGCAGGGGTTGCGCGCGGGCAATCATCGCGCGGCGGTCGCTGCCGGCCAGCAGTGCGCGCTCGGCATCGGCGTCGGGATAGCCCAGCGACAGCCGCAACAGGAAACGGTCGAGCTGTGAGTCGGGCAAGGGATAGGTACCGGCCAGGTCGGTCGGATTCTGCGTGGCGATGACGAAGAACGGCTCGGGCAGCACGTGCGTGTTGCCGTCGACGGTGACCTGGTGCTCGGCCATGGCCTCGAGCAGCGCACTCTGGGTACGCGGCGGTGCCCGGTTGATCTCGTCGGCGAGCAGCACATGAGTGAACACCGGTCCCGGGTGGAACTCGAAACGCCGTGCATGCGCATCGAAGATCGAGACACCGACGATATCCGACGGCAACAGGTCGGAAGTGAACTGCACGCGCTGGAAACCCAGTCCCAGCGTGGCGGCCATCGCATGCGCCAGCGTGGTCTTGCCGAGGCCGGGCAGGTCCTCGATCAGCACATGGCCATCGGAGAGCAGGGCGACGAAGGCCAGGCGGACCTCATGCGACTTGCCGAGCAGCAGCGCGTTGACCTGGGCCTGGGCCGATGTCAACGCGTCTTTCAATGTGTCGGTTAGCATGTGCATCGCAGGGGGCGTCGCCGGCATCGGTAGGTCCTGTGTGGATCGAAGGTCCTGACAAGGATCGACAGGGCGCACGGCCATGGATCAGCGCCGCGCCGGTCGCATCCGTCCTGAAGTGTAGCGAGCCGAAGTGTAGCGAGGGCAACAACGGATGCGGGACCCCATCGACGTACGCAAGGTGTTCATCGCGCTGTGGGCTGCGATCGCACTGCTGAAACTGGCCATCGCCTGGCAATTGCCGCTGTTCGTGGACGAGGCCTTTTACTGGCAGGAAGGCCAGCGCCTGTCATGGGCCTATTCGGACCTGCCGGGACTGACGGCGTGGTTGATCCGGCTCGGCGTCGAAGTGGCGGGTGGGCAGGTCATCGGCGTGCGCTGGCCGTTCCTGCTGATGTCGTTGTGGCTGCCCTGGCTGGTGGTGCGTATCGGCGCACGCGAGGTCGGCGAGCGCGAGGGCTGGATCGCTGGCTGTGCGGCATTGCTGCTGCCGCTGTTCGGCACGCTCGGGGTCATGGCCTTGCCCGACACCGCGATGACGCTGGCCACGCTGTTGTGCCTGGACGCCTGCACGCGCCTGTTGCGCGGGGTGCAGATCGACACCGTGCTGCAGCTGGCGATGGGGCTGGCGATCGGCGCGCTGAGCCACTACCGCTTCATTGCCGTGATCGGGGCCGGCCTGGTCGCCCTGATGCTGTTGCCGCGCGGACGCGACGTATTGCGCGATGCGCGGGTCTGGGTCGCCATCGCGTTCGGCGCCGCGGCCTGGGTGCCGTTGCTGGCATGGAACATCGAGAACGCCGAGGCGGGCTTGCGCTTCCAGCTGGTGGATCGCCATCCCTGGGCGTGGCATCTCGATGGCGTGACGTTCGCCGTGATCCAGGCGTTCTTCGTCACGCCGCTGATGTTTGTCGCGCTGCTGTGGACGGCATGGCGTCATCGCCGCGATCAGAGTGAGGGCGTGCGCCTGCTGGCGATCTCCGGTGCCCTGGTCGTGCTGGGGTTCTTCGTGCTGGGATTCTTCGCCGACACCGAGCGCGTCAGTTTCCATTGGCCGCTGCCGGGCTATGTCGCGCTGCTGCCGTTGCTGCCGCTGGTACTGGTGCGCTGGCCGCGCTGGCTGACGGCGGCGACCTGGGTGGTCGCGGTCGCGGGCTTCGTGGTGATCTCGAGCTATTACTTCGCGGTCTCGCAACCTGCCTTCCGCCAGCATCCGGCGCTGGCCAAGTGGTATCCCTCCAATTTCTCCGGCTGGGACGTGCTGGCCCGCGAGGTGAAGGCGCTGCGCGCGACGATGCCGGCCGACACGCTGATCGTCGCCGACAACTTCAAGATCGGCGCGGAGCTGGGTTTCGCGCTCGACGATCCGTCGATCCAGGTCTTCGAACACCCGTTGAACACGCACCATGGCCGCGCCCCGCAACTGCAGTTGTGGGGCCTGCAGACGCCCGGGCGCGAAGCTTGGGGGCAGCGTCCGGTGCTGATCGTCATCAGCTCGACCGACGTCAAGCTCGCGGCCCTGCAACAGCATTACCAGCAGTTGTGCGCCCGCGCAGGTGCCTTGCCGGTCGCCAAGGTGGTCAATGTCGACCATGGCGCGCAGCGCTTCCTGCTGGTGCGATTGGACGAGCCTGCAACGGCCGACACCAAGTGCGCGACGCCGGTGCTGGCGAACATCGACCGGCCCGCGCCCGCGCAAGTGCTGAGCGGGCCTTTCAAGGTCGAAGGCTGGGCGGTCAAGGACGTGGCCGGCGTGGCGTCGGTGACGGTGACGCTCGATGGCAAGCCGGTGACGGAGGCGGAATACGGGGTCTCGAATGCCTGGGTGGCGACCTTCCTCGGATCGGACTCGCGCGATCCTTCGCATCCGCACGTGGGATTCACCGCTGAGGTGGATCCCGGTCGACTGCCTGCGGGACAATACTGGCTGGGGCTCGAGATTCGTGGCAAGGACGGCGCGGTGGAGCGCTGGGCCGAGCGACCGATCGAGATCGAATGAGGACACCCTGCGTCGCGTCGCATGACCGATGCAGCGCGAAGGACCAGGGAGAGGGGAGCGATGGCGCAGTTGATGCGGGACGGGCGCTGGACGCCCGCAGTGGCGGGCGCGCTGGCGGTCCTGCTGCTTGTGGCTACGTTGGCGTGGCATGTGCCGATGATGCTGTGGGATCACCTGGACCTGGTGCCGATGTACGAGGCCTGGCAGCAGGGCGACCTGTGGGCATCGGAGATCGCGCGCGTCCATGACGGCAGTCACCTGCATGTGGCGGCCTATCTGGTGCTGCTGGCCACGACGTGGCTTTCGGGTGGCCAACCCTGGCTCGATTGCCTGGTCAACTGGTGCCTGCTGGTGGTCTATGCGCTGCTGATGCTGCAGCTGATGGCGCGTCATCTGCCCGACGGTGCGCCCACCTGGCTGCGGCTGGCGATGCTGGGGCTCGTGCTGTATCCGGGGCACCTGGCCAATCTGCAATGGGGCTGGCAGGTCGCGGTGTTCCTGTGCCTGTTCGGCATCGCGGTCGCGGTGTTGATGCTGGCCGGCCGCAGCCTGTCCTGGCGCGGCAACCTGCTGGCCGTGGCGGCGACGGCGCTGGCGGGCCTGAGTTTCACGACCGGGCTGGCGCTGATCCCGATGGCATTGTGCTTGCTCCTGCTGAGACCGGAGCTGTCGCGGGGGCAGCTTGCGGGACTGGCCTTGCCCTGGTGCGTGCTGGGCGCAGGCTTCGTCTGGCTGCTGATGCCCGCTTCGGTCGACATGTCGGGCAACTCGGGCACCACGTTGGCGCCTGGCCTGTTACTGTCCTACGCACTGAATTTCATCGGCGGGGGCATTGCCCGTTTCGCGACAGGTGCGGCACCGGTGCTGTCGCTGCTGGCGATCGCCAGTGGCGCCTGGTTCGCCCTGCGCCTGCCTCATGATCCGCGTCGCCTGGGCTGGACCGGCCTGATGGTGTTCGCGATGGGTGCCGGGCTGTTGACGGCGTTCGGACGCGCGGCGGTGTTCGGGGCTGACCATGCGTTCGTGACCCGCTACGTCAGTTTTTCATCCCTGTTCTGGATCGGCTGGTTCGGCTTGATGCTGCTGGCCTTGCCCGGCCTGTCGCGCACATGGCGGCGCGTGATGCTGGGGCTGGTGGGCCTGTTCGTGACCTGCGCGCTGTTCAATGCGGTGCACATGGTCAAGAAGGCCGCCGAGGTCGCTGCCCGCGCGGACGCCACCGCAGCCCTGATCCGCAGCCAGTACCCGCAGGTCGATGAGGCCGTGCTTGGCGAGATCTATTTTGGTCGCGTGGAGCTGGCCGCGCAGAGGCTGCAACGCCTGCATGCGCTCGGGTTCGCGCCGTTCCGTTCAGTGCCGGCCGAAGCCGCGCAGGAATCGCGCTGAGGGGGCGTGTCGACGTCGCTGCAGTGATGTCGCCTTTCAGAACCTGTTCAAGATTTTGCTGCGTTTGCCATCTGGCGCGCGTGCGGTGCTCGAAATGCTCATGCACCTGCACGTACACTGCGCTTTCTGCGCTCCGCCACGCGCCATCTGGCTGCGCTCGCGACAGATCGTGAACAGGTTCTCAGGGAAGGGCGAATCCCGATGTCCGCAGCAGGCGCGCGGTCGCGATCAGCGGCAGGCCGATCAGCGCGCTCGGGTCGCTCGATTCGATCGCATCGAACAGCGTGATGCCCAGTCCTTCGGACTTGAAGCTGCCGGCACAGTCGTAGGGCGTTTCCGCCAGCAGGTAACGTTCGATCTCGGCATCGTGCAGCGTGCGGAAGCGCACGGTGGTGGTGTCGAGTTCGCTGAGGCATTGGCCGTCTGGGGCGACCACGACGACGGCGGTCAGGAAGACCAGCGAGCGGCCGGACATCGCCTGCAATTGCGCGCGCGCAGCCGCATGTGTGCCTGGCTTGCCCAGCGTGTGCGCGTCGAGCGCGGCGGTCTGGTCGGACCCGATGACCCAGGCCCCGGGATGTTGGCGCGCGACGTCCCGGGCCTTGGCGGCCGCCAGTCGCATGGCCAGGTCGGCAGGCGATTCCCCCGGGAGGGCGGACTCGTCCGTGCCGGGGCTGCTGACCTCGAAAGACAATCCCAGCCGGGACAGCAGCCCGGCCCGGTAGCGCGAGGTCGATGCCAGCAGCAGGTGGCGGGGCTCGGGCTGATCTGGCAGAGCAGTGGCTGGCATGGAAGGCGTGGGCATGGAGGGGTCGTTGACGGGGCAGGGTTGGCGCAGGGGCTGGGGCCGTTCAGGGCCGGCATCGTTCAGGGTATGGAATGGCGCGACAGCGGCAGCGTATTCAGTGTGTGGTCGATGCGCCGGCTGGCATCCGCGATCGCCGTTTCGACGGTGCCGAGCTCGGTGATCGACGCCGAAGGGCCATGCTGTTGCAGCCACAGGCGCTGGCGTAGCATTTCCTGCATCGCGGCCTGGACCGGCTGCGGATCGGCACCGATCGCCCGGAGTTCTGCGCGGACCCCGCGCAGCCGGGTTTCCAGGGCGTCGGCGGCGTCGAGCAGCCGCGACATCGCGCGCTGCCGCTTGCGGCTGCGCAGGCGCAACCAGCCTGCGTACAGGGCCATGGCGGCGGCCAGCAGCAGGGCGAGCAGGGGCAGGCTCAACGGTCTGGCGGCTCGCAGCGACGGGGAGGGCAGTCTGCCGGGTCGCCGCCGGCGCGGCAAATCCCAGCCGCAACAAGGGCTTGGCGGCCCCGGTGGGGGCGGGCGCCGGCAAGGCGCAGGAACGGGGATGTTTGACATGCAGGGGTCGGATCCTTAACATTCCGCGGCTTATGTCCGCAGAAGTACCCGAGGTGCTCGACGCGTGGCGCATGGTCACGGCGCGGCGTGTCTTTGAAGGCCGCCTGCCGTTGTCTGCGATGCCGCGTCTGCACGAAGCGTTGATCGATCCGGAAGGCGACGTCTCGTTCGTCCTGGAATTCGATCGCGATGCGTTGCAGGTGCCCTACGTGGAGCTCAGCATCGATGCCGCGTTGCCGCTGCAGTGTCAGCGCTCGTTGCAGCGGTTCCTGTATCCCGTCCAGATCCGGCAACGGATGGGCTTGATCCGGGATGAGGCGGACGAGGCGGCCATGCCGCCAGGCTATGAGGCATTGCTGCTGCCGGACGATGGCACCCTGCGACCTGCGGATCTGGTCGAGGACGAGCTGATCCTGGCGATCCCGGTGGTGCCGGTGGACCCGGCATCCGAGTCGGTCGAGCGTGACTGGCCGGTATCGGCGGAAGAAGAGGTGCGCGCCAATCCGTTTTCGGGGTTGGCAGCGCTGAAGCGACAAAATTGAGACAATAAGCGTTACTGACTGGAGTTTTTCCAATGGCTGTGCAGAAATCCCGCGTTTCCCCGTCCCGCCGTGGCCAGCGTCGTTCGCACGACGCGCTGACCGCCAAGCAGCTGTCGACCGACCCGACCTCGGGTGAGACCCATTTGCGTCACCACGTGACGGCCGACGGTTACTACCGTGGCAAGCAGGTGATCCAGCCGAAGGTCCGGATCGCTGAAGAAGACTGATACCGGTCCCGGGCCTGTCGACTCGCGACGGGCTCCATCGGTAGCGGCCACGCGTCTCGCGGGCCGCGTCAGCCCAGGGCGTACGGATCCGGCAAGCCGCGGTCCGGCCGCCCTGTCGGTTTTTCCTTTCCGAGGGCCATCCACGCGATGAGCAGCGAACGCATCTATTCCCGCATTGCCGGTACCGGCAGCTATCTGCCCGCCAAGGTACTGACCAACGACGATCTGTCCAAGTTCGTCGACACCAGTGATGAATGGATTGCGTCCCGGACCGGCATCCGCCAGCGGCACATTGCGGCGGAAGGCGAAACCACCTGCGACCTCGCGTTCCACGCGGCGGTACGCGCGATGGAATCGGCCGGCGTGTCGGCCGACGAGCTGGACCTGATCATCCTCGGCACCACCACGCCGGACCTGATCTTCCCGTCGACCGCCTGCCTGCTGCAGCATCGGCTGGGCGCGAACGGCTGTGGCGCCTTCGACGTCAACGCCGCCTGTTCGGGCTTCCTGTACGCCTTGACCGTGGCCGACAAGTTCATCGCGTCGGGCGCGGCCAGGACCGTGCTCGTGGTCGGTGCGGAAACCCTGACCCGCATGGTCGACTGGAGCGAGCGCACCACCTGCGTGCTGTTCGGCGACGGTGCAGGCGCGGTCGTGCTCAAGGCCGATACCGAAACCGGCATCCTCAGCACCCATCTGCATGCCGATGGCGGCAAGAAGGAACTGTTGTGGAACCCGGTCGGCGTCTCGGTCGGTTTCAAGGAAAACGAGAAGAACGCAGGCCTGCGCATCCAGATGGCGGGCAGCGATGTCTTCAAGTACGCGGTCAAGGCACTGGATTCGGTGGTCGAAGAGACCCTGGAAGCCAATGGGCTCGATCGCCGCGACATCGACTGGCTGATCCCGCACCAGGCCAACCTGCGCATCATCGAAGCCACCGCCAAGCGGTTGGAAATGCCGATGGATCGCGTCATCGTCACCGTCGACAAGCATGGCAACACGTCGTCGGGTTCGGTGCCGCTGGCGCTCGACGAGGCCGTGCGCTCGGGCAGGGTCCAGCGCGGCCAACTGCTGCTGCTGGAAGCGTTTGGCGGCGGCTTCACATGGGGTTCGGCGCTGCTGCGCTATTGATATCCGCCCAGGCGTTGATGACCCATCCTTGAGAGACGGCCTGCTGCCTCGACCGGGCTTCTTGCCTCGAACGGTCCTCAGGGCCGGCCTGCCTGCGTCAGGCATGGTCGCCACAGGCACGATCACCACGGGATGCGGTCTGCGCGTTGCCAACAGGTAGAAGCGTGGCGGTCGAATCCATCCTCGTACAAGGCCAGGCAGCCTGGCTGAAGGCTTATGGCACCGGAGAGCGGCGCGTGCTGCGCTTGGGCGCGCTCGATGCCCTCGCACGCATGCTGCGCATCCGCGCGCTGCGTCCCCCGCCACATGCCGGTGGTGCCGAGGCGCGCCGGGTCGAGGCGCGTCGCCTGGCCGAACTCGATGCGCTGGGCGTGCGCGTTCCCCGGATCATGGGCGAGAGCCAATCCGCGCTGGTGCTCAGCGACCTCGGCCAGACGTTGGCACAGCGTCTGCGCGAGGCCGGCGATGACGACGAGCGCATCGATGCGTTGACGGCATCCGTGATCGCCGCGATCGCGCGCGCCCATCGTGGCGGCGCCTATTTCGGTCAACTGCTTCCGCGCAATATCGCGATCGACGATGACGGTGTCGTCGGCTTCCTCGATTTCGAGGAGGATCCACTGCAGGTCATGAGCCTGCGCGACGCGCAGACCCGCGACTGGCTGCTGTTCGCCTTCGGCATGACCCGTTATTACGACCGGCGCCCGCAGGTGCTGGCGGACCTGATCGCCGGCGCGTTGCGCGACGCCCTGCAGGAGGTCGGCGAGCAGACCGCGCAGGCGGGCCGGCAACTGGACCGGATCGCACGCAGCGTGCGCTGGATGGGACGCGTGGCGCGGCCGTTGGTGACCTCGGTCGTGGTCCTGCAGTCGGTGGCCTCGCTGCTGTCGCTGGCGCTGCTGGTCATGCTGGTGGACTGGTGGCCCGATCGCGAGCTCGACCTGCTGCAGCTGATGTTCTGACCGATGTGCTGATCGGGCGGCAATACGCCACAGTACAGACAGCTGCATCGGTTGCCGCTTATCATCGCCCCGGTTTTCAGGCAGGAAGGTCGCGTGAGCGCATCGCAACTCGCATTCGTGTTTCCCGGACAGGGCTCGCAGTCGGTCGGCATGCTGGCGGAACTGTCCGAGGTACATCCGCAGGTGCGTGCCACCTTCGACGAGGCGTCCGAGGGCGCGGGCGTCGATCTCTGGGCGCTGTCACAGGGTGGCCCGGAAGAACAGCTCAACCGTACCGAATACACCCAGCCGGCCTTGCTGGCTGCCTCGATCGCCGTGTGGCGCGTCTGGCAGCACCAAGGTGGTACCGCGCCGGCCGTGCTCGCCGGCCATAGCCTGGGCGAATACAGCGCGCTGGTCGCCGCGCAGGCGCTGAGCCTGCATGACGCCGCGCACCTGGTGCGCATCCGCGGTCAGTTGATGCAGGATGCCGCCCCGGCGGGCACCGGCGCGATGGCCGCGGTGCTGGGCGCCGACGATCAACTGGTGGCCGATCTGTGCGTGCAGGCCTCGTCCACCGAGGTCGTGGTGCCGGCCAACTACAACTCGCCGGGGCAGATCGTCATCGGCGGCCATGCCGCGGCGGTGGATCGCGCGCTGGCGCTGCTGGCCGAGAATGGCGTGCGCAAGACGGTCAAGCTGGCCGTCAGCGTGCCCTCGCACACGCCGCTGATGCGCGAGGCCGCGAACCGGTTGGCGCAGACCATGGCCGGCCTGGCCTGGCGGGAACCCGTGCTGCCGGTAGTGCAGAACGTGGACGCCCAGGTGCATGCCGGCGTGGATGCGATCCGCGACGCGCTGGTGCGCCAGCTCTACCTGCCGGTGCAGTGGACCGGCTGCGTGCAGGCGCTGGCGGGCAGGGGCGTGACGCGTCTCGCCGAATGCGGGCCCGGCAAGGTACTGTCCGGCCTGATCAAGCGCATCGACAAGGCCATCGACGCCCGCCCCCTGGGTGGCGTGGGCGAATTCGAGGCTGCGCTGGACGACTGGAAGGGCTGACGCCCGCTGACATTGTTGTCGCGGGCGCCTCCGTTACGGGGTGTCGACGCGGCGATATCGGATTCTTTACATGGCGCACGTCATCGTGCGCTGGCTGACGGTTTCAACAGGAACGCCATGGACCAGACATTGCAAGGTGAGATCGCCCTCGTGACCGGCGCCAGCCGCGGCATCGGTGCGGCCATCGCCGACACGCTCGCCGCCCGCGGCGCCACCGTCATCGGCACCGCCACTTCGGAGGCCGGTGCCCAGGCCATCGGTGAGCGCCTGGCGGCCCAGGGTGGCCACGGCCGCGTGCTCGACGTCGGCAAGCCCGGCGAGATCGAAGTGCTGATCGAAGGCATCGGCAAGGAGATCGGCGCGCTGTCGATCCTGGTCAACAATGCCGGGATCACCCGCGACGGCCTGCTGATGCGCATGCGCGACGAAGACTGGCAGGCGATCCTCGACACCAACCTGACCAGCGTCTACCGGGCGTCGAAGGCGGCGATGCGCGGCATGATGAAGGCGCGCAAGGGCCGCATCATCTCGATCGCCTCGGTCGTCGGCGTGACCGGCAATGCGGGGCAGACCAATTACGCGGCGGCCAAGGCCGGCATCATCGCCTTCAGCAAGTCGCTGGCCAAGGAGATCGGTTCGCGCGGGGTCACCGTCAATGTGGTGGCGCCGGGCTTCATCGCCACCGACATGACCCGCGACCTGCCCGACGACATCAAGGCCGCGCTGGCGACCCAGATCGCGCTCGGCCAGCTCGGCGAACCCAAGGACATCGCCAATGCGGTGGCCTTCCTGGCAGGTCCGGACGCGTCCTACATCACCGGCGAGACGCTGCACGTCAACGGCGGCATGTACATGCCCTGAGCGGCCTGTCCGCCCAGGTGCGCACCCTGTTCCCAGTCAGACCCCCCAGGGTCGGGCTGAACACCGAAGCCGCCAGCAAGCCATTGAACCCAAAGACAATCGGTTCGATTGCGCCCAATGCCCGGCTTTCCCTTTACACTATTCCCTGAAATATCCTCCGTGGAGTCAAACAACCATGAGCAGCATCGAAGAACGCGTCAAGAAAATCGTCGTCGAACAACTCGGCGTCAAGGAAGAGGAAGTCAGCAACAGCGCTTCCTTCGTTGAGGACCTCGGCGCCGATTCGCTGGACACCGTCGAGCTGGTGATGGCGCTGGAAGAAGAGTTCGAGTGCGAGATCCCGGACGAAGAAGCCGAGAAGATCACCTCCGTGCAGCAGGCGATCGATTACATCAAGGCGCACGTCAAGAGCTGATCTTGCCCGCCCGGATGACGCCCCGCTTTTTCGCGGAAACGTCCACGGAGCGCATGCGTTTTCGTGACAGAGGCTGCATCCGGAGTGCTTTGATCGTCGTGTGACAGACACGGGGCCGCTACGCGGCCTCGTGTGTTTCCGGTGCGCGATCCGCGCGCCCTGCAACCGTATCCGCTGGGAGTCCGCAATGTCCAAACGTCGTGTCGTCATAACCGGTATGGGCATCCTGTCACCGCTGGGCAATGACCTGGCCAGCAGCTGGGATGGCATTTCCAACGGTCGTTCGGGCATCGGCCCGATCACGCATTTCGATGCCTCGGCCTTCGGTACCCGCATCGCCGGAGAGGTCAAGGGTTTCGACGTCCAGAAATGGGTGTCCGCCAAGGACGTCAAGAAGATGGATCCGTTCGTGCACTACGGTGTCGCGACGGCGTTGATGGCTATCGAAGACGCCGGCCTGGAGATCAACGACGCCAATGCCGAGCGCATCGGTGTGGCGATCGGCGCCGGCATCGGTGGCCTCAAGGGCATCGAGGAAACCTCGATCAAGTACAGCGAGGGCGGCCCGCGCAAGATCTCGCCGTTCTACGTGCCCAGCACGATCATCAACATGATCTCGGGGCATGTGTCGATCATGACCGGCGCCAAGGGTCCCAACATCGCCGTGGTCACGGCCTGCACCACGGCCACCCACAACATCGGCCTGGCCGCGCGCATGATCCAGTACGGCGATGCCGACGCGATGATCGCCGGTGGCGCCGAGTTCGCGACCACGTTCACCTCGCTGGGTGGATTCAGCGCGATGAAGGCGTTGTCGACGCGCAACGACGACCCCGAGCGCGCTTCGCGCCCGTGGGACAAGGAGCGCGACGGCTTCGTCATGGGCGACGGTGCCGGCGTGCTGATCCTCGAGGAATATGAAGCAGCCAAGGCGCGCGGTGCGCGCATCTATGCCGAACTCGCCGGTTTCGGCATGAGTGGCGACGCCCACCACATGACCGCGCCCAGCGAGAACGGTGAAGGCGGCGGTCGTTGCATGGTGTCGGCGATCCGCGACGCCGGCATCGACGTCAGCCAGGTCGGCTACATCAATGCCCACGGCACGTCGACCCCGGCTGGCGACCTTGCCGAGACGATGGGCATCAAGACCGTGTTCGGTGCGCATGCCGACAAGCTGATGGTCAGCTCGACCAAGTCGATGACCGGTCACCTGCTGGGTGCGGCCGGTGGCGTCGAGGCCGTGTTCTCGGTCATGGCGCTGCACACCGGCGTGATCCCGCCGACGATCAATCTCGACAATCCTTCCGAAGGTTGCGACCTGGACTACGTGGCGCACACCGCACGCCAGCACCAGGTCGACGTGGCGCTGTCGAACTCGTTCGGGTTCGGTGGAACCAACGGCACCCTGGTGTTCCGTCGGGTCTGATCCATACGCAGGGACGCGGCCCTCGGTCGCGTCCCGCGCTCAACGCGGCCACCCCATGTTGCTGTCCCAGACATTGCCGGTCGAGACCGACCTGCTGGCGTTGCATCGTGCCGCGCCGGCACGCTTCCCGATGTTGCTGCAGTCGGTCGCCCACGGCACCGCGCAGTCGCGTTGGGACATGCTGCTGATCGGCAACGGGCAACAGTGGACGCTGGACGCCGACGGCGTCACCCGTGACGAACATGGCATCGCCCAGGCGGGCGGATTCCTCGACACCCTGGATGCCGGCTGGCGCGCGCTGCGCGTGCCCGTGAACGACGATGTCCAGCGTTGGCCGTTCCGTGGCGGCTGGGCGCTGTTCCTGGGCTATGAGCTGGCCAGCGAAGTGGAACCGGTGCTGCGCTTGCCGCCGGCGCTGGGCGATGTCCCGGTGGCGATCGCGTTGCGCTGCCCGGCGGCGATCCTGCGCGACCACGCCAGCGGCGAATGCCTTGCGGTTGCCGAAGCCGGGCATGCCGGGCTGCTGGACGAACTCCAGACCTGGATTGCCCGCGTGCCGACGCCATTGCCGGCATGGTGTCCGCCAGCGACGCTGGACGAAGACGCGCCCGTGCAGTTCACCGATGGCGTCGAACGCATCCTCGATTACCTGCGTGCGGGCGACATCTTCCAGGTCAACCTGTCGCGTGGCTGGCAGGCGCGGTTCGACGACGCGGTCGAGCCTGCGGCGCTGTACGCGCGCATGCGCGACGCCAATCCCGCGCCGTTCGCGGGCCTACTCGCCGGCGACGGCTGGGCGGTCGCCAGCGCATCACCGGAGCGGCTGGTCTCGGTGCGCGGCGATCTGGTCGAGGCCCGTCCGATCGCCGGTACCCGTCCGCGCGTAGCCGGCGACGACGATGCCGCGCGCATCCGCGAACTGGTCGGGCATCCCAAGGAACGCGCCGAACACATCATGCTGGTCGACCTGGAGCGCAACGACCTCGGGCGCGTCTGCACGCCGGGCAGCGTGGAGGTCGACGAGCTGATGACGATCGAAAGCTATGCCCATGTCCACCACATCGTCAGCAACGTGCGCGGCCAGCTGCGTGTCGACGTGACGCCGGGTGACGTGATCCGCGCGGTGTTTCCCGGCGGCACGATCACCGGTTGTCCGAAGGTCCGCTGCATGGAGATCATCGCCGAACTGGAAGGGGCGGGCCGGGGTGCCTACACGGGCGGTTTCGGCTGGCTCAACCGAGACGGCGACCTCGACATCAATATCCTGATCCGCAGCGCCGAGCTATGCGGTCGGACGCTGCGCTTCCGGACCGGCGCCGGCATCGTGGCCGACTCGGATCCGCAGCGCGAACTCGACGAGACCCGCGCGAAGGCGCAGGGCATGCTGCGCGCGCTGATCCCTTGAGGCCGGCCCGCGGCATCGTCAGCGCCAGCCGTGCCGGCGCTGCTGCGTGCGATGGCCGCGGCCTGCGCCCGGGGTTGTGGCGGGTTTGGCCTGCGCGCATGGTCGCGGGGTATCCTGTCGGCCCAAGCCTCGACCGGCCGCCGACCGCCCACGCATGACTGCGCCTGCCCGCAAACGCCGCTTCCTGCTGTTCTTCGTATTCTCCGCCCTGATCGCGGGCGCGCTGGCGTGGTGGGCCTATGACCGCCACCTCGGTTTCGCCGACCGTGGCCTGAGCGGGATCGCGCCGGGGCAGAGCCTGGTCGTCGAGCGTGGCGACTCGTTCAAGCGGGTATTGTCCAAGCTCCGCCAGGCCGGCATCGACGATGGCCACGACCTGGAATGGCAATGGCTGTCGCGCCAGTTGGGTGCGGCCGGCAAGATCCAGGTCGGCGAGTACGCGCTGGAACCCGGGATCTCTCCGCGCACGCTGCTGCAACGGATGCGCGACGGCAAGGTCGTCAGCTACCGGTTCACGATCGTCGAAGGCTGGAACATCCGCGAGCTGCGTGCGGCGTTGGCGCGTGCGACGCCGCTGGTGCAGACGCTGGCGGAACTGGACGACGCCGCCTTGATGAGTCGGCTCGATCGCGCCGGTGTGCATCCGGAAGGACGCTTCCTGCCGGAAACCTATGTCTACACCCGCGGCGACAGCGATCTCGACGTGCTGCGCCGCGCCGCCGATGCGCTCGATCGCGCGCTGGCGGTCGCATGGGAAACGCGGGCCGCAGACATTCCGCTGCGCTCGGCCGAGGAGGCGCTGGTCATGGCTTCGGTCATCGAGAAGGAAACCGGGATCGCCGAGGAGCGTCCACAGATTTCCGGCGTGTTCGCGCGCCGGCTGAAGATCGGCATGCGCCTGCAGACCGATCCCACGGTGATCTACGGCATGGGCAGCCTTTACAGCGGCAACATCCGCCGCAGCGACCTGCTGACCGACACGCCATACAACACTTACACCCGCGACGGCCTGCCGCCGACGCCGATCGCGATGGCCGGGGCCGAGGCGCTGCAGGCCGCGACCCATCCCGCCGAAGGCGATGCGCTGTACTTCGTGGCGGTCGGCGACGGCAGTGGCCGGCATGTGTTCTCGCCGTCGCTGGATGCGCACAACGCTGCGGTCCGCGAGTACGTGCGCCGCTACCGCGAACAGCACGGGCCGCGTTGAACATGTCGATCGTGCATCCGATTCCTTCGCATCCCAGGTTCATCTCGCTGGAAGGCGGCGAGGGCGCTGGCAAGTCCACCGTACTGCATGCGCTGCGCGAGGCGCTGACGTCGGCGGGCGATGAGGTCGTCAGTACCCGCGAGCCCGGTGGCACGCCACTGGCCGAACGCATCCGCGAGCTGCTGCTCGATCCCACGCATGAGCCTGCGGTCGCGGAAACCGAGTTGCTGCTGATGTTCGCCGCGCGCGTGCAGCACGTGCGCGAGACCATCCAGCCGGCGCTGGCGCGTGGCGCCTGGGTGCTGTGTGATCGTTTCACCGACTCCAGTTACGCCTACCAGGGCGCAGCGCGCGGGCTCGACCCGTCGCTGATCCATGAGTTGGAGCGCCGCGTGGTGGGTCTGCGTCCGGCCTTGACGCTGCTGCTCGATCTGGGTGTTGCGCAGGGACGCGAGCGCACGCGTGGTCGCGATCTCGTCCCCGACCGCATCGAGTCCGAGCAGGACGATTTCTTCGAGCGGGTGCGCGCCGGTTATCGGGCGCGTGCCGCTGCCGATCCACAGCGCTTCCGCGTCATCGACGCATCTCATAGCGCTGCCGACGTGGCTGCCGATGCAGTGCACCAGTTGCAGCAGTGGCGGCAGCGGGAGCAGGCCGCATGAGCGGCGTCCTCGCGCCCTGGCAGCAGCGCATGTTCGACCATGCTGTCGCGGCCATCGACAGCGGTCGCATGGGGCATGCGCTGATGATCTGCGGCCCGGCACAACTGGGCAAGCGGGCGGTCGCCGAGCGCCTGGCCGCGCATCTGCTGGGCGTCGACCATGATGCGCGCGCGGCGCAGCTGTTCGCGGCCGGCACCCATCCGGACTATCACCTGGTCAGCTTCATCAACAATCGTGAAGGGACCAAGCTGCGTACCGAGATCGTCATCGAGCAGATCCGCGCGCTGTCCGAGAAGCTGATCCTGACGCCGCAATATGGCGGTGCGCAGATCGCGATCATCGATCCTGCCGATGCGATCAACCATTCGGCCTACAACGCGTTGCTGAAGACACTGGAGGAGCCGCAGCCGGGGCGTTACCTGTGGCTGGTCACCGCCAACCCGGCGCGCATGCCGGCGACGATCCGCAGCCGCTGCCAGCGGCTGGAGTTCCGGATGCCGCCGCGTGATGAGGCACTGGACTGGCTGCGCGCACAGGGGCATTCCGACAGGGCTGCGCTGGACGCGCTGGAGGCCGCACGCGGTCATCCCGGCCTGGCCGATGGCTGGCTGCGCGATGGCGGGCTGCAACTGCGCAAGGATGTGGCTGCCGATCTGCAGAAGCTGTCGCGGGGCGATGTGGCGCCGATCGAGACGGCGCAGCGTTGGGTCGGCGACGAGCACACGTCGGCGCGCCTGCGCCATGCTGCCGATCTGGCCCTGGTCGAGGCTGGCGGCTTGACCGATCCGATGCGAATCCGGAAGCTGGCCACGTGGTTCGATGCGGCCAACAGGACACGCGACCTGCTCAGGACGACGATCCGCGCGGATCTGGCCGTGGCCGAGTTGTTGCTGGCCTGGCGCGACGACGGTACCCGTTCGGGTATCGCGGGCAGGAATCGAGGCTGACGGGGACGATGCAATGAACGCAACCGCAGGTAGTGCACGACAGGGCATCCTGTCCTTGGTGATCAAGGACAAGGCCGCGTTGTATAGCGGTTACATGCCGTACCTGAAGAACGGCGGCATCTTCGTGCCGACGCCTAAGCGTTACTTCCTCGGCGACGAGGTCTTCCTGTTGCTGACGCTGCCAGAGTCCAGCGATCGCCTGCCGGTTGCAGGCAAGGTGGTCTGGGCAACGCCGACCGGTGCGCAGGGCAATCGGCCCGCGGGTGTCGGTGTGCAATTCGGCGACACGCCTGAAGGCGATGCGGTCAAGGGCCGGATTGAAACCCTGCTGGCAGGCATGCTGTCGGCGGAGAAGCAGACGCACACGATGTAGTGCGGTGTCGCGGTGTCGCGGTGTTGCGGCGACATGTCGCGTGGCCGCGGTCCCGGGGTTTTTGATTCTTCGCCGGATGGTCGGCATCGCAAGTCTGCCGGAGTGCTGATGTGCATTTGCTGGCTCCGGATTCGCAGTGGCGTGCCGGGCTGCGGTTGCTTTTCCCTCGGTCAGGGCATCCTGCCCTGACTCGGGCGCACGCCATCCATGGCGTGCTCGGCGCAACCTCCGCCCGACCCTCCACTGCCGCGCGCGGCACGATTGCGGTGTCGACAGGTCTAATGCGTCTTCGCCGTCGAAGACATCGGCCCATCCAACATCAGAGCGTCGCCTCGGCCGGGGATTGCGGAGAGCGGGCCATGGATGGCCCGCGGCGGCGAGTCAGCCAAGGATGGCTGACCGAGCCGAGCAGCAAGCCCTGGACGGGGCGATGCGGCATCCGAAGCCGACGAAGCCAAGCCCTTGCTCTTATCTCTTAGAAGAACAGAGCTCAAAAGCAGATTCGTTGCACCCGGATTTGCAGCGGCGTGCCGGGCTGCGGCTGCTCTTCCCTCGGTCAGGGCATCCTGCCCTGACTCGGGCGCACGCCATCTATGGCGTGCTCGACGCAGCCTCCGCTCGACACTGCACCGCCGCGAGCGTCAGGATCTCGGTGTCGCTGGGTTTCTAGCACTTGCCTTCGCCGTCGAAGACATCGGCCCATCCAACATCAGAGCGTCGCCTCGGCCGGGATTGCGGAGAGCGGGCCATGGATGGTCCGCGGCGGCGAGTCAGCCAAGGATGGCTGACCGAGCCGAGCAGCAAACCCTGGACGGGGCGATGCGGCTTCCGAAGCCTAAAGCCTGTCTGCTTTTATGGACGCGCGAGTAAAGGCCTCAAAGCTGTATCACTGATCGCAGCCCGACACACCACCGCCGCGCGCGTCAATATCGCGGCGTTGGGCAAGTTTCCGACGTAGGCCCCTTCGAAGACGTCGACCCATCAGGCATCAGGGCGTTGCCTCGGCCGCGCGTTCGGCAGCCTTGCCGTCGGCGGGGCTGCCCGCTGCCACTGCGGGCAAGGGAGGTAAACGGTACAACCCGTTCTCGTAGGCGTGTGTCGCCCACAGCGATTGCGCCAACGCGCGCCGCGCGAGCTTCGGATCCAGTGTCGCCGGTACCAGGTCCTGCGTCTTTGGTTGGTAGATGAACTGCTGCGCCGACTTCGACGGCTGCAGGATCACCACCTCATTGCCCTGCATCCATGCAAAGTTGGTGTCGTACTGCATCATCGCGCGACCCGGCACCAGCCGCGTCGGATCGGTCAGGTCCTGGCCGGTCATCGGCGTCGGGTCCTGGATGCCGATCAGCGACAGCAGCGTCGGCCCCAGGTCGATCTGGCTGACGATGCGTGGATCACGGCGTGGCGTGACGCCCGGGCCGATGATCAGGCCGGGGATATGGAAGTTGCCGATCGGCACCAGCTCCTGCCCCAGCACGCGCGAGTCGTGGTCGGCCACGACCAGGAACACCGTGTCGTTCCAGTAGCTCGCGCGTTGCGCCTTGTCGAAAAACGTGCCGATCGCATGGTCGGCATATTTCGCGGCATTGTTGCGCGTCTGCTTGGGCTGCTCGTACAACGCGATGCGGCCGTCCGGGAACTCGAACGGATCGTGGTTGCTGGAACTGAAGACCAGCCCGAAGAATGGCTTGCCTTCTGCGTGGAGCTTGTCGAACTCCTCGTCCGCGCGTGCGAACAAGTCTTCATCTGATACCCCCCAGGAACCGGTGAAGACCGGATGGCGATAGTCCTTCTGCTCGATGATGTGCTGGAAGCCGTTGTTGAGGAAGAAGCCACGCATGTTGTCGAAGTGGCTTTCACCGCCGTAGTGGAACGTCGTCGCATAGCCGTGGCGGGCGAGCAGTTGCGCAAGGGTGAAGAAGTCATGCTGGCTCTTGGGCTGCTTGACCACTGCCTGCGCGGGCGTCGGCGTGAAGCCGGTCAGGACCGCCTCGATGCCGCGCACCGAACGCGTACCGGTGGCGTACAGCCGATCGAATGCCCAGCCCTGTTGACTCAGGCGGTCGAAGTGGGGCGACAGCGGGCGGCCGCCTAGGCTGCCGATGAACTGCGCGCCCAGGCTTTCTTCCAGCACGATCACCAGATTCAGCGGCTTGCCCTGATGCAGCACGGGACGCTGCGCGAGCGTTGGCAGTGCCGCATCGACGTACGCGGTGGCGGGCAGGCCGGTTTCGCAGCGGACCTCGGCCACGATGTCGGCCAACGGCATCTCGCCGTAGATTTCCGCCCCGGGCTCGTCCTTCAGCAGGTCGCGCGCGGCGAAGAACACCGTATAGGTCGAATTGAGCGGCAGCGTGTTGACGGTCGCGTCGTCGCTGAAGGCCAGCATCGCCGGGTTCATCGGCCGATGTCCCAGCGACGAGCGCACGCCCATCGCCGACAGCAGCACCAGCGCGATGGCGCCGAACACCTGCAGCACCGGGCCGGGGCGCGCCTCGGCGCCGCGCACGATGTGCGAGCGCAGCCAGCGCCAGGCCAGCAGCGCGGTCACCAGCGTCAGCAGCAACGTGATCGCCGCGCTCAGCGCATGGCCTCCCATCAGGGTGCGGGCCACTTCGCGTGGGTAGATCAGGTACTCGACGAACAGCCGGTTCGGGCGCAGGCCGTACTCGGCCATGAAGTCGCGCGTGGATGCCTCCAGGAATACCAGCAGCGCCAATACCGCCACCAGCCACGCCGTCGCCAGCCAGCGGAACACGGCATGGCGGGCCAGGCGGGAGGGCAGCAGCAGCCACAAGGCCGCGCCCGGCCCCAGCAATCCGCATAGCGTGGCCACGTCGACGCGCAGGCCGCCGAGGAAGACTTCGGCCGCGCCGTCGACCAGGTCGACCTGGTCGAAGGTCCACAACGACAACAGCAGGCGGGACGTGCCCAGGACCAGAAGTCCCACCACGAAGACGATCAGTACGGGACGAAGCCTTGCCAGAAGGCTGTCGATATTGCGTCGGGACATGCAATGCGCCGGAAGGAACGCGGCAACCGGACCCCCCAGTTGCACCGCTTTGTCATTGTGCAGGTAGCCATGTCATAAAAAAGTTGGCTCGGAGGGGCCTGCAACTGCGATTGGCTCGCCGGGATCCATTCCCGTGTGGCAGGACCTGCGCCCGAACGCGCCGCCTGCCAGTGCGGTGGCGCGACTCCTGGCTACGGACTGGGCTTGGCCGTAGCGGCAGGAGCGAGCCGCCAGACGGCATTGCCCACATCGTCCGCCACCAGCACGCCGCCGCGGGCATCGACGGCGATGCCCACCGGGCGCCCCTGTGCATCGCCGTCGTTGTTGACGAAGCCGCCGAGCACGGTCTCGATCGGACCCGAAGGCGCGCCATTGGCGAATGGCACGAACACGACCGAATAGCCGACCTTCGGCTGACGGTTCCAGGACCCGTGCAGGCCGATGAAGGCGCCGTTCGCATAGCGCGCCGGCAAGGCCTTGCCGGAGTGGAACGCCAGGCCCAGCGGCGCCACATGCGAGCCCAGGCCGTAGTCGGGTGCGATCGCCTTCGCGACCAGGGCCGCGTCCTGCGGCTGCACGCGGGTATCCACGTGCTGGCCGTAGTAGCTGTAGGGCCAGCCATAGAAGGCGCCTTCGCGGACCGAGGTCAGATAGTCGGGCACCAGGTCGTTGCCGATCTCGTCGCGTTCGTTGACGACCGCCCACAACGCGCCGCCCTGCGGCTGCAGCGCCAGCGCGGTCGGATTGCGCAGGCCGGAGGCGTAGTTGCGCACGCTGCCGCTGGCCGCATCGATCTCGAGGACGGCGGCGCGATTGGTTTCTTCCTGCATGCCATGTTCGGCGATATTGCTGTTGGAGCCGACGCCGACGTACAGCTTGCTGCCATCCTGGCTGGCGACCAGTGCCTTGGTCCAGTGATGGTTGCGGCCGGCCGGCAGGTCGGCGACTTTTTCCGGCGTCGCGGTGATCGATGTCGCGCCGGCCGCGTAGGGCACCTTGACCAGGGCATCGGCATTGGCGACATACAGGGTGTCGCCGACCAGGGCCATGCCAAACGGAGACGACAGCCCGCTCATGAAGACGTGGCGTTGCTCGGCGATACCGTCGCCATCGCCATCACGCAGCAGGGTGATGCGGTCGGCACTGGGCACGCCGGCACCCGCGCGCTTCTGCACGGCATTCATCGCGATCTGTTTCGGCCCGGGCGTGCCCTTGCTTGCCGGCTTGTTGGCCTCGGCGACGAGCACATCGCCGTTGGGAAGCACGATCACGGTCCGGGGATGGTCCAGTCCCTGGGCGAAGGCGGTGACCGCAAAGCCTTCCGCCGGCACCGGTTGCGCGCCCTCGGGCCAACCGATCGCGGGCGCGATCTCGACGACGGGGATCGCGGAAGAATCGGGCGCAGGCAGTTGCGGGGAAGGTCCCGTGCCGACCGGATAGGCGACGGCTGCCGCAGCAGGATCGTCCGGGTGCTTGGAAGGCGTCGTGCGCGTGCTGTCGTCGACCGGCGGCTCGCTGCCGCTCATGCACGCTGTCAGCATCAAGGTGCAGGTCATGCCGATGCTCAGCAGAGCCGGGTGCATATGCGACGCAGGACGAGGCGGGGTCATGGTGTTCACCGGGTTGGCGAGGGATGACCATTGCAGCAGCGTTGCCGTGACGGGAAAGTCAGTGCTGCGTGAGCTTCAGCGCAATACACCGCCGCAGAGTGGATCTGTTTTCGGTATCGATGGGCGTACTGGACATCCCTCCCTTCGAGCCTGGGGGAAATCGCCGATCACGACCGTAACGGAGGGCCCCTTCGAAGCGCAGGGCGCCGCATCCGGGCGGTTCGTTCGGCCGTCGCAACGCGCGCATCGCGTCGACCCGGATCCCCCTCGGTGACCGCGGGCCGACGTCGGCGACGAATGGCAATGCCTGCGACAGGACGAATGACCGTTTGTCGGATTGCGGAGCTGGAGCAGAAGCGGAGGCGGCCGTTTTGCCTGGTCAGCCGCGTTCGATGTTGGTGTGTGTTCGGAGGCGGCCATGATCACGTTGCGCACTGCTTTCTTTTTGCCCTGCTGGCTCGCCCTGCTGCTCTTCACCGGGTGCCGGCGGTCGCCACCAGCCGATACTGCCGCCGTCCCGTCGCCACCTGAACTGGCGATGGTCGGTGCCAATCTGCTCGAGGGACTGGGCAAGCATCATTTCCCGGTCACCAGCCGCCACGCTGAGGTGCAGCGCTGGTTCGATCAGGGCCTGATGCTGACGTTCGGCTTCAATCACGATGCCGCCGAGCGATCCTTTTTGAAAGCCGCCGCACTGGATCCCGACTGTGCGATGTGCTGGTGGGGAGCGGCGCTGGTGCTGGGGCCGCATGTCAACGCCGCGATGGATCCGGCCGACAATGCCAATGCCTGGCAGCGGCTGCAGCGTGCGCGTCGCCTCGCACCCGGGGCCAGTGCGCGCGAGCAGGCGTTCATCGATGCACTGTCTGCACGCTATGCCGAGGTTCCCCCGGCCGACAGGCGCGTCCTCGACGAAGCCTATGCAGCTGCCATGCGCGAACTCGTGCGAAAACGAACCGACGACCTCGATGCCGCCGTGTTTCTGGCCGAATCACTGATGGACCTGCAACCCTGGGATTACTACGACGCGCAGTTGCAGCCCAAGGGGCATACCGCAGAGGTGGTGGCGACGCTGGAGTCGGTGATGGCGCGCGCTCCAGACCATGCCGGCGCGCTGCACCTGTACGTACATGCTGTCGAGGCCTCTGCCGATCCCCGGCGCGGCGCGGTCGCCGCGGACCGCTTGCGCGAACTGGTACCGGGTTCGGGCCACCTGGTACACATGCCGTCGCACATCTATGCGCGGGTCGGGCGCTGGCACGATGCGGTGATTGCCAACCAGCGTGCGATCGAAGCCGATGACGCCTACCTTGCACTGTGTCGTGGAAATACCGGTGGCGTCTATCCACTCGGGTACGTGCCGCATAACCATCATTTCCTGTGGTTTGCCGCCAGCATGGAGGGGAATGGCGCGGTGGCGCGGGCCGCCGCGCTGAAAACTGCCGAACACACGGCCCTGGCCGAGTTGATGCGCGAACCTGGCTATGCCGGTCTGCAGCACTACTGGATGACCCCATGGTTCGACCGGGTCCGCTTCGGACGTTGGGACGAAATCGTCGGAGTGGCCAATCCCGCCCCTGATCTGCCTTATGTCACCGTGATATGGCACTACGCGCAGGCGTTGGCGGCAATCCGCCAGCAACGGCTCGGAGAAGCCGACGGACATCTGGCTGCATTGCGGCCGCTTGCTGCTGATCCGGCGATGGATGCATTGCTGGTATGGGATCGCTATCCACTGACGCATGCTGCGCGCATCGCCGAACGGACCGTGACCGCGGAACTGGCGATGGTGCATGGGCGCAGCGATGACGCGATCGATGCGTTGCGGGAGGCCGTGGCGATAGAAGACATCATTCCCTACGACGAACCGCTGGCCTGGCACGCGCCGGTGCGGCAGACACTGGGAGCGGTGCTGCTCGAGGCCGGTCATGCGGCAGCGGCCGAGCAAGTCTATCGTCAGGAACTGCAGCGCAATCCGGACAACGGCTGGTCTCTGTTCGGATTGGCGGAAAGCCTCAAAGCGCAAGGGCGTGTGGCAGAGGCGAATGCTGCGACGCAGCGCTTCGCCAAGGCTTGGGCGCACGCCGATCTGGCGCTCACCTCGTCGCGATTCTAGGCCGGCAGCAGAATTCGCCTTTGCCAGTCATTGCAGGGCGTTGCTGTCCCAACCTTGCCTTGGTGCGAAGCGGTCGCCGTAGCGGGCCTGGAGCGTGCGCAGGCGCTCGAGAAGCACGTCCTTGCCGGTTTCGCGCACATACTGGATCGGGCCGCCGCGGAAGGGCGCGAAGCCGGTGCCGAAGATCACGCCGGCATCGAGCAGGTCGCCATCGCTGACCACGCCGTCGTGCAGTGCGGCCACGGCTTCGTTGACCAGCGGCAGGATCAGGCGGTCCTCGAGGTCCTGCGGCGCTTCGTAGCCCTTCGGGACTTCGGGCTTCTTCGGTTTGCTGCCCTTGTCAGTCTGCTCCCAAGTGTACAGACCCTGGCCGTCCTTCTTGCCGCGCTTGCCGGCTTCGGGCGGAGACGACAGCGCGTCGGGGATCTGCAGGCCCAGGAAGGGCGCGAGTTCCTCGCCGACGCCGGCCGCCACATCCAGGCCGACGGTGTCGATCAACTCGATCGGACCCATCGGCATGCCGAAGTTGACGGCAGCCTTGTCGATGACCGCGCCCGGGATGCCTTCCGACCACGCGCGCACGGCTTCCAGCATGTACGGGAACAACAGGCGGTTGACCAGGAAGCCCGGCGTGCCGGACACCGGCACCGGCAGCTTGTCGATGGCCTTGCAGAACGCCGCAAGGCGCTGCTCGGTCGACGGCGCCATGGTGTCGTGGCGGACGATCTCCACCAACGGCATCTGCGCGACCGGGTTGAAGTAGTGCAGGCCCGCGAACTGCGCCGGCTTGCGCAGTTGTCCGCGCAGGTCGCCGAGCGGAATCGACGAGGTATTGGTTGTCAGCAGGGCGTCGGCCTTGAGCTGCGGCTCGACGCTGGCGTAAAGCTCGCGCTTGGCATCGGCGCGTTCGACGATCGCTTCGATGACCAGGTCGGCGCTGGCGATGCCTGCGCCAGCGAGGTCGGAGCGCAGCCGCGCCGCGACTTCGGGACGCTTGGCGTCGTCCTTGACGCGCTTGGCGAACAGGGCCTGGGCGCGCGCCTGCGCCTTGTCGATGAAGCCCTGCTCGCGATCCTGCAGTGTGACGTCGAAGCCCTTGTAGGCCGCCCACGCCGCGATGTCGCCGCCCATGACGCCGGCACCGACGACATGCACGTGCTGGATGCCACCGTTCTTCGCGCCCGCGTCCTTGCCGCCCAGCCCCTTCAGGCGCTCCTGCAGGAAGAACACCCGCGTCAGGTTGCGCGCGGTCGGGGTGCTGGCAAGCTTGACGACCGATCGGCGCTCGGCCTTCAGCAAGGCCTGGGTGCCGCCGCTGCTGCGCCGCCAGGTGTCGATCAGGGCATACGGGGCAGGGTAGTGCGCCTTCCTGGCCTTGCGTGCGACCTGCTTGACCAGCATCGGTGTCAGCAGTTGTCGTGCCGGCCAGGTATTGGTGATCCAGCCGAGCAGGCGCTGCTTGAACGGACGCTGGGTACCCTTGAGCGCAAGCGCTGCTGCGGCTTCGAGCAGGGCGTCGGGTGGCACGACCCTGTCGACCAGGCCCATCGCCTTCGCCGCCGATGCCGACAGCGTGCGTCCGGTCAGCATGACGTCGAAGGCCGCCGGTGCGCCGACCAGGCGCGGCAGGCGCACGCTGCCGCCCCAGCCCGGATAGATGCCCAGCTTGACCTCGGGCAGGCCGATGCGCGTCGACGGATCGTCGCTGGCGATGCGGTAGTCGCAGGCCAGCGAGATCTCGGTGCCGCCGCCCATGCAGAAGCCATGGATGGCCGAGACCGTAGGGCAACGCAGTTCGGCCAGGCGCTGGAAGGTCTGCTGGCCGCGGCGGATGGTGTCGCCGATCGTGCCCTTGCGGTCGAACTCCTGGAACTCGCGGATGTCGGCGCCGGCAATGAAGCCGCGCGACTTGGCCGAGCGCAGCACCAGACCCTTGGGCGGATCCAGCGCCAGCCGTTCCAGCAGTGCGTCCAGCTCCAGCAGGACGTCCTGGGAGAAGGTGTTGACCGACTCGTTGGCGCGGTCGAATGACAGCAGCAGCACGCCATCGGGGCGCTGCTCGACTTGCCAATGGCTGAAACGCAAACCGTCGAGGCCAGCGATCATGGGTACCATCCGTCAGGGTATGGAGTGACCCTCTATGATCCCGATGTTACTTCGGCCACGTCAAATCCGCGTTGCCTGACGCATCGCCGTCGCTGGCCGGGGCGCAGTCGGCAGCCACGCTCTGGCTGCTGCGCAAGGGTGGCCCCGCGCTGCCGGGACCCGATGACCAGGGGACCGAGCCGTCGGACGCGAGCTGGCGCGAGAGGGGCTGGACCACGCGATAGGCTGGGGACGCACTCGTCCGGAGCGGGCGGCTCCTCTACGAGAGGTGGAGGCCCTATGCCCGGAAGCCGGGTTGGCCGTGTTCACGTTGCGGTGGGGCGTGCCGCCGCAAGCTCGGTGGGCGACGCCGGGGCGGCCTTGCCCGGACTTGCGGCACGGGCGGGGAGGCCCCAGATCAACGGAAACTTGTCGAATCGAACAGGCGTGGGAACTTCCACCCCTGCCAAAGGTCACAGTGCCCAGCCAACAGGCCGGGCGACGAAGGAGCGCCGGCCCGATGGCCGAGATAGATACGCAACAACTGGATCTCGAGCTGGTCAAGCGCGTGCAGCGCGGAGACAGCGCCGCCTTCGACCTGCTGGTGCGCAAGTACCAGCACCGGGTGGCTGCGCTGATCGGTCGCTACGTGCACGACTGGAGCGAAGTCCAGGATGTCGCCCAGGAAACCTTCATCCGCGCCTACCGCGCGATCGGGAGTTTCAGGGGCGATGCCCAGTTCTATACCTGGTTGCATCGGATCGCAGTGAATACCGCCAAGAACCATCTCGTCGCCAGCAATCGCCGTCCGCCCGGTGCGGATATCGATATCGAGGACGCCGAACAGTTCGACTCCGGCATCCGCCTGCGCGACTCCGATACGCCCGAACGCGAAATGATGCGCCAGCAGTTGGAACAAACGGTGATGCGTGCGGTCGAAGCATTGCCCGAGGAGCTCAAGCTGGCGATCACCCTGCGTGAAGTCGACGGCCTGAGCTACGAGGAAATCGCCGAACGCATGGATTGCCCGATCGGCACCGTGCGCTCCCGGATCTTCCGGGCGCGAGAGGCGATCGACCAGGAAATGAAACCCCTGCTGGATACGGACACCAAAGTGGAGCGTGCGACACGATGACGGTTGCAGACGACAACGACACGATGCAGATCAGCCCTGATCCCGACAAACTCTATGTCTACCATCGCCAGCAGCTCTCGGCGATGCTCGACGGACAGCTGTCGCCGGATGAAGCGCGATTCATGCTGCGTCGACTGGAGCACGACAGCGAGCTCGCTGCCTGCTGGGAGCGCTGGCAGGTCTGTGGCGATGTCCTGCGTGGACGCGCCGACGACCTGCTGCCGTCGGACTTCGCACAACGTGTCGCGCTGGCGATCCATGCCGGCGGCGACAACGTGGCGCCTGCGCAACAGGCCGCTGCAGGGACACGCCCGCGCTTCGCGCGCTGGGGGGGCGCGGCGATCGCCGCGTCCGTGGCACTGCTGGCGATCTTCGTCGTGCGCCAGCCGCAGGATGCCGTGCAGCCCGGGACGGGCGATGCGCCGTCGAGCATGATCGCGACCCGCGATGCCGCCCCCGCGGCGGACCAGGCGTCGGCCAATGCCAGTGCACCCGATGCGATGGCGCTTGCCGTCGAGACGCCTTCGCCGGCGTCGCCGCTGGTCGATACCGCCGCTGCACTGGCGACGGCCGTTGCCGTGGCCGAAGTGCCGCGTCGCGCGTCGGAACGTCGTTCGCGTGGACAGAGCCAGCGTGCCGCTGCGCGCGTGCAGGCCCGTCGCGCCGATGCCGAACCGGTGTTCGCCGTCGGCCAGTCGTCGCCGGCGTTGCTGGCGTCCGGCCACGACGCCATCGTGCCCGCGCGCGACCTGATGGCACCGGCCACCGTGGTGCCAAGCCGCCCATGGCCGCGTGCCTTGCTGCCCGGTGCCTCGTCGAACGCGTTCGCGGTCGGTTACGGCGCGACGTCCAGCGGCTTCCAGCCCGCGTCGGGTTCCACATTCGAACCGTTCCACCCGCAGGTCGCACCGATGACCTCGTCGCTGCAGGGCATGCAGCCGCCGACCCGTTCGAGCGTCGTGCCCCTCAACAGCGAGGCGCGCGCCACGGTGCCCGCCGGCAACCACAGCGCGGAGCCGATCCGTCCTTGATGTCCGGGGACTGGGCGTTGTCCAGTCCGCGGGCCCAGGGCGCGCGTCGCATCTCCAGCCGTCCGGTGTCCTTCTTTCCCCACCGCCTGTTCTTTCCCAGCCTGTCCCTGCGTGGCTGCGCCCCAAGCTTGCCTGCGCGCTGCCGCGTCGATTCCCCTTTGTGCTGATCGAGGCCGCACCCCCATGAAAAAGCCCCTGCATGTTGCAGTCCTGATGGTCGTCACTGCCGCGGCGACCGCTGCCGTGGTGCTCCCGGCCGCGACCGCGCAATCCGCCGCCGGCGCCCCCGCGTCTGCTGCGCCGGCCGCGATCGCAAGTCCCGTCCCGGTCGCGCCGCTGGTGACCGGTTTGCCCGATTTCACCCGGCTGGTCGACCAGGTCGGCCCCGCGGTGGTCAATGTCCAGGTCACGCTGGGCAACCGCACCGCCCAGCGCGGCTCGCGACAGGCGCCCGGCCAGGACCAGATTCCCGAGATCTTCCGGCGCTTCTTCGGTCCCGGCTTCCAGATGCCGGGTCCGGACGAGGGTGGCGACGAGTTCGAAGGGCCGCGCGGGCGTTCGCTGGGATCGGGCTTCCTGATCAGCGGCGATGGCTACGTGCTGACCAACCACCATGTCGTCGACCGCGCCGACGAGGTCAAGATCACGCTCGACGACCGCCGCGAGTTCACCGCCAAGGTCGTCGGCAGCGATGAGCAGTCCGACGTTGCGTTGCTGAAGATCGAGGCCAAGGACCTGCCGTACCTGCAGATCGGGGATTCGGGCGCGGTCAAGCCGGGCCAGTGGGCGGTCGCGATCGGTTCGCCGTTCGGCCTCGATCAGTCGGTCACCGCCGGCATCGTCAGTGCCGTACAGCGCTCGACCTCGGCCAACCAGCGCTACGTGCCCTTCATCCAGACCGACGTCGCGATCAACCAGGGCAACTCCGGCGGCCCGCTGCTGAACACCAGCGGACAGGTCATCGGCATCAACTCGCAGATCTTCAGCAACTCCGGTGGCTACATGGGCGTCAGCTTCGCGATCCCGATGGATGTCGCGATGAATGTCGTCGAGCAGCTCAAGAGCACCGGTGAAGTACGCCGTGGCGCGGTCGGCGTGGTGGTCGAGCAGATCACCACCGACAAGGCCAGCGGCCTGGGCCTGCCCGATACCCGCGGCGCGCTGGTCAACAACGTGCAGCCCGGCAGCGCCGGCGAGAAAGCCGGCATCGAGCCCGGCGACGTGATCCGTAAGGTCGATGGTGTGCAGATCGTGCAGTCCAGCGACCTGCCGCCGCTGATCGGCAGCAAGCGTCCGGGGACCAAGGTCAAGCTGTCGGTGTTCCGCGAGGGCCGCGAGCGCGAGGTCGAGGTCACGCTGACCCAGCTCGAGGACGCGACTCCGGGCAGCCGCCCGAGCGTCACCGACGATGCGCCCGCCGCCGCCAAGTCGGCCAATGCGCTCGGGCTGATCGGCCAGGAGCTCACCGCTGCGCAGCGCCGCCAGTTGGGCCTGGGCAACGATGAGGGCGTCGGCATCGCCAATGTCGAGGGCAGCGCCGCGCGCCAAGCCGGGATCCGTCCCGGCGATGTGATCCTGCGCGTCGGCCGGGCGCCGGTGGCGACGGTGGCCGCGCTGGACCGCGAGCTGCGTGGGGTCAAGGCCGGGCAGACGGTGATGCTGCTGGTCCGCAGCCGCGCCGGGACCCAGTTCATCGCGGTGACGCCGCGCGCGGACGACAAGTAAGACGTCGCTTGCCGGCCACGCAGGCCGGCAAGCGGCGGTCGCCCATCGGCGACGGCTGACGACGGGGCCCGCCTCTGCAGAGGGGCGGGCCTCATGCTGTGCGATAATCTCCCGTTACCCTGACGACGGCCCCGCCGCCGGCCCATGACCTCTGATCCGATGCGGAACATCCGCAATTTCTCCATCATCGCCCACGTCGACCACGGCAAGTCGACCCTGGCCGATCGCATCATCCAGCTCTGCGGCGGGCTCCAGGCCCGCGAGATGGAGGCGCAGGTGCTCGACTCGAATCCGATCGAGCGCGAGCGCGGCATCACCATCAAGGCGCAGTCGGTATCGCTGCCCTATGTGGCCAAGGATGGGCAGACCTACCACCTGAACTTCATCGACACGCCCGGCCACGTCGACTTCAGCTATGAAGTCAGCCGGTCGCTGGCAGCCTGCGAAGGCGCGCTGCTGGTCGTCGATGCGGCGCAAGGCGTCGAGGCGCAATCGGTCGCCAACTGCTACACCGCGGTCGAGCAGGGTCTCGAAGTGGTACCGGTGCTCAACAAGATCGACCTGCCGACCGCCGACATCGAGCGCGCCAAGGCCGAGATCGAAGCGGTCATCGGCATCGATGCCGAGGACGCGGTGGCGATCAGCGCCAAGACCGGCCTCAATGTCGGCGACGTGCTCGAAGCGATCGTCAAGCGCATCCCGCCGCCGGTGCCGCGCGATACCGACAAGCTGCAGGCGCTGATCATCGATTCGTGGTTCGACAACTACCTCGGCGTGGTCTCGCTGGTGCGCGTCATGCAGGGCGAGATCAAGCCCGGCAGCAAGATCCTGGTGATGTCGACCGGACGCACGCACCAGGTCGACCAAGTCGGCGTGTTCACCCCGAAGCGCAAGGTGCTTGAAGCCCTGCGTGCCGGCGAGGTGGGCTGGATCAACGCCAGCATCAAGGACGTGCACGGCGCTCCGGTCGGCGACACGCTGACGCTGGCGTCCGATCCCGCCAGCAAGCCGCTGCCCGGCTTCCAGGAAATGCAGCCGCGCGTGTTCGCGGGCCTGTTCCCGGTCGATGCCGAGGATTATCCGGACCTGCGCGAGGCATTGGACAAGCTGCGCCTCAACGATGCCGCGCTGCGTTTCGAGCCGGAGAGCTCAGAGGCGATGGGCTTTGGTTTCCGTTGCGGCTTCCTCGGCATGCTGCACATGGAGATCGTGCAGGAGCGGCTGGAGCGCGAGTACAACCTCAACCTCATCAGCACCGCGCCGACGGTGGTCTATGAAGTGCTCAAGACCGACGGCAGCATCCTGACGCTCGACAACCCGGCCAAGCTGCCGCAGTCGAACCTGGTCGAGGAGATCCGCGAACCGATCATCCGCGCCAACATCCTGACCCCGCCCGACTACGTCGGCAACGTCATCACGTTGTGCGAGGAGAAGCGCGGCAGCCAGGTCGGCATCAACTACATGGGGTCGCAGGTCCAGATCAGCTACGAGCTGCCGATGGCCGAAGTGGTGCTCGATTTCTTCGACCGCCTGAAGTCGGTCTCGCGCGGCTACGCCTCGCTGGATTACCACTTCCTGCGCTTCGACGCGGGTCCGTTCGTGCGCATCGACACCCTGATCAACGGCGACAAGGTCGATGCGCTATCACTGATCGTGCACCGCCAGCACGCCGATCGTCGTGGTCGCGAACTGACCGAGAAGATGAAAGAGCTGATCCCGCGCCAGCAGTTCGACGTCGCGATCCAGGCCGCGATCGGCTCGCAGGTCATCGCCCGCACCACGGTCAAGGCGATGCGCAAGAACGTGCTGGCCAAGTGCTACGGCGGCGACATCTCGCGCAAGAAGAAGCTGCTCGAGAAACAGAAGGAAGGCAAGAAGCGGATGAAGCAGGTCGGGCGCGTGGAGATTCCACAGGAAGCCTTCCTTGCCGTCCTGCAGGTGGACAACAAGTAACCGGGCGATGGGGTTGCCGATCCGCGACGGGCAACGGTGGGGATCCCGCCGGCTGCCCGGGAGGCCGCGAACTCCAGCCCCGACCCCCAATCCCGTTTCGAAGGAACGCACATGAAATGGTTTGAAATCGCCCTGGTCGTCCTGACCTTCGTCACCGGCATCACCTGGCTGCTCGACCGGCTGGTATTCGCCAAGAAGCGCGCCCGCTCCGCCGGCCTGCTCGACGATGGCGAGCCGTGGGCGGTCGACTACGCGCGCGCGTTCTTCCCGGTGCTGGCGGTGGTGCTGGTGTTGCGCAGCTTCGTCGCCGAGCCGTTCCGGATCCCGTCGAGCTCGATGATGCCGACGCTGCTGATCGGCGATTTCATCCTGGTCAACAAGTTCGCCTACGGCATCCGCCTGCCGATCAACAACAAGAAGGTCATCGAGCTCGGTGAGCCCGCGCGCGGCGACGTCGTGGTGTTCCGCCCGCCGCACCATCCCGACCAGGACTGGATCAAGCGCGTGATCGGCCTGCCGGGCGACACCGTGGCCTATCGCGACAACCAGGTCTACGTGAACGGCGAGCCCTTCACCTATGTGCCGGTCTCCAACTATGTCGGGCAGGGCCGTGGCCGCGAGATGGACGGCGCGACGCTGATCGAGGAGCAGATGCCCGGACGCAGCCACCAGGTCCTGGAGATCGAGAGCATCGGTGCGCGCGACCCCGGCCAGGGCGAGTGGCAGGTGCCGGAAGGGCATTATTTCGTCATGGGCGACAACCGCGACCGCAGCGACGACGGCCGGTTCTGGGGCGTGCTGCCGGAGACGCAGCTGCGCGGCAAGGCCTTCCTGGTCTGGATGAACTGGGATACCTCGGCCCCGGGCTGGGTCGACTGGCGCCGCATCGGCAGCAGCATCGAGTAGCCGCCCGCATGGCCCACGGGCCCGCGCCGTGCGACCATGCGCGGCAGGGCAGGGTCGGGTCCTGGCCATCACACCGAAGGGGGCTTTGAAATGAGCGTGAACCGTATCGGCAACATGCGCCGGGCAACGCGCCGCGAGCAGCGCGGCCTGACCCTGATCAGTTTCATCATCGTCATGTCGGTGCTGGGCTTCTCGGCCTACATCGTCATGAAGCTGTTCCCGATGTACTCCGAGTTCTACAGCGTGAAGTCGGCGCTGAAGGGACTGGCCAGCGAGCCGGGGATCGCCAATGCCAGCCCCGCGCGCATCCAGGACCTGTTCTTCCGTCGCCTCAACGTGGATTACTCGGACAGCGTCAAGAAGGACAACGTCAAGATCGAGCGCGATGGCGAGGGTTGGCTGATGAAGGTCAGCTACGAAGTCCGCACGCCACTGGTGTTCAACCTGGACGTCGTCGGCAAGTTCGACACCAGCCAGACGCTGACCCGCAGTGGCGACGGCATTTGATCGCCACGGCGATCGTTTCGCCGGTCACCCGTTCTCGCGTCCCGGGCTGCTCGCGCAGGCCCTGACCCATCGCAGCGCGGGCGCCCCGCACAACGAACGCCTGGAATTCCTGGGCGATGCGCTGCTCGGCGTCATCGTCGCCGAGGCGCTGTACGCGCGCTGGCCCAATGCCGACGAAGGTGCGCTGACCCGCGCACGCGCCGAACTTGTGCGCGAATCCTCGCTGGCCGAGGTCGCGCGACGGCTGGAGGTCGGTGATCGCCTGACGCTCGGTCCGGGTGAAATGAAGTCCGGCGGACACCGTCGCGATTCGATCCTGTCGGACGCGCTGGAGGCGATCATCGCCGCGATCTATCTCGATGCCGGTTTCGACACCTGCCGCAGCGTCGTGCTGCCGTGGTTTGCCGAGGCCGTCGAGGCGGTGCCAGCGACCAAGGTCGGCAAGGATGCCAAGACGCGTCTGCAGGAATGGCTGCAGGCCCGCCAGTTCCCGTTGCCGGGTTACGAGTTGCTGTCGGAAAGCGGCGAGGAGCATGCCAAGCAGTTCCTGGTGCGCTGCAGCCTGGCCGAGCCGGTACTGACCGCCGAGGGCGTCGGTGGATCGCGCCGCGCTGCCGAGCAGCAGGCCGCGGACGCGGCGTTGACGCTGATCGCGGAGACGTACGCGGGCCGCTAGACGTCAGGCCGGCCCGAAGAAGGCGAGGCTTTCACCGGGGCGCAGGTCACGCGCGCGATCCAGAGGATGGATCCGCCGGAACGGCCGTGGCAGGCATTGTGCCGGGCCTGGATCCGCTGCTGGTGGGCGCAGGCAGGTCCCGTGCAGGTGCCGGCGCTGCGCAGCGGCTACAATTCCCGCATGTCCGAGACCCCTCACGCGTCAACATCGTTCCGTGCCGGCCACGTCGCCGTCATCGGCCGACCCAACGTCGGCAAGTCCACGCTGGTCAATGCCCTGGTCGGTGCCAAGATCAGCATCGTCTCCAATCGCCCGCAGACCACGCGCCATCGCCTGCTGGGGATCGCGACGTTCCCGGAAGGCCAGCTGCTGCTGGTCGATACCCCGGGACTGCACCGCGAGCAGAAGAAGGCGATGAACCGCATGATGAACCGCGCCGCGCGCGGTGCACTGGAAGGCATCGACGCCGCCGTGCTGGTGGTCGAGGCCGGGCGCTGGGACGACGAGGACGGCTATGCGTTCGAGGCGCTGCGCGAGGCCGGCGTGCCGGTCGTGCTGGCGGTGAACCAGGTCGATCGCATCAAGGACAAGAGCACTCTGCTGCCGTACCTGCAGCAGGTCGCCGAAGGTCGCGATTTCGTGTCGGTGCATCCGGTATCGGCGCTCAAGCGCAAGGGACTGGAAGACCTGGTCGAGACGCTGCTGCCCCTGCTGCCGGCGCAACCGGCGCTGTATGGCGAGGACGAGATCACCGACAAGAGCCAGCGCTTTCTGGCCGGCGAACTGGTGCGCGAGCAGTTGATGCGCCAGCTCGGCGCGGAGTTGCCGTACGCGACCACGGTGGAGATCGAATCGTTCGTCGAGGAGCCGTCGCCGAAGGGTGGCGTGATGCTGCGCATCGGCGCGGTGATCTGGGTCGAGCGCGAAGGCCAGAAGGCGATCGTCATCGGCAAGGGTGGCGTGCGCCTGCGCGATATCGGCAGCAAGGCGCGCATGCAGATGGAGCGCCTGTTCGACAACAAGGTGTTCCTGCAGACCTGGGTGCGCGTGCGCGATGGCTGGTCCGATGACGAATCCGCGTTGCGGACACTGGGCTATTCCGACTGAGCATGCGCTACTCGGGTGAGCACGCGTACGTGCTGCATGCCCGGGCCTGGCGGGAGACCAGCCTGCTGGTCGAGGTGTTGAGCCAGACGCACGGCCGCCTCGGCCTGGTCGCGCGCGGTGTGCAGGGCCCGAAACGCCACGTGCTGCGTGCCGCGCTGCAGCCCTTGCAGCACATCCGTTTCGATGCCGTGCAGCGCGGAGAGCTGGCGCAACTGGGGGCCGCCGAAGCGCTGGATGCGGCGCCGCTGCTGGTCGGGCAGTCGATGCTGGCCGGCTTCTACGTCAATGAACTGCTGACGCGGCTCGCGCCGCGCCAGGACCCCCATCCTGGCCTGTACGACGTCTACGCGCGCGTGCGCGAACGCCTGCGCGCGCAGGCGCCGCTGGCATGGACGTTGCGTCGTTTCGAGCGCGACCTGCTCGAGGAACTGGGGTTCGGTTTCGATTTCAGCATCGATGGCGACGGTCTCGACATCGATCCCGAGGCGCACTATCGGCTCGATCCCGAGCAGGGCGCGCGTCGCCTGCTGGGCGTGCGTGCCGCCGGGCAGCGCAGCGGACGCGGCAGCGACATGGCCAGCGGCCGTGCGTTGCTGGCGCTGGGCGCCGACACCATGCCCGGCGACGAGGACATGGCTGGACTGCGCCGGGCGATGCGCAGCGTGCTGGTCCACCATCTGGGCGGTCGCGGCCTGAAGTCCTGGGAACTGGTCGACGGCCTGAGCCGGCTTTCGACGCCACCATCGCCGCCAGCCGCGCCTCCGCCAGCCATGTCATCTGCTGCGGCACCCTCGGCTGTTGCTGCACCCTCGATCGCCGGGACAGGCGAGGTTTCGCGCACCCTCGCCGCGCAGGATGCCGCGGATCAGGACGGCGACGGCGTGCCCTGAGCGGGCAGGCCTTCGGCAAGGGTGTCGTGTGCTGCGCGCGACAGGGCCTCGCGCGCGCGATCCGAGTCAGGGAAGGCCTGCAAGGCGGGGATGGTCGCGCCGAGCCTGCGTGCACCGACAAAGCCGCAACTGGCCGACAGCTTGTGCAGCGCGCTCCTGGCGACCTCCGGCGGGTGGTGCGCGCCGGCCTGCGTGATCTGCTCGAGCAGCCCCGGCAACTCGGCCAGGAACAGCCCCCGCAGCGCGTCGACGTGGGACGGGTGCCCCTTCAGTGCCAGCAGCGCCGCGGCGTCGTCCCAGACCGGTGGTTCGGATGAGGGGAGTACCTCGGTCATGGGCGCCGGGTCGTCGGCCTGCATTTGTGCGCGGCCCGGGTCGCCAGCCTGCCCCTCCAGCAAGCGGGACACGGCCGCCTGCCAGTCCGTCGCCGACAGCGGCTTGGCGACCGCGGCGTCGAAGCCAGCGTCTCGCAGGCGTTGCAGGTCGGCAGGCTCGCGGGCGGCGGTGTGGGCCAGGGCGGGTGTCGGCAGGCCGAGCGCGCGCAGCCGCTGCAGCAGCGCGATCCCGGAGCCGTCGGGCAGGTGGGCGTCGATCAGCCAGGCGGCGTACCGGCCATCGCCTGCCAGCGCGAGGGCGGCCTGCATCGAGACCGCGCCATCGACGTCGACTGCGAGGGCCTCGGTCGCGGCCTTCAGGAACGCATGGCTGGTCGGATCGTCCTCGACGAGCAGCAGTACGGGCTTCATCCTCGACTCCCTGTCGCGAAGCTATGCTTGCGGTCATGTCCGGCCCGATCTTACTCCCGCCGCCCTGGCGCATGGCCACGCTGGCAGCAGGCCTGCTGACGTCAGGCCTGCCGACGTCGGGTCTGCCGAAGTCCGGCCTGCTGGCGTCGGTACTGTTTGCGTACGGCCTGCTGGTGGCGGGCCCCGCGGATGCGCGCATGAATGCACGCACGGATGCGCATGCGAATGCGCAGCCCCAGGCGCTGCGTCCCGCATCCGCTGCAGCAGGTCTTCCGGTGGCGTCGGCGGCCGATCCACTACCTCGGCGTACAGCGACGGCGCGCATCCGGCGCATCGACATGGCGGTCGCGCGGCTCGACGGGGTGGTCGTGCAACTGGCCTGGCCGGCGGGCGCCGAACATGGCGTGCTGCGGCTGCAGGCGGCGCAGGTGCAGGCACCTTCGCTCGGCTATGCATTCCGCAATCTCGACTGGCAATGTCCGCTGCTGCGGGATGCGCAGGGCGGTTGGCAATGCGACGGTCCGTTGCGCGCGGCCGGTGGCACGCCGATGCGATTGGCCGTGGACATCTCGACGGCGGTCACCCGCGCCGAGTTGCGCCAGGGTGGGGCGACGCTGCAACTGGAGCGGAATGCGGCCGCACCCGACGACACCCGGTTCGACCTGCGCAAGGTGCCGCTGGCATGGACACAGGCGCTGCTGGCCCAGGCCTGGCCGGCCGCGCGCCTGACGGCCGGTACGCTGGACGGCAGCGTCGTCGTTGCCGTGCCGACCCGGCGTCCATTGCAGATCGATGCGGACCTGACGCTCGCGGGCGCGGGGCTTGAAACCAGCGATGGCAGTGTCGCGGTCGGCGATCTCGGAGGCAGTGTGCAGGTGGACCTGCGCATGCCCGGCGACAGCCTGCTGGTCGCCGTCTCGGGCAACCTGCGCGGCGGCGAACTGTTGTTCGGCAATGCCTATGTGGCGTTGCCGCCAACGCCGGTCGCGTTTGCCGTCGACGCACGACAGTCCGGCGACGAGGGCTGGCAGGTGCCGCGACTGCACTGGCGCGATGGCGATGCCCTCGGTGTCGAAGGCAGCGCGGCACTGGATGCAGATGCCGGCCTGCAAGCGCTGTCGGTCTCGGTCCGCAGCGATGCGCTGGCATCGGTGGGCGAGCGCTACCTGTCGGGCTGGCTGGGCCTGGCCGGCCTGACCGGTCTCGACCTCGGCGGTGCGCTGTCGGCCGATGTCGACATCGCGGCGACCGGGCTGCAACGCCTCGATGCCCGCCTGCAGCAGGTGCACCTGCGCGACCCGCAGGCGCGGTTCGCGTTCGACGGCATCGATGGCGACCTGCGCTTCCTGGCTGCCACCGTTGCTGGTACCCGCACTCCGATCGACAGCGCGCTGCGTTGGCGGGGCGGGGCCCTGTACGGACTGGATTTCGGTCCGGCGCAGTGGCTGCTGCGCAGCGAGCAGGGGGTGCTGCGCCTGCGCGAGCCGGTTGCGATCGCGATGCTGGACGGCGAGGTGCGCTTCGATCCGATGACGCTGCGCCCGCCCCATGATGGCGAGGGATTGCAGATGGAGTTCGGCCTGCACCTGGATGAACTCGATGTCGGCGCGCTGGCGAAGGCGCTCGACTGGCCGGCCTTCCGGGGCAGCCTCAGCGGCAGCATCCCGAGCGCGCGTTACGCCAACGACCGGCTGGACTTCGATGGCGGCCTGTCGATGCAGGTGTTCGACGGCCGCGTCGACGTCAGCGCGCTGTCGATGGAGCGTCCTTTCGGTGTCGCGCCGACGCTGTCGTCGGACGTCGTGCTGCATGACCTCGACCTGCTGGCGATCACGGAAGTCTTCGATTTCGGCAGCATCAGTGGGCGTCTCGATGGCCGTATCGACGCGCTGCGGCTGGTCGACTGGAAGGCGACCGCCTTCGATGCGCGCCTGCAGACCGAACGCAGGCGAGGCACCCGCCAGCGCATCAGCCAGCGCGCAGTGCAGAACATCTCCAGCGTCGGCGATGCCTCGTTCGTGACCAGCCTGCAGGGACAGCTGATCGGCCTGTTCGATGACTTCGGCTATCGCCAGATCGGCATCGGTTGCCGGCTGCTCAACGAAGTCTGCCGGATGTCGGGCCTGCATTCAGCGGGCCAGGGCTTTACTATCGTGCATGGTGCCGGGATTCCGCGGCTCAACGTGGTCGGATTCAATCGCGACGTGGATTGGCCGACGTTGCTGGAGCGTCTTGCGGCGGTGGCCGGCGGCGAGGTCGCGCCGGTGATCGATTGACCCGGTCGCTACCCGATGGAACGCCATGCGATGCAATCCAATGCAAGCTGATAGAAAGACCTGCGAAAGACCGTCCAGAGATTCCCGAAAGTTCTCCGATCGAACGAACGTCCCCTCCTGACACAGGATCGCCATGAACACGACCACTTCACGCCACGCCTCGCGTTCACGCCATGCCTCGCGGCCTTCGTTGCGCCGGGGGGTGTCGCGTCACTGGATGGGCATGCCGATCGCCCTGGTGCTGGCGCTCACCGCCTGCGTCACCATCAACGTGTACTTCCCGGCGGCCGAAGCCAAGGAAGCCGCGCGCGAGTTCGTCGAGAACGTCATCGGCGACCAGGCGCAGCCGTCCACGCCGGCACCGGCGACCAAGCCTGCCGACAATCCTTCGCCGGGCGGCATGGCCTCGCTGCGCTTCGATCCGCTGATGCTGCTGGGCATCGGCACCGCGCAGGCGCAGAGCCAGCCCGACATCACCATCAAGACGCCGGCGATCCAGGCGATCCAGTCGCGCATGGAGTCGCGCTTCAACAGCAGCCTGCGCCCGCATTTCGATTCCGGTGCGCTCGGTTTCGGTGGCGACGGACTGGTGGTCGTGCGCGACGCCTCGGTGCTGGCGATCAAGGACCGCGTGGCGGTCAATGCCGCGGTCGCCGACGACAACCGTGACCGCAATGCGGTCTATCGCGAGATCGCGGTCGCCAACGGCCATCCCGAATGGGAAACCCAGATCCGCGACGTCTTCGCGCGCCAGTGGATCGCCAGCGCCCGCGCGGGCTGGTGGTACCAGCAGGGCGGCAGCTGGAAGCAGAAGTAATCGCGCCACGACCCCGCGCCGTCGCCGCAGCGCTGACGGTGCGGGCATGGGGTGGGAGGCCGGCCCGCTCGCCCGTAAGCCCGCGCCGGTCCCATGGTGGCGGCCTGCCATGGCGGACACGGGCCGGGTGGAGCGCCCGGCCCGGCGCATCTGCGACAATAGGCGGCCCCAAAGCACGCAGCCGTCGCCACGTGGCCAGATCCAACCGCATCGACCAGACCCCGTTCGCCCTCGACATCCTCGACATGACCCACGATGGCCGTGGCGTCGGCCGCCGTGAAAGCGGCAAGGCCGTCTTCGTCGCCGGCGCGCTGCCGGGCGAGCAGGTTATGGTCAAGCAGACCGCGCGTTCGCGCAGTTTCGACGAGGGCCTGGCCGTCGAGGTGCTGCGCGCCTCGGAAGACCGCGTCGACGCGCGCTGCATGCATTTCGGCACCTGCGGCGGCTGCGCGCTGCAGCATCTCGAGAATGGCAGGCAGATTGTCGTCAAGCAGCGCGTGCTGATGGAAAACTTCGAGCGCATCGGCCACGTCACGCCGGGCACGGTGCTGCCGGCGCTGACCGATGCCGCGTGGGGTTACCGCCGCAAGGGCCGCTTCTCGGTGCGCCGCGTCGACAAGAAGGACAAGACCCTGGTCGGCTTCCGCGAGCGCGATCCGCGCTTCGTCGCCGATCTCGTCGAATGCCATACCGTGATCCCGCGCATCGGCCATGCGATCCTGGCGCTGTCGGCCCTGGTCGATGGACTGGAGGCACGCAGCCACGTGCCGCAGATCGAATTCATCGCCGGCGACGACACCGTCGCGCTGGTGTTCCGGCACATGCATCCATTGTCGGAGGCCGATCTCGCGGCCCTGAGCGCGTTCGGCCAGCAACAGGATTTCGCGATCTTCCTGCAGCCGGGCGGCGTCGATTCGGTGCATGTGCTGTGGCCTGCGGGCGCCGGCCAGGAGGCGCCGAAGCTGTCGTTCTCGCTGCCGCACTGGAACGTCGAACTCAACTTCCGCCCGCTGGACTTCATCCAGGTCAACGCCGGGCTCAACGACAAGATGATCGCGCTGGCGCTGGACCTGCTGGATGCGCAGCCCGACGACCGCGTGCTCGACCTGTTCTGCGGGCTGGGCAATTTCACGCTGCCGCTGGCGCGGACGGTACGCGAGGTCGTTGGCGTCGAAGGCGATGCCGGGCTGGTGGCGCGCGCGCGCGAAAACGCCGCGCACAACGGGCTCGACAACGCGCAGTTCCATGCCGCCGACCTGGCGCAGGATCTGTCCGGGCATGCCTGGATGCGCGCCGGTTTCGATCGGCTGTTGCTGGACCCGCCGCGCTCGGGCGCGGACGTGGTGCTCAAGCAGCTGCCGTTGAAGGGCCTCAAGCGCATCGTCTATGTCAGCTGCCACCCGGCGTCGCTGGCGCGCGATGCCGGCTACCTGGTCAACGAGCGGGGCTGGAAGCTGGTCAGCGCCGGTGCGATGGACATGTTCCCGCATACGGCGCATGTCGAATCGATCGCGATGTTCGAGCCCGGCAAGTAGATCAAGCACATGTGTCAATCAACCGCATGCGGCGACGTCGACAGCCAGGCGGCCGACGCCACGCATGTCGCGATACCCGCCTGATGGCGCCTGCGTACGTCGCCTTCCTTCTGCCTTCCGATCACTGCCGCCATGCCCATTGAAATCGAACGCAAATTCCTGGTGGTCGGCGAGGCCTGGCGCAAGGCCGCGCATGACGTCGTGCCGATGGCGCAGGGGTATCTGAACGACCTTGCGGTGGTCGACAGCGGCGCGCAGAAGGCCTCGGTGCGCGTGCGCATCGAGGGCGCGCAGGCGTTCCTGAACATCAAGTCGCGCAGCGTCGGCCATACCCGGCAGGAGTTCGAATATCCGATGCCGGTCGACGAGGCGCAGGCACTGTTGACCCTGTGCGTTGGTGGACTGGTCGAGAAGCGCCGGCACCTGGTGCGCCACGGCGCGCACCTGTGGGAGGTCGACGAATTCCTCGGCGACAACGCCGGGCTGGTGGTCGCCGAAATCGAACTGGATGCCGCCGACGAGGCCTTCGAGACGCCGGCATGGCTGGGTCGCGAAGTGACCCAATCCCAGCGTTACTACAACCTCGCGCTGGCCGGCCGGCCGTACGCGCAGTGGAACGCTGCGGAACGCGACTGACGCTGGCGTCGCGTCGCGGCCGGCGCATCATGTGCCGATGAGAATCGATATCTGGTCCGACGTGGTGTGTCCCTGGTGCTGGATCGGCAAGCGCCGTTTCCAGCGTGGCCTTGCCTTGCTGGGCGCCAATGCGCCCGACATCGACGTGCACTGGCATCCTTATCAGCTCGATCCGGAGGCGGGCACGGATCCGGTGCCGCTACGAGAGGCCTATGCGGTCAAGTTCGGCAGTGCCGAGCGGACCGAGCAGATCCTGTCGTCGACGCAGGCGACGGCGCGTGCCGAGGGGCTGCCGTTCGATTTCGATCGCGGCCAGGTCCGCGTCACCACGTTGCCGGCACACCGGCTGATGTGGCTGGCCACGCGCGAGGGCGACGTCGAGGCGGTGGGTGAGGCGCTGTTCCACGCCCATTTCGCCGAGGGCCGCAACCTGGCCGACCCCGAGGTGCTGGTGGTAGCGGGCGCGGCCGGCGGCCTGTCGGCCGAACGCGTGCGCAGGCTGCTGGCGGGCGACGAAGGCCTGGCCGAGGT
Organism: Luteimonas sp. RIT-PG2_3; assembly: GCF_054902115.1. Classification (NCBI taxonomy): domain Bacteria; kingdom Pseudomonadati; phylum Pseudomonadota; class Gammaproteobacteria; order Lysobacterales; family Lysobacteraceae; genus Luteimonas; species Luteimonas sp. RIT-PG2_3. The sequence goes on along the minus strand of NZ_JBUBPF010000013.1, from coordinate 32,067 downwards.
CCGTGCCGGCATCGCGCAGGCACAGGCCATCGGCATCCGTGCCGTGCCCACCTTCGTCATCGATGGCAAGTACGCGGTGCAGGGCGCGCAGTCTCCCGAAGCCTTTGCCGAGGCGATCACCCAGGCCGCCGGCCTGGCACAGGCGGCCGCGATCGAACCGCCGGCCGCCGACGACTGCGGACCGGACGGCTGCAAGGTCTGAGAGCAGGTTCCGAGGTGCGGGCGTGACAAGGAGCCCTCTGCAAGCGTTCCTCGCAAGCGTTCCCGTTAAAAAGCCGGCCCCGTCGTGCCGCACGCGCCCGGCTGAACCGGTCGCGACGCCTCGACATCGGCCCAACCCAGCATCTGCGACAATATCGGCCTGCGCAATGATGCGCCCGATGGAGATTCCCGGATGCTTGTGATCGGTGTGGCCGGTACCGAACTGACCGCGCAGGAGCGCGATTGGCTGCAGCACGATGCCTGTGCAGGCGTGATCCTGTTCAAGCGCAATTTCAGTTCCCGCCAGCAGGTGTCCGAGCTGTGCGCTGCGATCCGCGAAAGCGCGCGCCTGCCGCAGTTGATCTGTGTCGACCAGGAAGGCGGCCGCGTGCAGCGGTTCCGCGACGGCTTCACCGAGCTGCCCGCGCTGGAGGGCTTCGGCCGCCTGTACGCGCAGGATCCGAAGCAGGCGCTGGCCCTGGCCGAAGAACATGCCTGGTTGATGGCCAGCGAGATCCGCGCGACCGGCGTCGACCTGAGCTTCGCGCCGGTGGTTGATGTCGGCCATGGCAATCTTGCGATCGGCGACCGTGCGTTCTCCGAACACCCGCAGATCGTCGCCGAATTCACCCGCGCCTATGTCCGCGGCATGCACGCGGTCGGCATGGCGGCGACGCTGAAGCATTTCCCCGGCCACGGCACCGTCCGCGAGGACACCCATTTCGACAACGCCGTCGACGACCGCAGCCTAGACGAGATCCGCGCGCATGACCTGGTGCCGTTCGTGGCCGGCATCGAGGCCGGTGCCGATGCCGTGATGCTGGCGCATGTGGTCTATCCGCAGGTCGCGCCGGAGCCGGCCGGCTACTCGCCGCGCTGGATCAACGAGATCCTGCGTCAGGAAATGGGGTTCCGCGGGGTCGTGTTTTCCGACGACATCGGCATGGCGGCGGCGTTCTCCGCCGGCGGCATCAAGGCGCGCATCGACGCGCACCTGGATGCAGGCTGCGATGTCGTGCTGGTCTGCCATCCCGAGCTGGTCGAGGAATCGCTGGCCGCCGTGCAGGGACGCAGCCTCAACACCATGGCGCTCGCAGGCCTGCTCGGTCGCGGCCCGATGGGCTGGGATGGCCTGTTGGCCGATGCGCGCTACGGCGCCGTGCAATCCAGTCTCGATACCCAGTTGGGGAAAACCGCATGAACGTGCCACGCCTGTCCGAAGTGCTCGAAAGCGCCGAGCTGATCCATGACCGCAAGGCGCTGGACAACGCGATCGATGCGATGGCCGCGCAGATCGTCGCCGAGTACAGCGCCGATCCGGTGCCGCCGTTGTTCATCACCGTGCTGCATGGCGGATTGCCGTTCGCGGGTCAGCTGTCGTTCGCGCTCGGCGAGCGTGGGCTCGATGTGGAGTTCGACTACCTGCACGCCACCCGCTATCGCGGCAACACCACCGGTTCGCGACTGGCCTGGCTGCATCGTCCGGCGACGCCGATGCGCGGCCGCCGCGTGCTGCTGGTCGACGACATTCTCGACGAAGGCCACACGCTGAAGGCGATCAAGTACTGGTGCGAGGACGAAGGCGCGTCCGACGTCCGCGTCGCCGTGCTGGCGACCAAGTCGCACGACCGTTGCGTCGACGGCATCGAAGCCGACTACGCCGGCGTCGAAGTCCCGGACCGCTATGTGTTCGGCTACGGCATGGATTTCCATGAGCAGGGCCGCAACCTGCCGGGCATCTACGCGCTCGGCGAGTAAGCCCGGGCTGCGCCGTCGTGGGGCCGTCGTGCGTGGGGGCGTTCGCGCGTTCACGCCGGAAGCCCCGCCGGCGCGCCCACGAGACCGACCGGCCCATCACGTCACGAGGTAACGCCCCATGAGCACCGACATCTCCCTGGCCGTGATCGGCGGCACCGGCCTGTACGCCCTGGCCGAGTTGCAGGACATCGAGACCCACCAGCCGGTGACCCGCTACGGCGCGCCGTCCGGGCCGGTGCGCATCGGTACGCTGGATGGTCGCCGGGTGGCGTTCCTGGCGCGCCACGGTGAGGGCCATTCGGTGCCGCCGCATCGCATCAACTACCGCGCCAACCTGGCCGCGCTGCAGGCACTGGGTGCGACCCGGGTGCTCGCGCTCAATACCGTCGGCGGCATCACCGAGCGCTTCGGTCCGCGCGTGCTGGCCTGTCCGGACCAGTTGATCGATTACACCTGGGGACGGATCTCGACGCTGTGCGAGGAGCCGGGCACCGACGTGCTGCATGTCGATTTCGGTGATCCCTACACGCCGTCGTTGCGTCGCGACGTGGTGGCGGCCGCGCAGCAGGCCGGCGTCGTCCTCGTCGATGGCGGCTGCTATGGCGCGACCCAGGGCCCGCGCCTGGAAACCCGCGCCGAGATCGCGCGCATGCGCCGTGATGGTTGCGATCTGGTCGGCATGACCGGCATGCCCGAAGCGGGCCTGGCGCGCGAGTTCGGGCTCGACTATGCCTGCCTGGCGATCATCGCCAACTGGGCGGCGGGCGCGGGTCCTGACATCGAGGAAGTCATCACGCTGGATGACGTGCTGGCCAATGTGGCGGCGGCGACCTCAGGCGTGCCGGCACTGGTCGCGCGCCTGCTGGCCGGTGCGCGCTGACGCAGGGTTTGCATCGGGAGCCGTTTGCTTTGCATACTCGGGTCGCGACCCGGGCCGCCTTGCATGGCCATGGGCGCACAACGCATCCATACGAGGTTCGACGAGTCATGCAATACGGCACAGTGAAATGGTTCAACGACGCCAAGGGTTTCGGATTCATCGCGCCTGAGGACGGCAGCGCGGATGTCTTCGTGCACTTCTCCGCGATCGAATCCAAGGGCTTTCGCAGCCTGCAGGAAGGTCAGCGCGTCAGTTACGAAGTGACCCAGGGGCCGAAGGGCGCGCAGGCGACGGGGGTCGCACCTGTCGCTTGAGCCATCGGTGATGGTGTGAACGCAGAAACCCCGCGGATGCGGGGTTTTTGCTGTCGAGGGCAAGCATCGGAGGCGACATGAACGCATTGCGTATCGCCATCGTCGGGTATGGCACGGCCGGCCAGTGTGCGGCGGTGCTGCTGTCGCGCGCCGGGCATGCGGTCGAGGTGTTCGAGCGCGTGCCGGTGCCCGGTCCGGTGGGCGCGGGGTTTCTGCTGCAGCCCAGCGGCCTGCAGGTCTTGTGGCGGATGGGATTGCTGCCGCAGGTGTTGCGGCATGGCATGCCGGTGCGCCGCCTGTATGGCGATACACCGTACGGGCGCGCGGTGATGGACATGCGCTATGCAGGCCTGGACGCGCGCCTGTACGGCATCGGCCTGCAGCGCGGCGCGCTGTACTCGATCCTCGACGCGGCCTGGGCGCAGCGCGCACAACAGCTGCATGCGGGACGCGAGATCGTTGATGTGGATCATGCGCGCGGACAGGTGCGCGACCAGCATGGCGAGCAGCACGGGCCCTTCGACCTGATCGTGGTGGCCGATGGTGCGGCATCGCGGCTGCGCGCCGCGGCGGGGCCGGCGAAGATCGACCGACCCTATCCCTGGGGCGCGTTGTGGTGCCTGCTGCCTGCCGGCGACTGGCCTGCGCTCAGCGAACTGCGGCAGCGCTATGTCGCGGCGCGCAAGATGGTCGGCCTGTTGCCGGTGGGGACCTGCCCGGGTGACGACACCCGCCGGCTGAGTTTTTTCTGGAGCCTGCCCGCCGATGGCTTCGACGCCTGGCAGGCCGCAGGCCTGGCGGCCTGGCAATCGGAACTGCACCAGTTGTGGCCGGAGGCGGGCGCTGTCGTCTCCGGCATCACCGACGCCGGACAACTGGCGCGCGCCCGCTATCGCGACGCCACGCAACCGCAATGGCATCGCGACCGCGTGGTGCTGGTCGGCGATTCCGCGCATGCGATGAGCCCGCAGCTGGGGCAGGGCGTCAACATGGCGCTGCTGGATGCCGCGGTGCTGACGCAGGCGCTCGGCGAGCACGGCGCCCTGGGCGACGCGTTGGCGGCGTATCAACGCCAGCGTCGCGCGCACGTGTGGATCTACCAGATGTGGAGTCGCTGGCTGACGCCGTTGTTCCAGTCCGAACGCGACACGATGGCGAAGTTGCGCGATGTCGCCTTCCTGCCGATGGGGAAGTTGCCCGGCGGCCGCGGACAGATGCTGCGCGTGTTGACCGGCACCCAGCACGGCCTGTTCGGCAAGCTCGGCCTGGATCCGGAATTCCTGCAGGCGCTGTAGGCCGGGTCTCGACCCGGCGTGCGGTGTGTTGGGCTGGAGGGATACGTGTGGTGGGTCCAGATCCGCCCTACGCGGGGATCGGTATCAACGATTCTTCGACGCAGGCCATGACGGTGGCGCCGGGCGTCGCGGGCGGGCGCCAGCCGCCGCTGAAACGCGAGAACGCCGGCAGCACCGTCATGCCGGGATGCAGCCAGAACGCGGGCCAGTGCCGGCGCAGGCCGGCCGGTGCCGCGACCGGGTGCAGATGGCCGCACAACACGTGTAGTCGGGGATGCGCCTGCGGCGCATGCCGCAAGGCGAACGGGCCTTCATCGATGGCGTCGCCCAGCAGGTCCAGCGCCAGGCCGGCGCCGGCCAGTGCGCGGTCGTGATTGCCGGTGACGACGCCGATCCGCAGCGATGCATGCGCTGCGCGCCATGCAGTCCAGCTGTCGCGCCAACTGCGTGGCGAGGCCGGTCCGTGCAGGAAGTCGCCGAGCACGCGCAGGCGCGTGGCGCCGGTGTGCTGCAGCAGGCGGGTCAGTCGCGCGAGGTCGAGGTCGCTGCCGCCGCTGGGCAGGGCAATGCCGGCACGACGGAAGACATCGCCCTTGCCCAGGTGCAGGTCGGCGATGTACAGCGTGCGCTGCGCCGGCCAGTAGAGCGCGCGATCGGCGAACAGTTCGACGGCTTCGCCCGCGCAGGACCAGGCGCGCGAACCCGGCGGTGCGGCTCCACTCATGCTGCTCCACCCATGCGCGCTCCACTCATGAGGTTGCGCCATCATGGCGCTCTTCCAGCTGGCCGGCTGCGCGCTTGACCCGGGTACTCCAGTCCTCGCTGCTCAGTTGTCCACGCATGCTCTCGGCCCACAGCGGGAACGACAGCGGCGTGAACGAGGCCGACGCATGCAATGCCAGCGTGCGTCCTGCGCAGTCGTCCAGGACCTGCTGCAGGTGGATGAGATCCAGCTGCTGGGTGAAGACTTCGCGTTCGGCCTGCGCCAGCAGTAGGTGGCCGGGATCGTGCTGGCGCAGGACATCGAACAGCAGGCTGCTCGACGCCTGCAACTGGCGCAGCGAACGCGGCGCGCGGCCTGGCAGCGAAGGCGGCAGCAGTCCGGCGACGCGGGCGACTTCGCGGAACTGGCGGCGGGTCAGCTCCATCAGGTTGACGCCCTCGCGCAGGTCGTCGACCAGGCCCTGCGGCGACAGCAGGTGACGGAGCAGGGCGGCGTCGACGTCGCCCTCCCGCGCGGCCGACAGCACCAGGCCGTAGTCGTTGATGGCGAACGAGAAGGTGTTGGTCGCCAGCCGCGACCAGCGCAGGGCCATCAGCGAGGCCAGGCCTTCATGCAGGGCGCGCCCGGCGAACGGATAGACGAACAGATGGCGGCCGCCGCGCACGCGGATCCATTCGACCAGCAACTGCTCCGGGCGCGGCAGTGCCGACAGCTGCGCCTGAAGGTCCAGCAGCGGCGCGATGGTGCGCAGTTCCGGACAATCGCGCGGGCCGGCGATCACGCGTTCGACCTCGCGCCCGAGTTCGCTCGACAGCGGCATGCGTCCGCCCTGCCATTTCGGCACTGCGCCATCTGCGCCGCGTGCGAGCCGCACATAGGCGGTCATGTCCTGCAGGCGCACCAGGGCCAGCGTGCGGCCGGCGAACTGGAAGCGGTCACCGGGGCGCAGCCGGCCGATGAAGTTCTCTTCCACCGATCCCAGTCCGCCGCCCTTGAGGAACTTCACCGACACGCTGCCGTCGCTGGCGATGGTGCCGATGTTGAGGCGATGGCGGAACGCGATCCTGCGGTCCTCGACCCGGTACCGTTCGTCATCGCCCTGGACCACGCGACAGTAGTCGGGATAGCTCGACAGCGCGGCGCCGCCGCGGACGATGAAGTCCAGCACGGCCTGCCAGTCGCCGTCGGACAGCTGCGCGAAGGCATGGGTGCTGCGGACCTCGCGCAGCAGGCTGTCGGCGTCGAACCCGCCCCCGACGGCGAGGGTCACGCAATGCTGGGACAGCACGTCCAGCGATCCGCGCGGCGGCGGTCGCGATTCGATGCGCTGCGCGCGCAACGCCTGGCGCGCCGCGGCGTACTCGAGCAGTTCCAGCAGATGCGTCGGCACGCACAGGATGTGCCCGGAGGTTCCCGGCCGGTGACGCGCGCGGCCGGCCCGTTGCAGCAGCCGCGCCATGCCCTTGGGGCTACCGATCTGCAGGACCTGGTCGACGGCGGGAAAGTCGACGCCAAGATCGAGGCTGGACGTGGCGACGACGCAGCGCACGCTGCCGTCGCGCAGGCCCTGCTCGGCGCGCGCGCGCAAGGCCGGGTCGAGCGAACCGTGGTGCAGCGCCAGCGTGCCCGGCGCTTCCGGCCAGACCGCTTCGAGGGCGCGGAACCACAGCTCGGCCTGCGCGCGCGTATTGGTGAACAGCAGGCTGGTCCGCACCTGCAGCAGCCGCGCCATCACCGCCTGCAACTGCACCAGTCCGAGGTGGCCGGCCCAGGGGAAGCGCTGGCCGATGTCGGGGATCAGCGTCTCGACGCTGACCCGGCGCGGCGGCACGCCGGAGACGATCGCCGCCTGCGGTGCATGCGGCAACAGCGCGTCGCGTGCCTGGTCGAGGTTGCCCAGCGTTGCCGACAGTCCCCACAGGCGCAGCGCGGGTGCCAGTGCCCGCAGGCGTGCCAGTCCGAGTTGCAGCAGCACGCCGCGCTTGTTGCCCAGCAGTTCATGCCATTCGTCGACGATGACCGCCTGCAAGGATGCGAAATGCGCGGCGCTGTCGGCATACGACAACAGCAGCGCCAGCGACTCGGGCGTGGTCACCAGCACATCGAGGCGACCGGCGCGCGCCAGCCTGCGGTCGCGCGCGCTGGCGTCGCCGGTGCGCATGCCGACCTGCCAGTCGATGCCCAGCGCCGCGATCGGTTCGCGCAATGCGCGCGCGGTGTCGGTAGCCAGTGCACGCAGCGGCGTGATCCAGAGCACGCGAAGGCTCGGCTTGCGCGTCTTGCCGGTCGCGACCTGTGGCTGCTGCAGGGCCTGCAGCAGCGGGCCCCCGAACGCGGCCAGCGTCTTGCCGCTGCCGGTGGGGGTCTGCAGCAGTCCGGATTCGCCGGCGAGGTAGCGCTTCCAGACCTGGCGCTGGAACGGCAGCGGCGTCCAGCCGCGGGTCGCGAGCCAGGCCGACAGCGGGGCATCGAACATGCGCCGTGGCTGGGGCGCGGCTGCCTCGTCGGCGGCCTGGCGGTTGTCGCGGCGCGCGGCCGTCATCGCGCCAATGCCCGCAGTGTCTCCAGCTGGTCGGCATCGTGCGCGGTCTTGTCGTGGCGCCAGCGCAGGATGCGCGGGAACCGGACCGCGATGCCGGACTTGTGTCGCGCCGACCGGTTGACCGCCTCGAAGCCGATCTCGAACACGTGGTGGGCGTCGACCGAGCGCACCGGGCCGAAGCGCTCCAGCGTGTGCGCGCGGATCCACTTGTCGAGCGCCAGGATCTCGCTGTCGTCGAGCCCGGAGTAGGCCTTGGCGACCGGGACCAGCGCGTCGCCATCCCACAGCGCGAAGGTGTAGTCGGTGTACAGCGTGCTGCGTCGGCCGTGACCGGACTGCGCATAGATCAGCACGGCGTCGACGGTCAGCGGATCGAGCTTCCATTTCCACCAGTCGCCGCGACGACGGCCGGACTGGTAGCGCGAATCCAGGCGCTTGAGCATCAGGCCTTCGACGCCGCGCTCGCGGGCTTGGCTGCGCCATTGCGCAGCCTGCGTCCAGTCGCCTGCGGACAGCACCGGCGACAGCGCGATGCGCGCTGCCTGCGACGGTTGCGCGGGGCCGGACTCGTGCTCGCGCCCGTGCCCGAGCATGGTCGTCTGGTCCTGCAGGCCCTGCAGCAGTTCAGCCAGCAAGGCGCGACGTTGCGTCAGTGCAAGCGCGCGCAGGTCGCGGCCATCGAGTTCGAGCAGGTCGTAGGCCAGCACGCGCGCGGGCGTTTGTGCCAGCACCTTGCTGCCCGGCTTGCGGCGCTGGATCCGCGTCTGCAGGGCGGTGAACGGCAGCGGCAGCGCATCGCGCCAGGCCAGCAGTTCGCCATCGATGACGCAGTCGCGCGGCAACCGCGCCGCGGCGTCCTCGATCTCCGGGAAGCGGCCGTCCAGGCGTTCTTCGCCGCGCGACCACAACGCGACCTCGCCATGGCGGCGGATCAGCTGCAGGCGGATGCCATCCCACTTCCATTCCAGCTGCCAGTCGGCGATGGGGCCGAGGACGTCCGGCCCGCTGCTGTCCGGTCCATTCTCGAGCGGCGAGGCGAGGAAGAACGGATAGGGTTGCTGGCGGTCGCCGGGCAATGCCTCGGCCGACAGCAGGTCGCGCATGAAGGCCGGCGAGGGATCCCAGCGGCCGAGCATGCGCTGTGCGATCAGGGCGATGTCGACGCCGCTCATCTCGGCCAGCGCCTGCTGCGCGGTGCGCTGCGAGACGCCGACGCGCAGCGCGCCGGTCAGCAGCTTGTTGAACACCAGGCGCTGGTCGTCGTCGAGCCGCGACCAGGCATCGACGATGACGGTCCGGCGCAGCTCCGCGTCCTGGCCGGCGATCGGCAACAGTCGCTGTTCGATCCAGACATGCAACGGGGTGTCGTCGCTGTCGGGGGGGGCGTCCAGCAGCAGGGTCAGGGTTTCGGCCAGGTCGCCGACCTGGTCGTAGCAGTCGTCGACCAGCCAGTCCGCGAGCCCGCTCGCCTGCGCGACCCAGCTGCGCAGCTCGGCGTTGCCGGCGATCCTGGTCTTCGCCCCGCTGATGCGGCCGCCGCTGAGCAGCCAGAGCGCCCAGGCCGCGTCGCGTGGATCGGCATCGCGGAAGTAGTCGACCAGCGCCGCGCGCTTGTCCAGGGTGGCGGTGCTGCGGTCGAGCCTGCGGTACAACGCTGCGAAACGTTTCATCGCGATGACGCCTGCGACACCCGTAGTGCCTCCGCGCGCCGATGCACGTCTGCGGCGATGCTCATTCGTCGCCGCCGAAATCGGTGCGGAACACGCCGGTGGCGATGCCGTCCTCGTTGAGGGCGCGCACCAGTGCATCGGTATTGCCATGCGTCGCGATGACGCGGCGCGCACCTGTCTGGCGGACGCTGCGGATCAGGTCGGGCCAGTCGGCATGGTCGGAGATCACGAAGCCGCGATCGTGGTTCTGCCGGCGGCGGTTGCCACGGATGCGCATCCAGCCCGATGCGAAGCCCGTCTGCGCGCGCCGGAAGCGGCGCATCCAGGCGCTGCCGGCCGCGGACGGCGGCGCCAGGACCAGGCGACCCGCGGTATCGACGCCTCGCGCCTGCTCGGAGACCGGCTCGGTCGCCAGCAGCGCGATGCCGGCGTCGCGATAGACCTGCACGCCGGTGGCGATCGCGCCGTGCACCAGCGCCGGCTGGTCGGTGAATGCCGCCAGCTCGGCCAGCACCCGTTGCGCCTTGCCCAGGGCGTAGCACAGCAGCACCGCGGTCTCGCCGTTGGCCGCGCAGTCGTCGCGCCACTGCACGATCTCGCGCGCCACGCTGGCGGTGTCCGGCCAGCGGTAGATCGGCAGGCCGAACGTGGCTTCGGTGATGAAGGTGTCGCAGGGTACGACCTCGAACGGCGCACAGGTCGGGTCGGGCTGGCGCTTGTAGTCGCCCGAGGCGACCCAGACCTGGCCGAGGGCTTCGATGCGGACCTGCGCCGAGCCCAGCACATGGCCCGCAGGATGCAGCGAGACCCGTGCTTTGCCGAGCGTGAACGCCTCGCCGTGCGCATGCGGGTGGTAGCGCTGGTCGCCCAGGCGCCATTGCAGGATCGGCAGGCTGGCCTCCGTGCAGTGGTACTCGCCCATGCCGGCGCGGGCATGGTCGCCATGGCCATGGGTGATGACGGCGCGCGGGACCGGCCGCCAGGGATCGATATGGAAATCGCCGGCAGGGCAGTACATGCCTTCCCGCCGCATCACGACCAGATCGCCCGGCAGATCGTTGGACATCGACATGCGCCGAGTCTGCTGGCGCGCATGTGCAGGGCGCGGCAAGGGCAGGGCGTCTGCACGGGCAAGGCGTCTGCAAGGCGCGAACGGGGGCCACCGGGCCTGTCGGCCGCCACGTCGGATCGACGCCGGCTGGCGCACAATCCGGGCATGGACAGATCTCCCGACCCGGTCGCCTCCGACGACAACCAGCCGCCCGAGTTCGCGCCGCGCGACCTCTGGGCCGACGACACCGCGCTGCGCGAGGCGACCCTGCGCGAGGGCGCCGGGGGCTTCGTGGAGGCGCTGTCCGAATATGCCCGCCAGGCCGGCAGCGAACTGTACGCGCTGGGCTTCGACGCGCATCGCGACAAACCCCGGTTGCGTACGCACGATCGTTTCGGCCATCGCATCGATACCGTCGAGTTCCATCCCAATTACCACCGGCTGATGCAGGCCGCGATCGGCCACGGCGTGGCCGGCCTGTCCTGGCGCGAGGATCGGCCCGGCGCGCATGTCGCGCGGGCGGTGCTGAGCTACCTGCACCATCAGGTCGAACCGGGCACCAGTTGCCCGTTGACGATGACCCACGCGGCGGTGCCGGTGCTGCAGCGCGAGCGTTCGCTGCACGAATGGGCGGACAAGGTCGCGGCCTGCCACTACGACCCGCGCGACGTGCCGATCGCCGGCAAGTCGGGCGTGACCCTGGGCATGGGCATGACCGAACGCCAGGGCGGCAGCGACGTGCGCAGCAACCGTACGGTCGCGACCCCGCTGGCAGAGGACGGTCAGTACGCGCTGCAGGGCCACAAGTGGTTCTTCTCCGCGCCGATGTCGGATGGCTTCCTGGTGCTGGCGCAGGCACCGGGCGGGCTGACCTGTCTGCTGCTGCCGCGACGCCTGCCCGATGGGGCGCTGAACCACATCCGCCTGATGCGGCTCAAGGACAAGCTGGGCGACTGGAGCAATGCGTCTTCCGAGGTCGAGTTCGATGGCGCCCATGCGCAGCGGATCGGCGACGAGGGCCGAGGCATCGCGACGATCCTGGAGATGGTGGTGCTGACGCGCCTGGACTGCATGCTCGGCTCGGCTGCGGAAATGCGCATGGCGCTGTCGCAGGCACTGCATCACACCGCGCACCGCCGTGCGTTCGGAAAGCGCCTGATCGAACAGCCCTTGATGACCAACGTGCTGGCCGACCTGGCGCTGGAATCCGAGGCCGCGCTGACCCTGGCGATGCGGGTGGCGCGGGCCGTGGATGCACGGCATCGCGATGCGCGCGAAGCCGCGTTCGCACGGCTGGCGACCGCGATCGGGAAGTACTGGGTCTGCAAGCGTGCACCGGCCTTCGTCAACGAGGCGCAGGAATGCCTGGGCGGCGCAGGTTATGTCGAGGAGTCGATGTTGCCCCGGCTGTACAGGCAGGCGCCGCTGAATTCGATCTGGGAAGGCAGCGGCAACATCCAGTGCCTGGATGTACTGCGTGCCTTGCAGCGCGAACCGGCAAGCGTGGAGGCGTATATCGCCGAGCTGGCACCTGCGCGCGGCCTGCATGCGGATTTCGATCGCGTCTTCGCATCGCTGACCGCGACGCTGCATGGCGGTGGGATCGAGGAGTCGGCGGCGCGATGGCTGGTCGAACGCATGGCGCTGGCCCTGCAGGGTGCGCTGCTGCTGCGCGTGGCATCGCCAGTGGCGGAACTGTTCTGCCGCAGCCGGCTGGGCGGGCAGCATGGCCTGGGCTTCGGTACGCTGGGCGGCGGACAGGATCTGGCTGGCATCGTGCAGCGCGCGACGGGTGGAGCGTGATGGGGCGAAACTGCTCGATTGAGCACGCTGGACTGAGCGCGCTGGACTGAGCGTGCTGGGCTGAGCATGATGAGTTGGACGTAGCGCGCGTTCATGGTCGTGATGGTGGCTGCATGGCGGCCACCCGGGTGGACGACGTCGATAATGCTGCGCGATGTTTCGTTCGTCGCACGCTGAAGACAAGCGATTCACATCGGAGCGAGGAGGATGGTCACGATCCCTCACTCCCCAGGAATGCCGACATGGCTACCCAGAAGCGCGCCGCCAAGACCTCGCCCCCTCCCGCGAAGACCGCCGCATCGACGAAGGCCAGCGAGCCCGGCAACGCGAAAAGCAGCGCGACCGGCAAGGACGTTTCGACGCGGGGTGCGGGCGACGAGTTGCACCAGCACGCCGGTGGCAGCCATCCGGTGCTGACGACCAACCAGGGCATTCCGGTCAGCGACAACCAGAACTCCCTGCGCGCGACGCCGCGCGGGCCCACGTTGCTGGAAGATTTCGTGCTGCGCGAGAAGATCACCCATTTCGATCACGAGCGCATCCCGGAGCGCATCGTGCACGCACGTGGTTCGGCCGCCCACGGTTATTTCGAGTTGACCAGGTCGCTGGGCAAGTACACAACGGCCAAGCTGCTGACCGAGACCGGCGTGCGTACGCCGGTGTTCACGCGCTTCTCGACGGTGGCGGGCGGTGCCGGCTCGGTGGACACGCCGCGCGACGTGCGCGGCTTTGCGGTGAAGTTCTACACCAGCGAAGGCAACTGGGACCTGGTCGGCAACAACATCCCGGTGTTCTTCATCCAGGACGCGATGAAGTTCCCGGACGTCGTGCATTCGGTGAAGATGGAGCCCGATCGCGCCTATCCGCAGGCGGGTAGTGCGCACGATACGTTCTGGGATTTCATTTCGCTGACGCCAGAAGCGATGCACATGATCATGTGGGCGATGAGCGACCGTACGATCCCGCGCTCGCTGCGCACGATCGAGGGCTTTGGCGTGCATTCGTTCCGGCTGCTCGATGGCGAAGGACATTCCACATTCGTCAAGTTCCACTGGCGTCCGAAGCTGGGCCTGCAGTCGACGGTCTGGGACGAGGCGGTCAAGCTGCAGGCGGCCGACAACGACTTCCATCGGCGCGACCTGTTCGAGGCGATCCAGTCAGGCGCATTCCCCGAATGGGAGTTCGCGGTTCAGCTGTTCACGCAGGAGCAGGCGGATGGATTCCCCTTCGATCACCTCGATCCGACCAAGCTGATCCCCGAGGAGCTGGTGCCGCTGACGGTGATCGGCCGCATGGTGCTCGATCGCTGGCCGGACAACTTTTTCGCCGAGACCGAGCAGGTGGCGTACTGCCCCGCGAACATCGTGCCCGGCATCGACTTCAGCAACGACCCGCTGCTGCAGGGCCGCCTGTTCTCGTACCTGGACACGCAGCTGTCGCGGCTGGGCGGTCCCAACTTCCACCAGATTCCGATCAATGCGCCCAAGTGCCCGTTCGCGAACCTGCAGCGCGACGGCCACATGCAGATGCACGTGCCCAAGGGACGGGTGAACTACGAACCCAGTTCGCTGCAGGCCGATTCCCCGCGCGAGACCCCCGCCGGCTTCCGCAGCCATGCCACGCCAGCCGACGATGCCGCCAAGGGCCGTCTGCGCGCGGAGAGCTTTGCCGATCACTACAGCCAGGCGCGGATGTTCTTCCACAGCCAGACCCGGCACGAGCAGGCGCACATGGCCTCGTCGCTGGTGTTCGAACTGTCGAAGGTGGAGACGCCGCATGTCCGCGAGGCGATCGTCGGGCACCTGCGGCATATCGATGCCGGGCTGGCACAGCGCGTCGCCGATGGCCTGGGCATGGACACGTTGCCCCCGGCGCCTGACACCGCGACCGTGCCGCAGGACATGGCACCGTCGCCGGCGCTGCAGATCATCGGCAAGATGAAGGACACGCTGGAAGGGCGCTGCGTCGGCATCCTGGTCCACGACGGTTCCGATGCGGCCACGATCCATGCGCTGCGCAAGGCGGTCGAGGCGGCGAAGGCGACCGTCAAGATCGTCGCGCCCAAGCTGGGCGGCGCCACGCTGAGCGACGGCCGCAAGCTGCCGGCGGACGGGCAGTTGGCGGGTACGCCCTCGGTGGTGTTCGATGCGGTGGCGATCGTGCTGTCGGAGGACGGCGGCAAGGCGTTGGCCAGGGAGGCGGCCGCGGTCGACTTCGTTCGCGATGCCTTCGGTCACCTGAAGGCGATCGCCGCCGATGCCGGTGCGCGCACGCTGTTGAAGGCCGGCAACGTCGGCAAGGACAAGGGCGTGGTCGAGGCCAGCGACACCAAGGGGTTCATCGCTGCCGCCAAGACCCGGCAGTGGGATCGCGAAGCCAAGGTGCGCACGCTGGCCTAGACGGCAATCGCGTCGCAGTGAGTCGCGACGTGATGCGTGCTCGGATGTGAGGCCTGCTCCCGTGAGGGGCGCTTCCATGAGGGCGCTCCCATGAGGTATGCGCCCGTGCGATGTGCCCCCATAAATGCATGAGCGCCCCTGCGGGGCGCCTCAATGTTGGCGCGTTCGAGGGGCCTGTCCGTGGATCGCCCTGGGCGGCAGCGCATGCGCTGCCAGCATCGCGTCCAGCCGTTGTTGCACATGCGCGCGGTCGCCGGTATCGGCCAGGTCGAGGATCTGTTGCGCCAGCGCGTCGAACTGTGGCCAGAACTGCGCCGGGTGACGCAGCTTCTCCAGCCACGGCGACAGCATTCCGGCGAGACAGTCGAGCCTTGCATCCAGCTGTACGCGGCTGCTCAACGACGCAGGCGCATCCGCATTCGCGGGCACGCGTGCCGGCAGTCCTGCCTGCGTATCCAGCGGGATCCGGGCACACCAGGATGTCCGCTTGCTCATGTCCTGTCCCTCGGCCATTGCGCGTCGACCGTGTGCCAGGCGCCATCGTCGACCAGCGGGAAGGCGAAGCCGGCTTGCTCGACGCCATCGAGTTGCAGCTGCGCCGGACCGTCGTCGTGCTGGGTCACCTGGATGACATAGCGACTGCCGCCATGGCGGTACTGCAGTTCGTAGCCGTCCCAGTCCGCCGGCAGGCAGGGTTTCAGCGACAGCATCGCGCCCTCGCGGTGCAGGCCGAGCAGGGACTCGGTCAGCAGCCGGTACATCCAGCCTGCGGAGCCGGTGTACCAGGTCCAGCCGCCACGACCGACGTGTGGGGCAACGCCGTAGACATCGGCGGCCAGCACATAGGGCTCGACCTTGTAGATCGCCACCGCGTCGGCATCCTGCGCATGGTGGATCGGGTTGATCATGCCGGCCAGCTCCCAGGCGCGCCGCGTGTCGCCCTGTGCGGCGAAGGCCATCGCGGCCCAGACCGCGGCATGCGTGTACTGGCCGCCGTTCTCGCGCACGCCCGGCACGTAGCCGCGGATGTAGCCGGGGTCCTTCGGCGTCCGGTCGAACGGCGGATCCAGCAACTGGATCAGGCCGGCATCGCGCTTGACCAGGTACTGGTCCAGCGAGGCCATTGCCTGCGTGGCGCGGATGGGATCGGCCGCACCCGACAGCACCGACCAGCTCTGCGAGATCGAGTCGATGCGGCATTCGTCGCTCTGCGTCGAACCCAGCGGCGTGCCGTCGTCGAACCAGGCCCGGCGATACCAGCGGCCGTCCCAGGCATGCGTTTCCAGATGACTGCGCAGCTGCTGCGACTGCTCGCGGCAATAGCTTGCAAAAACGGTGTCGCCGCGCGCCTGCGCGACATCGATGAAACGCTGCAGGGCGTCATACAGGAAGAAGCCCAGCCAGACGCTCTCGCCGCGGCCGCCTTCGCCGACGCGGTTCATGCCGTCGTTCCAGTCGCCGGTGCCGATCAGCGGCAGCCCGCTTTCGCCGAGCAGGCTGCACCCGCGCTGCAATGCGATGACGCAGTGCTGGTAGAAGGGCTTCTGCAGGTAGGACGCGACCGGCATGTCGTAATACGATTCCTCGTCGGGATTGACCAGCCGTCCCTCGATGAAGCGCACGGGCTCGTCCAGTACGCCGAGGTCGCCGGTCACCGCGATGTAGCGGCACGCCGCCAGCGGCAGCCAGAGGTAGTCGTCGGAACAGCGCGTGCGTACGCCACGGCCCTGCGGCGGATGCCACCAGTGCAGCACGTCGCCCTGCGGGAACTGGTGGGCCGCGCACAGCAGCAGGTGTTCGCGGGTCAGTGCCGGCTGCGCGTGCACGGTCGCCATCGTGTCCTGCAACTGGTCGCGGAAGCCGAACGCGCCCCCGGACTGGTAGTAGCCGCTGCGCGCGACATAGCGGCAGGCCAGTGTCTGGTACAGCAGCCAGCCGTTGACGAGGGCATCGACGCTGCTGTCGGGCGTCTTCACCTGCACCGTCGACAGCCGTTCGCGCCAGTGGATGCGGATACTGTCGAGGGCATCGTGCGCACGCTCGGCACCGCGCACGCGCAAGGCCAGCTGCAAGGCGTCGGGATGGTCCTTGCCGATGCCCAGGCGGAACACGGTTTCCAGCGATTGGCCGTCGGCCAGTGCCACCGGCACTTGGATCGCCGCGCACGGATCCATGCCGACGCCGACGCGGCCGGACAGACGTTCGCGATGCAGGGCGGCGGGATCGGCGAGGCTGCCGTTGCGACCGATGAACTCGGTGCGGTCGGCGGTATAGGTGCAGCCGCTGGCGTCGGTGTCGAAGAACGCAACGCGGCCGTTGAACTCGGTGTTGTACGGATTGCGCGCGGTCAGCAGGCCGCTGTCGGCATCGAGCTCGCTGACGATGTGCATCTGCGATTTGACCCGCAGGTCGCCGAGCACCCACTCCACGTAGCCGGTGGCCGACAGCCGGCGCGGGCGCCCCGACAGGTTGCGCAGCCTGAGCACCGAGAACTTCACCGCATCCTCGACCGCGACGTAGATCCACAGCTCGCTGGCGATGCCGTCCTCGATGTGCTCGTAGACGCTGTAGCCGAAGCCATGGCGGGTGCGATAGGCGCCACGGCCCCGGCAGGGCAGCGGCATCGGCGACCAGACATGGCCGCTGTCCTCGTCGCGCAGGTAGAAGGCCTCGCCGCCGCTGTCGGCGACCGGATCGTTATGCCACGGCGTCAGCCGGAACTCATGGGCATTCTCGAACCAGGTGTAGCCGGGCGTGCTTTCGCTGACCACCGTGCCCAGGCGGGCATTGGCCATGACGTTGGACCATGGCGCGGGCGTCGGTGCGCCCTCGCGCGAGACGATGACGTATTCGCGGCCATCGGCCGAGAAGGCGCCGGTGCCGTTGTCGTGCACGAAGGCCTCGGCGACCGCATCGAACGGCCAAGCGTCGTCCTCACGCTGCGGTTCTGGCATGGACTCGCCCAAGGCACCGACGAGCGTGGGCCCGTCGTGCCCATCCGCCTGCAGCGCCGCGCGCGACGGCGGCAGTCCATCCGGGGCCTCCGCATCGTCATCGTTGCGCTGCTGCAGCGGTTCGGACGGGACGAGGGTGGTTGGGACCAGAGCGGCGATCGTGCGCTCCGGCGCGACATGGCGGCCGACCTGTGCGGCCAGCGTGCCCTGCTGGTCGCTGACGATGACGCGCGCGACCGACTGCAGCAGGATGCGGTCCTCCTGCGAGATGTGCTGCGCGGGACGCACGAAGATGCCGCCCGGGCGATCGAGCACGTTGGCCTCCGGGTCGATCGAGACCATGCCCAGGATCTGGTCCTGCAACTGCTGCCGGTAGCCGGCCTGGCTTTCGTTCCAGATCACCAGGTCCGCGCGCAGGCCCTTCAGGCGCCAGTACGCATGCGCCTGCACCATCTGGCGCACCAGTTCGATGTTGTCGGCATCGGCGATCTGCAGCAGCACGATCGGCAGGTCGCCGGAGATCGCATGGCCCCACAAACCGGACTGCCCGCGCTGGTTCTGCAGCAGCACGTCCTGTCCGGCGCGCAGCAGCGGATGCGCGAAGACCATCAGCGAGGCAAGCCGCTCGTAGAGCTGGGCATCGGCCTGCGATGCGTTGATCTGGCGACGGACAACCTGGCTGTGCGTCCAGGCCAGGTCGAAGACGCGGTCGGCCAGCCTGCGATCGCGATACTTGTCGACCAGGCCCAGGCAGGCGTCGCGGTCCAGGCCGACGCCGTAGACCATGTCGATCATCGCGGTCTGTCCCGGCGCCAGCCGGATCCTGCAGCGGATCGCGACGATCGGGTCCAGCACCGAGCCTTCGGTGTCGGACAGGGCGTCGTCGTGGGACAGGGCGCGCGGGTTGCGCGGGGTGTTGCCGCGGCCCAGGAAGCGCGCACGATCGGTCTCGTAGGAAATCGAATTGATGTCGGCGTCGTGCACGGCCACCAGATGGAACATCCACGGCGGGACTTCGTCATGCGCGCGCGGTCGCCGCGTGCACAGCACCGCCTGCTTGTTGCGCACGATCTGCGACTGCACGAACAGGTTGCTGAAGGCCGGATGCAGTTCGTCGGCGATCGCCGGCGCCAGCACGACTTCGGCATAGGTCGTGACTTCGATCGTACGCATCCGGCGGCTGCGGTTGGTCACGCGCAGGCGCCTGAGCTCGATATCGTCCTCGGCCGAGATCGCGATCTCCAGATGGGTCTCGTAGCCGAGCTTGCGGCCGCGGAACTCGGCCTTGGCGTCGGAGAAGATCGCCTCGTACTGCTCGACCGGCACGCAGGTCGGCTGCAGCGCCGCCGACCAGTAGTCGCCGCTGTCGGCATCGCGCAGGTAGCAGAAGTTGCCCCAGTGGTCGCGGGTGCCGTCTTCGCGCCAGCGCGTGACGGCCATGTCGCGCTGCCGGCTGTAGCCGCCGCCGGCACTGGTCAGCAGGCCGTGGTAGCGGCCGTTGGACAGCAGCTGCACCGCCGGGCGCGCATTGTTGGGTTCGCGGAAGATCCGCAGCGGGGTGTCGGCTTCGGTCTGCGCGGGCCCGGTGCCGAGCGTCTCGGCCTCGTGCGGATGGAACACACCGGCATGCGGGATGCGCTCCTGCAACAGCAGCAGGGTGGCCTGGAATTCCGCGTCGGCGACGAAGCGGCGTTGCATCGGCTGCTGCTGCAGCACATAGTCCAGCGACAACAGGCCCATGCCCTGGTGATGGGCCATGAACGAGCGCACGACCGCATGCGTCTGTCCGTGCGGCACGCGTCCGGGCGTGTAGTCGATGGCCTCGTACAGGCCGTAATGGCCGGTGAAGCCGAGCGCGCTGAGCTGCTGCAGGTTCTCGCAGGCGGCTTCCGGCGCGACCATCAGCGCCATCATGCTGGCGTAGGGGGCGATGACCAGGTCCTGGCCCAGGCCGCGCTTGAGGCCCAGCCCGGGCACGCCGAACGCGCGGTACTGGTAGTTCATGCGCGCGTCGACGGTGTTGTAGCCCGACTCTGACACGCCCCAGGGCACGTCGCGCTGCGCGCCATAGGCGATCTGCGCGTCGACCGCGTGCCGCGAGGTCTGCTCGAGCAGGGTGTCGGGATAGTTCGGCATCACCAGCTGTGGCATCAGGTACTCGAACATCGAGCCGCTCCACGACAGCAGCGTGGCATCGCCGTTGACTTCGGTCAGCAGCCGGCCGAGCGCGAACCAGCTTTCCTGCGGCAGCTGGCCCTGTGCGATCGCGACGAAGCTGCACAGCCGGGCCTCCGACGCCAGCAGGTCGTAGTAGCCGGCATCGAGGCGATGCTCGTCGAGGTTGTAGCCGATCGCCAGCAGGTGGCGTGCGCTGTCGTAGAGGAAGCTGTAGTCCATCAGCGAGAACTGGCCGGCGACGTGCGCCAGCCGTTCGAGCTGGTGGATGCGCTCGCGCGCACGCGCCTGGCTGCCGTGGTGGACCGGGTGCTCCGACAGCTCGCGCAGCGTCGGCACATGGGGGAGGCCAACCTCCTCGCCGGGATGCCCGAGCAGCGTCGTTGCCGGGAACAGGTGCTGCAGGTCCTGCAGGGCCGCCTGGCAGCCGCTCGCGAGCAGGGCAGGCCAGTGCGGCCCGGCGTCTTCCGCGCCGGCGTCCGGCCACAGGGCGGCGATGCTGTCGGCACCGGTCAACACTTGTTGCAGCAGCAGGCGCGCTGCGGACACGCTTTGTGGCGCTTGCACCAGCGCTGGCGTGAGCAGGCTGCGCAGCTGCGCCACGACCTGCTGCACGGCCTGCTGCGGCACGATCTGCATGGACGCGTTCTGCGCAGACTCGTTCCTGTCCGTCGGCAGTGCGGCGCAGGCTTCCTCGAGCACGCCCAGGGTATCGGCGATGCCCTGGAAGGTTGTCGGTGCCAGGACCGGCGCATCGATCAGTGCCAGCAGGCCCTGGCGCAACGTCAGCAGGTGGCCGGCGAGGTTGCCGCTGTCGACGGTCGAAATGTAGGCCGGCGGCAGTGCCTGCAGGGTCTGGGTGTCGTACCAGTTGTAGAAATGCCCGCGATGGCGTGGCAGCAGCTCCAGCGTGGCGAACACCAGGCGCGTGCGCTCCATGACGCCGGCCACCTGCAGGTAGCCGAAGTCGTAGGCCGACAGGTTGGCCAGCAGCGACAGGCCGATGTTGGTGGGTGAGGTGCGGCGTGCGACCACCAGTGATGGATGTTCCTGCACGTTGTCAGGCGGCAGCCAGTGATCCTCGGCGCGCACCCAGGTTTCGAAGAACGCCCAGGTGCGGCGCGCAAGCCGCCCGAGGAAGGCCTGCTGCTGTACCGACAGGTCGGCGCCGCGATAGGCCGGGGGGCGGCCCAGCCAGGCCATGATGGCCGGCGCGACGAACCACAGTGCGAGCAGGGGGGCGGCGACCCATAGCGAACTCGGCCGCAGGATCGCCAGCACGGCGGTGGCGGCCAACGCGAACAGCGGCGATGCCAGCATGCCACGCAGCTCCGCGCCGACGCCGCTGCCGAGGCTGCGCTCGATCTCGCTGGAGGGATTCCACTGCAGCAGGTGTCGCCGGCTGACCAGCAGGCGCCACAGCGTCCGCGCGATCGCAGCGAGGCTGATCGAGGCCTCGTACGGCAGGCAGGCCAGGGTGACGGCGGCGCGCAGCAACTGGCGCAGCGCCGACTTGCCGGTCTGCAGCAGGTGTGTTTCCAGCGGCACGTCCAGCGGCGCGGCGAACAGTTCCCGCAAGGCGGGCACCATCACCGGCAACCACCACAGGCACAGCAGCCAGGCTGTCCAGGCCAGCGGGTTGGGCGAGAACAGCCAGCCCAGCAGCAGCAAGGTCGTGGCCGCCGCCGGCACCAGGCTGCGACGCAGGTTGTCCAGCAACTTGCCGCGCGACAGCCAAGACAGCGGGTTGCGCTCGTGGCCGCGCTTGTCGCCGCCGCGCGGCACCCATGGCAGCAGCCAGGGCAGCAACTGCCAGTCGCCCCGGATCCAGCGATAGCGACGCTTCATGTCGGCGGCATAGCGCGACGGGTATTCCTCGAACAGGCGCACGTCGCTGACCAGCCCGGCGCGGGCGTAGCAGCCTTCCAGCAGGTCATGGCTGAGGATGCGGTTGTCGGGGAAGCGCCCGGCCAGCGCATGCTCGAAGGCATCGACGTCGTAGATGCCCTTGCCGACGAACGAGCCTTCGCCAAACAGGTCCTGGTAGACGTCGGACACGGTACGCGTATACGGATCGATGCCGGGCTCGCTGCCGAACATGCGGGCGTAGCGCGACCCGCGACGCGCGCTGAGGCTGGTGCCGACGCTGGGTTGCAGGATGCCGTATCCGCGAATCACGCGACGCTGTAGTGGGTCGAAGCGGGCCTGGTTCAGCGGATGCGCCAGCGTGCCGACGAACTCGCGTGCGGCGTCGCGTGGCAGCTGTGTATCGGTATCCAGGGTGATGACGTAGCGGACCTGTTGCAGCACCGCCAGTTTGCCGGTGGTCAGCAGGAAGTCGTCGGCTGCGGCGTTGTGGCGTGCGCCGCTGCGCAGCAGCCGGTTCAACGCCGCAAGCTTGCCGCGCTTGCGCTCATGGCCCATCCAGCGACGCTCGCTGGCGTTCCAGGTGCGTGGGCGATGCAGCAGGAAGAACAGGTCGCCGCTCTCGGGGGCGTAGCGCGTGTTCAACAGTTCCATCTGGCGTGCCGCGCGGGCCAGCAAGGCCTCGTCGGTCGCCAGCGTGGGCTGGTCGGCGTCGAGGAAGTCGGTCAGCAACGCAAAGTGCAGGTGGCGGTCGCGGTTGGCCAGGAACCTGACCTCCAGCCCCTCGACCAGCGCATCGATGCCTTCGGCGCTC
Source organism: Luteimonas sp. RIT-PG2_3 (assembly GCF_054902115.1). Lineage (NCBI taxonomy): Bacteria > Pseudomonadati > Pseudomonadota > Gammaproteobacteria > Lysobacterales > Lysobacteraceae > Luteimonas > Luteimonas sp. RIT-PG2_3. The sequence continues at coordinate 9,621 of NZ_JBUBPF010000013.1, read as the reverse complement.
GACAGCATGCTCGGCACGACCACGAGGCTGCGCGCGTCGGCCGGAATGCCGCGGGAAAAATCCATGCGCGGCAACGGTCGCGGCGCTACCAGCAGCGTGGCCGCCCAGTTGACCAGCACGATGCCCAGTTCGCTGAAGGCCAACACCGCCAACGCGACGGTCAACCACAACCAGGCCGCCTGCGGGAACGGGAATGCGCCCGTCGACAGCAGGCCCCAGGTGAACAGCGCGGTGACGATCAGGATCGGCGCCAGGTAGCCCGGCAGCGGAATCCTGCGCGGCCACAGCCGTGCCGGTTGCCGTGCCTGCCCGGAGGCGGCCACGGCGGCCTGCGTCTGCGCGACGCCATCGTCGACGAGGTAGTAGCCGATGTGGGCCGGATGCGCGCTGGCCGCCGACGTGCCCGCTTGCGTCACGCCCGCCTGCGCCATGCCTGCTTGAGCCAGCGACAGTGCGATGCCCGCCACCTGCTGCTCACTGGCACCGCTGAGCCGCGCGATCTTTTCCACCACGTGCCGATAACCGTCGCGGGTCGCGAAATCCATCAACGCATAGGTGCCTGCGGGATCCTCGCGCAGCGTGTGTTCGACCACGCTCATGTCTTCGACGAAGTCGCGCCAGTCCATGTTGGCCAGGAAACGCAGGCTGGCGATGCTGTTGCTGACCGAGACCTGGTCGGCCGCCTGCTGCTGGCTTTCCAGGTGCACCAGTTCCTCGATGCGCTGGCCGCCGGCCGCCGCCCATTGCTCGACCCAAGTGGTCGGCATCGACACCGTCCCCCCGCGTCCCTGCAGGCCGCGCGTCAGTTCGGACACGAAGGCGCCCGACAGCGGTGGGTTGGATCGCGCCATGTCGGCGATCACCAGCACCACGTCCTTGGGGCTTTCGGCCGCGGTCAGGTTCAGGCGCGCGGACCATTCGCTGGCCAGGCGGTGGTCGACACCATCGCGCATCACGCGGACCGCCATGCGCCGGAGGTTCTCGATCAGGGCCAGCCGCAGCATGATCGGGATCGCCCACAGCTCGCCGAGCTTCAAGGGCGTGATCGACTGGTAGGCGGCGATGAAGCGGGTGATGGTCTCGGTGTCGATGCGGCCATCGCCATGCGCGATCGCTTCCATCGACAGGTCGTAGACGCGCGGCAGGCCGGCCGACGGTCCCAGGCTCAACGAAGGCAACTGGCGGCTGTAGCCCTTCGGAAGATGCCGGCGCGCGGTGTGGATCTGTTCTTCGAGCAGGTAGGAGTTGTCCAGCAACCACTCGCCGGCCGGGGTGATGCGCATGTCGTCCTGCACCATCCTCACCAGCAGGCTGCAGGCATCGTCGAGCAGGCCTTCGTTGTCGTGCAGGCGGCCCAGCAGCCGTTCCGGTCCGGGCTGGTCATGCACGCGATGGGCGCGCGCCAGCGCCATGCCGTGCAGTTCCATCTGCTCGACGTTGAACAGTTGCGAGCGCAGCGGGGCTTCGGCCTTGAGCGCTTTGGGGGTGGCTGCGCGTCGCCAGCGCCACAGGCGCCGGCGCAGGCGCAACCAACTGCTGAACATCCGCCACACGCGTGGCGTTGGGGATCCTGGGGGCATGGTGGATCCTGGGCGAGGCGCCGTGACCTCATGCTGGCATGGCCTTGCGTACAGGCGCGTGAGGGATCCGGGCCTATCGTTCCCGTCTGCGGGCCGTTGGGCCTGCGCCCGATGGCCCTCGGCTTTCTTGCGATGCACGATCGCGAGCGCTTGTGAAGTCTCGCCTTGTGCGACGGGAGGGTGTACAAATGTACACCTATGAGACCCCTCGACACCCTGCCGCCCCAACGTGCCGCCGTGCTGGCCTTCCTTCGCCGGGAACTGGTCTCCGGGCGCGCGCCGAGCCTGGCCGACATCGCCGCCGCGTTCGGGTTCTCGTCGCGCAATGCCGCGCAGAAACACGTGCAGGCGCTGCTCGCCGATGGCCTGCTGGAGCAGGCCGCGGGACAGAAGCGCGGCCTGCGCCTGCCGGGCGGCGGCGCCGACCTGCTGCCGTTGCCGGTGCTGGGACGGGTGGCCGCCGGCCAGCCGATCGGCGCGGATATCGGGGCCGAACCGGGGCTGGACCCGCCGTTGTGGCTGGACCGGCGGCTGTTCTCGCCGGCGCCGGATTACCTGCTCAAGGTGCAGGGCGATTCGATGATCGACGACGGCATCCTCGATGGCGACCTGGTGGGCGTGCACCGCACTGCCGATGCGCGCGATGGCCAGACCGTGGTCGCACGCATCGATGGCGAGCTGACCATCAAGCGCCTGCAGCGCGGCCCCCGCCGCATCCGCCTGCTGCCACGCAATCCCGCGCATGCGCCGATCGACGTGGCGCCGGGCCAGGACTTCGCGATCGAAGGCGTCTACTGCGGCCTGGTGCGGCAGGGCTGACATGGGTGCCGTCGTGGCCATCGAGAGCATGCTCGCCGCGCAGACGCTGTGGCGCGCCGGTCGCAATGCCGTCATCGTCGCCGATGGCGAACCCACCGGGCATGCCGCACTCGATGCGCTGTTGCCGCAGCGCGGCTGGCCGCGACGTTCGCTGACCGAACTGCTGTTACCGGCCGATGGCGTCGGCGAGCTTGCCCTGCTGCTGCCCACGCTGATCCGCTTCGCGCAGGCCGGCAGCACGGTCGCGGTGATCGCACCGCCGTACGTGCCGTATGCGCCGGCCTGGCAGGCCGCGGGCATGGATCTGTCGCAGTTGGAGATCATCGAGGCCGCGCCGCGCGATGCGCTGTGGGCCTTCGAGCAATGCCTGCGCAGTGGCGCCTGCGCGGCGGTGGTCGGTTGGCCGGCAACCGCCGATGCGCCGGCGCTGCGGCGCTTGCAGGTGGCGGCCGATAGCGGCGATTGCCTGGGTTTTGCGCTGCGCGACCGCAAGCACGCAGGCAATCCTTCGCCGGCGGCATTGCGCGTGGAATACGTCGGCGATGCCGCGGGCCGGCAGGGCTGGCATGTGCGCAAGTGCCGGGGCGGTCCCGCGCCTGCACAGGCATTCGCGCTGGGTGCGAGTTGAGGCACGCCGATGCTGTGGGCCTGTGTACTGCTGCCGCAACTGGCGCTGGATGCCGTCCTCCGGCGTTTGCCTGACCCCGATGCGCCGCTGGCGCTGGTCGGCGGTTCGGCGCAACTGCGCACGCTGCATGCGGTGAATGCCGCCGCGGCGCAGGCCGGCCTGAAAGCGGGCATGCGCCTGACGGCCGCACTGGCCTTGCTGCCGGAGTTCGCGATGGTCGAACACGATGCCGACGCCGAAGCGCGTGCGCAGCGTTTCCTGGCGGCATGGGCGTATCGCCACAGTTCGCTGGTCAGCGCGCAATGGCCGGGTTGCATCGTGCTGGAAGTGCGCGCCAGCTTCAGCCTGCTCGGGCCATGGCCGCGCATCGAGGCACGGCTGCGTGGCGAACTCGATGCGCTGGGCTTCTCGCACCGCATCGCAATGGCGCCGACGCCGCGTGCCGCGCGCGTGCTGGCCGGCCTGCACGATGGCCTGTCGGTCCCGCATGCCGGGGCGATGCAGGCCCTGCTCGACAAGGTGCCGGTCCGCCGCGCGGTATTGCCCGATGGCGCCGGCGAACGCCTGCATCGCATGGGCATCCGCGACCTGCGCGCGCTGCGCACGCTGCCGCGCGACAGCCTGCGCAGGCGCTTCGGCCTGGACCTGCTGGAGCATGTGGACCGCCTGTACGGCGCCACCGACGATGCGCTGGCGTACTACGCGCCGCCGGATCATTTCGATGCGCGCGTGGAACTGGGCTATGAAGTCGAAAGCCATATGGCGCTGCTGTTCCCGCTGCGGCGGCTGATCGGCGATCTGTGTACCTACTTGTCGATCCGCGATGGCGGCGTGCAGCAGTTCGTGTTGCGGCTGGAACATGAGGGCCAGCACACCGATGTCGAGGTCGGCCTGCTGGCCGCCGAACGCGAACCGGCGATGCTGTTCGAACTGACCCGCAACCGTCTCGAGCGCGTGCAGATCCCGAAGCCGGTGGTCGCGTTGCGCCTGCTGGCGCGGCAGTTGCCGCCGTTCGTGCCGGCCACGCGCGACCTGTTCGACCTGCGGGCGCAGCAGGCGCTGCCATGGCCGCAACTGCGCGAGCGCCTGCGCGCCAGGCTCGGCGACGATGCGGTGTACCGGGTGGCGCCCGCGGGTGATCCGCGCCCGGAGCGGGCCTGGCGGCGCGTGCAGGGCGACGACGCGCGCATCGGCGACGCACCGGTGCGGCCGCCGCGACCGTTATGGCTGTTGCCCAGGCCGGTGCCGCTGCGCGATCCCCGGCTGCGCATCGTGTCCGGGCCGGAGCGGCTGGAGAGCGGCTGGTGGGATGGCGACGATGCGCGGCGCGACTACTACGTGCTTGAAACCGCGCAAGGCAAGCGCGCCTGGGCCTTCGCGCCGCCCGGCGAACGCGACGGCTGGATGCTGCACGGATGGTTCGCATGAGCGGCCGAGACCGCAACGGAGGCGTCGACCGCGATACCCCGGGCGGGCGCCCGCCGCGTGCCTGGGAAGTGGCGCAGCGGCTGGCGCTGCGCGCGGCCAACGACGATTTGAGGCGCGATGATTTGAGGCGGGATGCAAGCCAGGGCGACCTGCTGGCCGATGACGGCCTGCCGGCCTATGCCGAACTGCATTGCCTGTCGGATTTCTCGTTCCTGCGCGGCGCGGCCAGTGCCGAGGAACTGTTCGCACGTGCGCAGCGTTGCGGTTACGAGGCGCTGGCGATCACCGACGAATGCTCGCTGGCAGGCATCGTGCGTGGCTACGAAGCCGCGCGCGGCAGCGGCGTCAAGTTGATCGTCGGCAGCGAGTTCACGCTGGAATGCGGCCTGAAATGCGTGCTGCTGGTCGAGACCCAGGAGGGCTACGTCAAACTGTGCGAAATCATCACCCTCGCGCGCCTCGCCGCCGCCAAGGGGCACTACCGCCTGACGCGGGAGGACATGGCGCGGGTGCTGTACGGCGAGGGGACTGATGTCGATAAAGCTGAAGCTACTGAAGCTGACACCGCTGGAACTGGCGTGGCTGAAGCTGGCGCGGATGACCGGCGCGCTCCGGCACCGCAGGCTGCGGCCAGGCATGCGGCGACAGGCCTGTTCGCATTGTGGCTGCCGGCACGCATCCCCGATCCGCGCGAAGGCCTGTGGCTGCGCGAACTGTTGGGCGCGCGCGCCTACCTGGCCGTGGAACTGCACCGAGAACAGGACGACGATGCGCGCCTGCATCTGCTGCTCGCGATCGCCGATGGGCTTGGCCTGCAGCCGCTGGCGGCCGGCGACGTGCACATGGACGTCCGTCGCCAGCGCGTGCTGCAGGACACGATGACTGCGATCCGGCATGGCCTGCCGCTGGCCGACTGCGGCGAGCACCTGTTCCGCAATGGCGAGCGCCACCTGCGCACGCGTCGCGCGCTGGGCAACATCCATGGCGCCGAGCTTCTGGAGAACGCGGTGCAGCTCGCGCGCCGCTGCCGTTTCAGCATGGACCAGGTGCGTTACGACTACCCGGCCGAACTGGTGCCGGACGGGCATACGCCGACGACCTGGCTGCGCAGCTTGACCGAGAAGGGCATGCGCAGGCGCTGGCCGCAGGGCGCGCCGGTCGATGTGGCCCGGCAGATCGACGCCGAGCTGGCGCTGATCGCCGAGCTGAAATACGAGGCCTTCTTCCTGACGGTCGAGGACATCGTCCGTTTCGCGACGTCGCGCGGGATCCTGTGCCAGGGGCGCGGATCGTCGGCGAATTCGGCGGTGTGCTTCGCGCTCGGCATCACCGTGGTCAATCCGACCGAAAGCCGCCTGCTGATGGCGCGCTTCCTGTCGAAGGAGCGCAACGAACCGCCGGACATCGACGTCGACTTCGAGCATGAGCGGCGAGAGGAAGTCCTGCAGTACGTCTACGGCAAGTACGGGCGCGAGCGCGCCGCGCTGGCGGCGACGGTGATCCGTTATCGCGGCAAGAGCGCGGTGCGCGATGTCGCCAAGGCCTTCGGTCTGCCGACCGACCAGGTGGCCTTGCTGGCCGAATGCTATGGCTGGGGCAATGGCGAGACGCCGATGGTGCAGCGCCTGAGCGAGGCCGGCTTCGATCCCGACAATCCGCTGGTCGCACGCGTGCTGGCGGTGACCGACCAGTTGCGCGGTCATCCGCGGCACCTGTCGCAGCATGTCGGTGGCTTCGTCATCAGCGATGCACCGCTGAGCCGCGTGGTGCCGGTCGAGAACGCGGCGATGGACGATCGCACGATCATCCAGTGGGACAAGGACGACCTGGAAACCATGAAGCTGCTGAAGGTCGACTGCCTGGCCCTGGGCATGCTGACCTGCATCCGCAAGGCCGTGGCCATGATCGAACGCCATCGCGGTTACGCGCTCGACATTGCCGCGATTCCGGCCGGCGACGTGCCGACCTACGCGATGATCCAGGCCGCCGATACCGTCGGCGTGTTCCAGATCGAATCGCGCGCGCAGATGAGCATGCTGCCGCGACTGAAACCGGAGAATTTCTACGACCTGGTCGTGGAGGTCGCGATCGTACGACCAGGTCCGATCCAGGGCGGCATGGTGCATCCCTACCTGCGGCGGCGGCGGGACAAGGAGCGGGTGACGTATCCGTCCGAAGGTGTGAAGGACATCCTCGGGCCCACGCTGGGCATCCCCTTGTTCCAGGAACAGGTCATGGAACTGGTGATCCACGCCGGCTATGCGCCGCACGAGGCCGACAATCTTCGCCGCTCGATGGCGGCCTGGAAGCAGGGCGGCGACATGGAGCCGCACCGGGCGCGCATCCGCGAGCTGATGGAAAAAAAAGGCTATACCTCCGAATTCATCGACCAGATCTTCGAGCAGATCAAGGGCTTCGGTTCCTATGGCTTTCCGCAGAGCCACGCCGCCTCGTTCGCCAAGCTCGTCTACATCAGTTGCTGGATGAAGCGCCACGAGCCGGCGGCATTCGCCTGCGCGCTGCTCAATGCGCAGCCGATGGGCTTCTATTCGGCCAGCCAGATCGTGCAGGACGCGCGCCGTGGCAAGGACGGGCGCGTTGGCGTGGAGGTGTTGCCGGTCGACGTCACCTGCAGCGACTGGGACAACACGCTCGAAGGCGGGCATCTGCGCCGCGGCGTGGACGATGGCGGCCAGCCGGCGCTGCGACTGGGCCTGCGACAGGTGACCGGGCTGTCGGCGACGATGGCGCAGGCGATCATCGATGCGCGCAGGCAGCGCGCCTTCGCCGATGTGCGCGACCTGTCATTGCGGGCCGGGCTCGACGACAAAGCACGCACGGTGCTGGCCGAGGCGGGTGCGTTGCAGGCGCTGGCGGGGCATCGCCACGCCGCGCGCTGGGCCGTGGCCGGCATCGAACGCCAGCATCCTCTATTGCCGGGCAGTCCCGACGAGGACCAGATCCTGCTGCCGTCACCGAGCACCGGCGAGGACGTGCTGTCCGATTACCGCGCCGTCGGCCTGACCCTGAAGGCGCACCCGTTGGCGCTGCTGCGCGCATCGTTGCAGCGGCAGTGGATCATGGACTCGCAACAGCTGCGCGGCGTGGCACATGGGCGCGGCGTGCATGCGGCCGGCATCGTCACCCAGCGCCAGCGGCCGGCGACCGCCAGCGGCACCATCTTCGTGACGCTGGAGGACGAGCACGGCATGGTCAATGTCGTGGTCTGGCCGCACGTGGCGTTGCGACGGCGCAAGGCGTTGCTGGGCGCGCGCCTGCTGGCCGTGCGTGGCCGCTGGGAGCAGGTCGATGGCGTGCAGCACCTGATCGCGCGCGACCTGCAGGACATCAGCCATCTGCTCGGCGAGCTGCAGACCAGCTCGCGCGATTTCCACTGAGCCCGGCCGACGTCCGCATGCGCGTCCTGGCCGCCCTCAGCGATGACCTGTTCGCCCCGGATTGCGTGAGCCTGGTCGACGATGTCGAGGGTGGTGTGCGCTACTGGCCGCGCTTCATCGATCCGGCTACCGCGCAGCACTGGTTCGAGGCCCTGCATGCGCGTTCGGCGTGGACGCAGCTGCAACGGCCGATGTACGACCGCATCGTCGACATTCCGCGCCTGCTGGCGAACTACGCGACCGACGCGCTTCCCGCCGACCTGCCGCTGGCCGAGCTGCTGCAATGCGTGCAGACACGTGCGCCAGCGCCGTATACCCGCATCGGCATGAACCTCTACCGCGATGGCAACGACAGCGTCGCGATGCACAGCGACAAGCTGCATACCCTGCGCAGCGGCCATCCGATCACCCTGGTCTCGCTGGGCGCGCCTCGGCGCATGCTGATCCGTGCCAAGGACGGCCAACACGATACCGTCGTCGTCGAGCTCGCGCCCGGCAGCCTGCTCAGCATGAGCCATGCCTCGCAGATCACCCACGAGCACGGCATCCCGAAGACGCGCCAGGCGCAGGCGCCACGGATCAGCGTGGTGCTGCGGGTGCGTCCGACGGATCGTCCCGCTACCAGTTGATGCGCACGCCGACGTTGCCTTCCAGCGTCTTGCGATCGCGCCCCTGCTCGCCGGTGTCGGTGGTGTAGTCGACGGTGAGGTAGACGCCGGTGCGTGCGTTGAGCCTGGCGACGATGCCGCCGCCGAACTCGATGGCGTTGTAGGCCTGCCCGGTCACGACCACGTCGTTGTTGAAGCGCACCACGTCGTCGCCGCCGAAACCGCGCCAGTAGTTGAGTTTGAGGTAGGGCTGCCACAGGCCGCGCGTGGTCTGCAGGTCGGTGGACAGGCGCAGGCCGACGCGGGCGGTGATCGCATCGTCGGCGTCGAACGAGACCTCGGCAAAACGGTCCTGCGCGCGGTCCAGCCGCGTGCGCTGGTAGATTACCTGCGCCTGCGGTTCCAGCGACCAGCGTGCGTCGCTGCCCCAGCGCAGAGGACGTCCGGCTTCCAGCGATGCACTGACGCCGCTGCCGTCGAGGTCGATGCCGAGCGCGCGCGTGGACGTGGCGCGACCGTCGTAACGATGGGCGATGACGACCGCATCCCAATAGCCCTTGTGCTCGCCGATGTGCGACCAGTACAGGCCAAGATGGGTATCGTCGAGTCGCGTATTGCCGACCGCGAGGTCGTCCCAGCCGATCGCCGAGCCGCGGACATCGCCATCGGCGCGCGTCCGGCCCAGCAATACGCCGACATGGTGGCGCCCCTCGTCCTGCTGCTCGCTGGCATAGAGGTCCACGCCGGCCTGCAGGCCGGTGATCGAGCCATCGAAGGTTGGCGCGACCGTGCCTTGCCAGCGCTGTTCGGTGTTCTGGCCGAAGATACGACCCCATGCCGCGCGCATGCGGCCGGTTCCACCGAGCAGCGCCTGTTCGCCCTGGCGTTCGTGGAAGGTGCCCAGCGTGGCCAGCGACAGTTGATGCACGACCGGCGGCAGCACCGCATAGGTCGCGGTCTCGATGCGATACAGCGGAATCACGCCCAGCGCATTCGCGGCGGCGGGCGTCGCGCCCGGCGTCGGCGGCGGTGTCGCCGTGGGATTGCCCGGGGTCGGCACAGGCGCTGGTGTCGCAGACACTGGCGGCACGGCGGGTGGCGGCGATGGCGGTGCCACCGGCGGAGGTTCGGCCGGTGGTGGCGGCGGCTCCGGCGTCGGT
>NZ_JBUBPF010000012.1:0-108784 GCF_054902115.1 Luteimonas sp. RIT-PG2_3 | reverse complement strand
GCAGCCCCTGCGAACGCCCGGCGTGCTTCGCCGGGCCGGACCGGGCCGCGCAGCGGCACGGGCTGACCGAGCCGAGCAGCAAGCCCTGGAAGGGGCGGCGCAGCTTCCGAAGCCGACAACGTGTCCGCTTTGCTTCACTTGCGAGAAAAAGGCCCAAGCCGGAACGCCGGTGCTAGACGTACAGCGGTTGCGGGCTGCGGTGTCGAGAAAGTTACCGACGCAGCCTCCCTCGAAGACCTCGGCCGACCCGATTCCGGGCCGACCCGGCTCCCGGAGCCGACCACGCCCCGCCTGGACCCGAACCGTAAAACTTCCCCCCGGTCGGCGAAGAGCTCGAAATTTTCCGCCCCCCTGCATCCGGACGCCCGCTCCATCCGTATCTGTCGCCAGTACCCTGGCCACCGCGGAGCAAGCAATGTCGCAGTCCACCGCCCGCATCCGACCGATCGGCGCGCGCCTGCGCGGTCTGTGGGCGGCGATCGGGCGCTGGTTTGATACCAGCGCGTTTGACACCAGCGCGCCAGCCACCGCCGATGGCGGGGACCCCGCATCCGGCGATCGTATCGACTGGCTGCGCGCGGCGCCTTTCATCGCCATGCACCTGGCCTGCGTGGCGGTGTTCTGGGTCGGCGTCTCACCGGTCGCCATCGGTGTCGCCGTCGCGCTCTACGCCCTCCGCATGTTCGCGCTGACGGGCTTCTACCATCGCTACTTCTCGCATCGCACCTTCCGCACCTCGCGCGCGCTGCAGTTCGTGTTCGCATTGATCGGCGCATCCTGCGCGCAGCGCGGCCCCCTGTGGTGGGCAGCACATCATCGCAACCACCATCGCCATACCGAAACCGAGCGCGACCCGCACTCGCCGACTGTGCATGGCTTCTGGTGGAGTCACATGGGCTGGTTCCTGACCCGCAACGGCTTCCGCACCGACTGGGACCGCATCCCCGACCTCGCGAAGTTCCGCGAACTGCGCTGGCTCGACCGCTACGACACCCTCGTGCCGGTCTTGCTGGCGATGGCCCTGTTCGGATTGGGCGCGCTGCTTGAACGCCTCGCGCCTTCGCTGGGCACCAACGGCTGGCAGATGCTCGTCTGGGGCTTCTTCATCTCGACCACCGTGCTGTTCCACGCCACCGTGACCATCAACTCGCTGTCGCACCGCTACGGCAGCCAGCGCTTCGAGACCGGCGACGACAGCCGCAACAACCTCTGGCTGGCACTGTTGACCTTCGGCGAGGGCTGGCACAACAACCATCACTTCTTCCCCGGTACCGTGCGCCAGGGCTTCCGCTGGTGGGAGATCGACCTGACCTGGTATGGCTTGCGCGCGATGGCCGTCCTGCACCTGGTCAGCGACCTCAAGCCGATCCCGGCGTGGGTGCACGCCAAGGCCAAGGCATGAGCGGGCGCATCGCCGTCGTCGGTTCCGGGATCGCCGGCCTCGCCTCGGCGTTGTCGCTGTCGCGCACGCACGATGTGGTGCTGTTCGAGGCCAACGACTATCTCGGCGGCCATACCCACACCCATACGATCGTGCAGGCCGATCGCGAGTACGCCGTCGACAGCGGCTTCATCGTCTTCAACCCCGATCACTATCCGCTGCTGAGTCGGCTGTTCGACGCACTGGGCGTCGCCTCGCAACCGACGACGATGAGCTTCTCGATGCACAGCGATGTCAGCGGCGTCGAGTACAACGCGACCTCGCTCGATGGCCTGTTCTGCCAGCGCCGCAACCTGGTGTCGCCGCGGTTCCTCGGCATGCTGCGCGACCTCGCGCGTTTCTACCGGCAGGCGCCGGTCCTGCTGCAGTCTGCCGACGCCGGCCCCTCGCTCGGCGACTACCTGCACGAAAACGGCTATGGCGACGCCTTTCGCGACGAGCACATCGTGCCGATGGCATCGGCGCTGTGGTCGTCGCCATCGCGTCGCGTACTCGATTTCCCGGCGCGCTACCTCGTGCAGTTCATGGCCAACCACCACATGCTGCAGCTGACCGGACGGCCCCCGTGGCGCGTGGTCACCGGCGGCTCCAGGACCTATGTCGAAGCGCTGCAGCGGCTGTGGTCGGTCGACGTGCGCCTGTCGACGCCGGTGCGCAGCGTGCGTCGCGAGGCTGATGGCGTTGTCGTCCATGTCGATGGTGGCGAGCAACGCTTCGACCAGATCGTGCTGGCCTGCCACAGCGACCAGGCACTGGCCTTGCTGGCCGACGCCGACGCCACCGAGCGTGAGGTGCTGGGTGCGATCCGCTACCAGCACAACGACACCGTGCTGCATACCGACGCCAGCGTGCTGCCGCGCAACCGCAAGGCCTGGGCGGCCTGGAACGCACATGTGCCGCGCGACCCTGAGACGCCGTGCACGGTCAGCTACTGGATGAACCTGCTGCAGGGCATCGACTCACCCGAGCCCTTCATCGTAACGCTGAATCGCAGCGATGCCATCGACCCGGCGAAGATCCTGCGCCGCATGTCCTATGCGCATCCGGTGTACGACGCCGCGATGGTCGCCGCGCAGCAGCGCAGGCCGGAGATCCAGGGGCATCGCCGCACTTGGTTCGCGGGCGCGTACTGGGGTTGGGGCTTCCATGAGGATGGCATCCGCAGCGCCACCCAGGTTGTCGATGCGATGCATGCACGCGGCATATCGGCAGCCCCGCCGGCGCGGCATGGTGTGGACATCGCCGCGACGTCCGTCCTGCCAGCCTGCACGCTCCCCAGTCAGGAGTCCGCGCGACACGCGCCGGCATGAGCCTTCCGTCCGCCCGACCTGATGCAATGGCCGATTTGGCTGTCGATGCCGCTGGTACGGCTGCTGCTGTCACGGGTGCCGTTGACGCCGCCGTGGCAGATACCGCGCCCGCGCCGCTGTCCAGCGCCGTCTACGAGGGCGTCGTCCGGCATCGTCGGCATTCACCGCATCCGCATGCGTTCACCTACCGCATGGCGCAGCTGTGGCTGGACCTTGATGAGATCGACGAGGTCTTCAGGTCGCGCTGGCTGTGGTCGAGCCGCCGGCCCAATATCGCGCGCTTCCAGCGCAGCGACTATCTCGGGCCCGCCGACGTTCCCCTCGCGGACGCCGTGCGCGATCGCGTGCAGGCCAGCATCGGTCGCAGGCCGCTCGGGCCGATCCGCCTGCTGACCCATCTGCGCTATGTCGGCCTAGTCTTCAACCCGGTCAGCTTCTACTACTGCTACCGCGCCGACGGCCGCACGCTCGACTGCATCGTTGCCGAGATCACCAACACGCCGTGGCGCGAGCGACATGCCTACGTACTGCCGGTGGAGACAGCGACACGCCTCGGCCGCGCGCTGCAATGGGACTTCGACAAGCAGTTCCATGTCTCGCCGTTCATGGCCATGGCACGCGGCTACCGCTGGCGCTTCACGCCGCCGGTTGAGGACCTGCATGTGCATATGGACGTCCTGCACGACGGCAAGCCCGAGTTCGACGCCACGTTGACGCTGCAACGGCAACCGCTGGATGGCCGCTCGCTGGCGCGCGTGCTGTGGCGCTATCCGGCGATGACCGCACAGGTTGTCGGCGCGATCCATTGGCAGGCCCTGAAGCTCTGGCTCAAGCGCAACCCGGTCCACGACCATCCCGCAACATCACGGACACCCTCATGAACCAGATCGCCGCCCATGACACCCGACCGGCGTTCGGCAGCCTCGATCGCTGGCTGCGCAGTCGACTGCTCGACCAGTTCGCCGACCTGCAGGGTGGTGCACTTGAGGTCAGCGATGCATTGGGCCGGATGTCGTTCGGCTCGCCGACGACGGGCGCCGACGTGGTCCACGTCCACGTCGAGGATCCGGCGTTCTATCGCATGGTCGCTGCCAGCGGTACGGTCGGCGCCGGCGAGGCCTATATGGATGGCCTGTGGCGCTGCAGCGACCTGGTCGGCCTGGTACGGCTGCTGGTGCGCAACCGGGCGCTGCTCGACTGTCTCGAGAGCGGCCTCGCGCGGGCGGGCGGCATGGCCCTGCGCGGATGGAACGCGCTGCGTCGCAATACCCGCAACGGCAGCCGCCGCAACATCGCCGCGCATTACGACCTCGGCAACGATTTCTTCTCGCTGTTTCTGTCGCCCGACCTGATGTACTCGTCGGCGCTATATGCCGACCCCGGCGACACCCTGGAAGCCGCTTCGATGCGCAAGCTCGATCGCATCTGCCAGGTGCTCGAACTGGTGCCGGGCGATCGCGTCATCGAGATCGGTACCGGCTGGGGCGGCTTCGCACTGCACGCGGCGCGCCACCATGGCTGCCACGTGACCACCACCACGATCTCGCGCGAGCAGCATGCGCTGGCCAGCCGTCGCGTCGCCGAGGCCGGCCTGCAGGATCGGGTGACCCTGCTGCTCCAGGACTATCGCGACCTCGAAGGGCGTTACGACAAGCTGGTGTCGATCGAGATGGTCGAGGCGATCGGCGCGCAATATCTGGAAACCTATTTCGGCAAGCTCGGCAGTCTGCTCGAGGACGACGGCGCGGCGCTGGTGCAGGCGATCACGATCGAAGACCACCGTTACGCACAGGCGCGCGATTCGGTCGACTTCATCAAACGCTTCATCTTCCCCGGCAGCTTCATCCCGTCGGTGGCGGCGATGATCCAGGCCAAGGCCCGCGCCAGCGACCTGCAACTGCGCCAGCTGGAGGATTTCGGCCCGTCGTATGCGCAGACCCTGCAGGCCTGGCGCGAACGCTTCATGGTGCGTCGCGACGAGGTCCGGGCACAGGGCTTCGACGAACGCTTCGTGCGTATGTGGGAGTTCTACCTGGCCTACTGCGAGGGCGGCTTCCGCGAGCGTTCGATCGGCGTGGTGCAGATGCTGATGGGCAAGCCCGGCCACCAGCGCAGCGCCACGTCGACGCTGCCGGGCCGCAGCGCCTCGTTGTCGACGGTGCTGCCGGCATGAGGTTCTGGAGCAACCTGATCGGCTACCAGCTGGTCTGGTGGTGCGCGGTCATCGGCGCCGGGCGCGGGATGGCCTGGGCCGGCGTGCTGGCGGCCGGCGTGTTCGTGACCGCGGAATGGCTGGCCTCGTCGACGCGGTCTACGCTGCTGCGGCTGTGCGCGGTGGCCCTGCTGTGCGGTGCGATCGTCGATGGTGTGCTGGCGGCCAGTGGCTGGGCCTGGTATGCGGCCGCCCGGCCTTGGCCGGGCTTTGCGCCGCTGTGGATCCTGGCGCTGTGGTGCGCTTTCGCGACCACGTTGCTGTCGTCGATGGCGGTGCTGCAACGGCATCGTCTGCTGGCGTCCGCGCTGGGCGCGATCGGTGGCCCGCTGGCCTATCTGGGCGCCGAGCGTGGATTCGCCGCGGTCACGTTCGCGCCGCCCGCGTGGCAGGGACTGGGCTGGCTCGCGCTGGGCTGGGGGATCGCATTGCCGGTGCTGGCGAGCTGCGCGCGACGCTGGCAGGGCCACGTCCCGAAGATCGGCGATCCGCCATCGACATCCACATCCACATCGGCGGGAGCGCTGCCATGAGCTGGTCGGGTCTGATCGTGGTCTGGGGGCTGGCCGCGTTGGCGATGAGCGCCGGCTGGTGGTGGCAGAAAATGCGCGACAACGCCGGCATCGTCGACGTGATCTGGGCGGCGGGTGTCGGTGGCGCGGCCATGGTGCTGGCCGTGCTTGGCGCCGGCGCAAGTTTGCCGCGATGGCTGCTGGGCGTGCTCGGCGCGCTGTGGGGTCTGCGCCTGGCCTCGCATCTGTGGCGGCGCGTGCGCGGCGAGGACGAGGATGGTCGCTACCGCCATCTGCGCGAACACTGGCAGGGGCACCAGGGCAAGTTCTTCCTGTTCTTCCAGGCGCAGGCGCTGCTGATCGTGTTGTTCGCGGTGCCGTTCGTCGCGGTGGCGGCGACGCCGGCGGCGTCGCCATGGTGGCCGGCGGCGGTTGCGATCTGGTTGCTGAGCGTCGGCGGCGAAGCCATCGCCGATCGCCAGCTCGCGCGCTTCCGGGCCGACCCCGCCAACAAGGGCCGGACCTGCCGCAGCGGGCTGTGGAAGTACTCGCGGCATCCGAACTATTTCTTCGAATGGCTGCACTGGCTGAGCTATGTCGTGCTGGCGATCGGCTCGCCGCTGTTCTGGTGGTCGTTGGCCGGCCCGATGGTGATGTACCTGTTCCTGCGCTACATCAGCGGTATCCCGTACACCGAACAGCAGGCGCTGCGCACGCGTGGCGACGACTATCGCGATTACCAGCAGCGCACGCCGATGCTGTTCCCGTGGTGGCCCAAGGATGCCGCGCCCGACCGCGCAGGCCCGCCTGGGACGCCTCCTCCCAGACAAGGACCGACCCGATGACGACGATGGCTGCCACCGAACTTGCGCACGACACCCCCGCCGCAGGCCTGCTCGGCATGGCCGAGCGCGGACTGGTCCCGGATGCGTTGCTGCGGCTGGGCATCCGGCGCCTGTGCGAACAACGCTTGGCCGAGGAACATGCCGGCGGCATCGAGGCGCAGTCCCGGCGCTACGACGCGCTGTTGCACTCCCTGCGCAGCAGCCCACTGGCGATCCACACCGATGCCGCCAACGCGCAGCACTATGAACTGCCACCGGCGTTCTTCGCGAACTGCCTGGGTGCGCGTTTCAAGTACAGCAGCTGCTATTACCCGACCGGCGGCGAGACGCTGGACCAGGCCGAGGAGGCGATGCTGGCGCTGTACGTCGAGCGCGCGCAGCTGGTCGATGGGCAGGACATCCTGGAGCTGGGCTGCGGCTGGGGATCGCTGACGCTGTGGATGGCCGAGCGACTGCCGAATGCACGCATCACCGCGGTGTCGAATTCGCGGCCGCAGCGCGAGCACATCGAGCGCCAGTGCCGCGAGCGCGGGCTGGCGAACGTCCGCGTGCTGACCCGCGATGTCAATCAGCTCGAGCTGGAGGCGAGTGCGTTCGATCGCTGCGTGTCGATCGAGATGTTCGAGCACATGCGCAACTACCAGACCCTGATGCAGTGCATCGGTGCTTGGCTGCGACCGGGTGGGCAGCTGTTCGTGCATATCTTTGCGCACCGCACGCTGATGTATCCCTACGAAACGGCCGGCGAGGACAACTGGATGGGCCGGCATTTCTTTACCGGCGGATTGATGCCGGCCGCCGACACCCTGTTGCATTTCCAGGGCGACGCGCTGTCCCTGCAACATCGCTGGCTGCTCGACGGCACGCACTACGAGCGCACGTCCAATCATTGGCTGGCCAACCAGGAGCGTAATCGCGATGCGGTGATGCACGTGTTGCAGCAGGCCTACGGGGAGGCAGGTGCCCGGTTGTGGTTCCAGCGCTGGCGCATGTTCTGGATGTCGTGCGCGGAACTGTTCGGCTATGACGGCGGCCAGCAGTGGCTGGTGGCGCATTACCGTTTCGCGCGCGACGCCTGATCGGAATCCGCGACCCGCCGACCCGCAACCTCGGTCGACACCATGTTCACAGCAGGAGGTATGCCATGGCCATCCCAACCCGGCGCTTCGTCGCTGGCCTGATCCTCGCGGGCATCGCCACCGGCATGCTCGCGGCATGCGGAGGCGGCAACGTGAAGCAGATTCCCCCGGTCGACCATGTCGACGTGCAGCGCTTCATGGGCGACTGGTACGTCATCGCGCAGATCCCGACCCGGATCGAACGCGAGGCCTTCGATTCCGTCGAAACCTATGCGCTGCGCGAGGACGGCAATATCCAGACCACGTTCCGTTATCGCGACGGCGGCTTGGACAGCAAGCTCAAGACCATGCATCCGGTCGGGACCGTGCGCGAGGGCACCAACAACGCGATCTGGGGCATGCAGTTCGTCTGGCCGATCAAGGCCGAGTACGTGATCGTCTACGTCGACGACCAGTACCAGCAGACGATCGTCGGGCGCAGCAAGCGCGACTACGTCTGGCTGATGGCGCGTACGCCGTCGATCCCCGAGGCCGACTATGCAGCGCACATGGAGCGTATCCGCGCGCTGGGCTACGACCTCGGCAAGATCCGGCGGGTGCCGCAGTCTGCCGCCGCACCGCAAGCCACGCCGACGCCCTGAGACGACAGTGCCGGCATGCGGTGACCGGCGCGCGAATGTCAGCCCGCCCGCACCCAAGCCCGCTGGCGCCTCAGTGCGACGACTTTGCGCGTTGTTCCTCGATCTGCTGATCGAGCTGACGCCCGGCGCGTTCGGCATAGGTGGGGCAGTCGATCGGCGCATGGCTGGCGGCGCGGCGGTCGGCGTAGTTCCAGCCGCTGGCGGCCGGGTGCGGCGTCAGCAGCAGGTCGCAGGGCAGGTCGCGCACGGTGGCGAAGCTGTTGCGGAAATCCTCGACGATGCCCGGGTAGCGCGGATTGGCCAGCAGTTGGTAGCCCGGCGCGGTCAGGCTGTCGACATAGGCGATGCGCAGCGGCTTGCGCTCGCGGGTATCGGTCCAGGTCCAGGCGAGGCTGCCGGGCGTATGCCCGGGCACGAAATGCGCGGTAAAGATGATGCCGCCCAGCGACACGGTTTCGCCATCCTGGATCAGCTGGTCGGCCTGAACCGGCGGATAGACGATAGCATCGCCGAAGTGCAGGTCGTCGCTGCCGCCGCGTGTGAACAGCGCCGCCGATTCGGCATTGGTCACCACCTGCGCGCCGGTGCGACGCTTGAGTTCGGCCAGTGGGCCGGCATGGTCGGCATGGGCATGGCTCGACAGCAGCAGCTTCAGGTCCGCGGGTGCGACGCCGAGCTTGCGCATGTGTTCGAGCAGCATGCCCGCCGCCTGCGGCATGCCGCCGTCGATCAGCACGGCGCCGGCGTCGGTGACCACCAGCAGCGCGGTCAGTCCGGCGGTGCCGATCTGCCAGCTGTGGTCGGCGATCTGGAAGGGTTCGATCGGCTGGCGCCAGCGTTCCTCGACGGTATAGGCCTCCAGTTGCGGCAGCACGGCGTCGGTGGCGTGCGAGGGAGCGCTCGCGCTCAACAGTGCGGGTGTTACGGCCAGCGCGAGCGCGGCGGGCAGGGCGAGGCGCGGCAGTGAAGGCATCGGCGCGATCCGTGGGGCGGGCGGGTGGTCGCCCATTGTCGACGCACCGACGCGCAGGACAAGTGCGGATCGTCGTGTTCGGCCTGTCTTGGCTTAGAGGCTCGCCCTGCGCAGGCCTCGATGCGCTGTTGAATCGTCAGTCCTTGTGGCGGTTCAGCCAGAACGCGAATACGGCCGCGGTGAAGAACATCATCAGGCTGTACAGGGCGGCCGGGATCGACATCGTGGCGTTGCCCAGCACATTCAGCGCGATGTAGATCGCCAGCGTGCCGTTGTGGATGCCGATCTCCATCGCGATCGCGGTGGCCTGCCGGCGCGGCAGCTTCAACGCCAGCGGCGCAAGGTAGCCGCTGCCCATGCTGACCAGGTTGAACAGCAGGCAGGCCACCCCGACGGCGGCGAAGAACGACAGCAGCGTCTGCCACTCGCCGGCCACGGCGGCCACGATCAGCAATGCAAGCACGACCACGGAGAGCAGCCGGATCGGTTTCTCCATGCGTTCGGCGAAGGCCGGCGCGCGGGAGCGGACCAGCATGCCGATCGCGACCGGCAACAGGATGATGGTGGCGACCTCGACGATCTTCTGCACCGGGGGCGGCACGTACTGGCCGGCACCGAGGAAGTACTCGAGCGACAGGTTGAGGATGATCGGCAGTGTCAGCAGGCACAGCACGCTGTTGACGGCGGTCAGCGTGATGTTGAGCGCGACATCGCCGCGCGCGAGGTGGCTGTAGATGTTCGCGGTGGCGCCGCCCGGCGAGGCGGCCAGCAGCATCAGGCCCACGGCCAGTTCCGCCGGCAGCTTGAACAGCAGGGCCAGGCCGAAGGCGGCCCATGGCAGCACGCCGATCTGCAGGAACAGGCCGATCAGCACCGCACGCGGATAGCGCGCGACACGTTTGAAATCCTCGATCGTCAGGCCCAGTCCCAGGCCCAGCATGATGATGCCGAGCGCGAGCGGCAGCAGCAGGTTGGTCAGCAGCGAAGCATTCATCCAGGTCCCTCCCCGGGGATGTGATGCGCGAGGGTAGCAGGCTCGGTCGGTGCGCACGTCGAACGCGCGCATCCGGAGGCGTCAGTGATGCACGCCCGATACCCGAACGCCCGCGGTGACGCGATGCTGCTGTGTGCGATCAACCTGCGGCGCGCGGCGATTGCGCGCCGGCGAGTCGTCCGCCCAGCCATGCCAGCGGCAGCGGCAGGGCCAGGCCTGCGACGGTCATCCACATCGGATGCGGCAGGCTGGCGACGTTGAGCACGACGCCGCACAGGATCAGCGCGCCCACGGCGAGGGCGGCGACGCGACGGTGCTGGCGGGCGATCCGTGCGGCGACCCAGCTGCCGGCAACGCTGGCGATGCACCAGCCCAGCAGCACCAGTGCGAGTTTGGCGGCAGGTGCGGTGTCCATCAGGCGGACCAAGTCTTCTTCAGTCTGCAATGACGTCCCCGGTGGCAGGGGAAACAGGGTCATGCCGAGCCATTCGATGGCGAGCATCAGCACGATCGCGACCAGCAGTCCGGCCAGTATGGCCAACACGGTGCGTAGCATGGGAGCCTCCGGGAAGTGCCGACGCGCGCAGCATGGCCTGCGCCCCGTCCTCCCGCAAGACCGTCCGGGCCTTATGATCGGGTCCCCTGTTGCGGAGACCGGCATGTCCCTTCCTTCCCCGAGACTGCTGGCGTTCGCCGGCAGCCTGCGTTCGGCATCGTTCAATCGCCGGCTGATTCCGATCCTTGCCGATGGCGCGCGCGCGGCCGGTGCGGTGGTCACGCTGATCGACCTGCGCGACTATGCGTTGCCGGTCTACGACGGGGACGTCGAGGCGGCGGGGATGCCGGCGGCGGTGTTGGCGCTGCAGCAGTTGCTGGGGGAACACGACGGTCTGCTGATCAGTACGCCCGAGTACAACGGTTCGATGCCGGCGCTGGTCAAGAACACGCTGGACTGGATCTCGCGGCCGATGGCCGACGGGAGGTCCGGCACGCTGCTGTTCAAGGGCAAGGTGGCGGGGATCGTTTCGGCGTCGCCGGGGCCCTTGGGCGGACTGCGCTCGTTGCTGGTGCTGCGTGACGCGCTGTCTAAGTTCGGTCTGCTGGTGGTGCCTGAGCAGGTCGCGGTCGGGACGGCGGCCGAACGCCTGCCCGACACCGGCGTGCTGACGGATGAAAGGATGAAGGCTTCGGTGCTGGCGGTCGGTGCGGCCGTGGCGGGGCTGGCGGCGCTGCGCAAGCCGGCGGCGGGCTGATCGCGATAGAGCCTCCGGCAAACGCACTTCCGCGAGAGGCAGAAGCGTTGTCGGCTTCGGAAGCCGCGCCGCTCTGATGGCGGATGAGCCGATGTCTTCGACGGCGAGGACATGCGCTGAAGGCCTGCCGACGCCGCGATCCCGCCGTTGCAGATCCCACGCCGGCGATACGGCTTTCGCACTTTCTCTCTTCCAAGCGAAGCAAAGCAGATGCGCTATCGGCTCCGGAAGCCGCGCCGCCCCGTCCGGGGATTGCTGCTCGGCTCGGTCAGCCATCCATGGCTGACTCGCCGCCGCGGGCCATCCATGGCCCGCTCTCCGCAATCCCAGGCCGAGGTGGCGCACTGATGTTGGATGGACCCATATCTTCGACGGCGAAGGCAAGTGCCAAAGACCTGCCGACGCCGCAATCCTGACGCTCGCGGCAGTGACGGGGCGGGCGGAGGTTGCGCCAAGCACGCCATGGATGGCGTGCGCCCGAGTCAGGGCAGGATGCCCTGACCGAGGGAAGAGCAACCGCAGCCCGACACGCTGCTGCAAATCCAGCGCCGACGGCCCGGCTTTTGCCTTTTTCTCTTCTCAGCGAAGCAAAGCAGACACATTGTCGGCTTCGGAAGCCGCAGCGCCCCGTCCAGGGATTACTCCTCGGCTCGGTCAGCCCGTGCCGCTACGCGGCCCGGTCCGGCCCGGCGCAGCACGCCGGGCTGCGCGGCAGTGCCGCGCAAGCAAACCCCTGCTCACCCATGGCTGACTCGCCGCCGCGGGCCATCCATGGCCCGCTCTCCGCAATCCCCGGCCGAGGCGACGCACTGAGGGCGGATGGGCCGAGGTCTTCGATGGGATACACCTTGCCGAAGCCGCAGTCGTGACGCTCGCGGCAGTGGCGGGTTGGGCGGAGGCTGCGCCGAGCACGCCATGGATGGCGTGCGCCCGAGTCAGGGCAGGATGCCCGGACCGAGGGAAGAGCAGCCGCAGCCCGCGACCGCTGCAAGTCCGGATTCAGCGAATCTGCTTCTCTGCCTTCCCGCCATCCGGGATCAGTTGCGGCAGATCTGAGAGACCCCAGGCCGGCGAAGCGCCCAAAGAAAAGGCCGCCCTGGGGCGGCCTTGGCTTGCAGCGGTGGCAGCGACGCGGCTGCGTCAGCTACCCATGCCGGCAACGCGGCGGGCCTGCATGAACTTCTGGCTCCAGTAGCCCGTATCGAGCTCGGAAACCATTACGTCCTTGCCGGTGCGCGGCGCGTGCAGGAAGCGGCCTTCGCCGATGTAGATACCGACGTGGTCGACGTTGCGGCCGCGGCGGCTGAAGAACACCAGGTCGCCGGCCGACAGCGCGCTGCGATCGACGCTCTCGCCGTCGCGGGCCATGTCGCGCGATACCCGCGGCAGCTCGATGCCGAGCGCGGTGCGGAACACGTAACCGACCAGGCCACTGCAGTCGAATCCACTGTCCGGGGAGTTGCCGCCCCAGCGGTACGGTGTACCGAGCAGGGTCAGCGCACGTTTGAGCATCGACTGCACACGACCTTCGACGACCACAGGCTCGTCGGCCTTGGCCGCGATCAGCAGTTCGACATCCTTGACCGACAGCATCCGACGCTCGGGCAATTGCACCGCCGGGGCGGTCAGCGTCTGGGTCACGGAAACAGCAGCAGGCAGCTGGTCGGCGGAGTCTCCGGCGAGGCCGGGACTGGCGGCCATCGCAGCCGGCGCGGCGAGGCCGAGCAGGCAGGCACACAGGACCGGGATGACACTTCGACTGGCCGTGGAAGAGAGTTTGCCGCTGCGGCCGGGTCGAAGAATGCGCTGTGTCATGCGGGCGTGAAATCCTTGGGAACCGGGCGATTCTGCCCAAGCCCGGACATCGAAGTGTTAAAAATGTGTGCCTCGCGTGAACACAAGCCCGTGATTTGATTCACATTTTGTGAACGGATGCCCAAAACACGCCGGGCGCAGACCTGTGGGGCCAAGGCGCCGACCGGCCCGCCAGGATCAGCGCAGGACGCGCTTTGCCCCGCTGTAGCGGGTCTTCCAGTAATTGCCGTCCAGGTGGTCCAGCCGGACCGTGCCACCGGTGCTCGGGGCATGCACGAAACGGCCTTCGCCGACATAGATGCCGACATGGGTGACCTGGCCGCCGCTGCCGAAGAACACCAGGTCGGCGGTGCTGAGCTGGTTCGGATCGATCTTCGGGCCCTGGTAGGCCGCCAGGTCGCGGGAGGTTCGGGGCAGGCGCAGGTCGAGCATGTCGCGGAACACGTAGTTGACCAGGCCGCTGCAGTCGAAGCCGCCCTCGGGGGTATTGCCGCCATACCGATAAGGCGTGCCGACCAGGCTGATGGCCCGCATCAGCACCGCATTGGCGGCGGCGGGGTCGGACGGGGCAACGACCGGCCACTGGCTGGCGCCGGTGGTCGGGGCGGACGGCTTCGGCGAGGGGCGCACGTCCGGCCGTCCGCAGGCGGCCAGGGCCAGGGCGGCCAGCAGCGGCAGGGCCAGCTTCAAGGCGCTGCGCCTGGCCGACACCCGGGCGATGCGGGGGGCGGGTTTGGCGTTGCGGCCGCGAAGACCGGATAATGGGCAGTTCTGGTGGCACGCAGGGGAATATTCACCCCGGCATCCTGCCCAAGCTTGCTGCACCCGACAAGCGATTCGATGCCGGGCGCATCCTCCCGTTACTCACGTCATCCTCCATGAAGCCGGAACCATCCATGAAGATCGAGAAAGACCGCGTCGTCCGTTTCCACTACAGCGTTGCCGAAGCGGGCCAGGAGGCCATGGAGACTTCGCAGGGTCGCGACCCGCTGGTGATTCTGGCCGGCCACGGCAACATCATCCCGGGCCTCGACAAGGCGCTCGAAGGCCATGAAGCCGGCGACACCTTCAGCGTCGACGTCACCGCGGCCGATGCCTATGGCGAGCGTCGCGAAGGTCTGAGCCAGCGCGTGCCCAAGAAGCACTTCGGCGAACAGCGCCTGGCGCCGGGCATGCAGGTCGTGCTCAACACCAACTTCGGCCCGCGTGCGGTCACCATCGAGAAGGTCGGCGTCAGCGTCGTCGATGTCGACCTCAACCACCCGATGGCCGGCAAGGACCTGCGCTTCGAGATCGAGATCGTCGATGTGCGCGAAGCCTCGGCCGAAGAAATCGAACACGGTCACGTCCACGGCGACGGCGGACACCAGCACTAAGTCCCATGCTCCGGGCTCGTGCCGCGCGAAGGGTCGTCGGCAATGGCCGGCCGGACGCCGCGACTGCTCGCCAACGCCCGTAAACGGCCAGTGTTTTGAAGGGAGGTGGCCATCGGCCCGTCCTCCCTGTGGCGTCGATGACGCGCGATTGCCCGCCGACGCTGCCGCAACGGCGACGGCTGTGATGTAATCCCCGGAGCTCTCCGGGGATCCAGATCATCATGCGCCTGCTCAATGCCGCGTATGCGGCCGTGTTGTCGTGCTGTCTCTTCGCCGGGATGCCGGTCGCCGCCCAGGAGGCCGCGACCGTTCCGCCGCCGGTTGCCGCGCCTGCGAGCACAGCGCCCACAAGCGCGCCGCCAACGACCGCGCCTTCCAGCACGCCGCCTGCGACAGCGCCATCCACGACCGCGCCGTCCGCAGCGACGTCTCCCCTGGCCGCGACCGATCCGGCCGCCGCGCCGGAGCCGCGCGCGATCGATGCCGCCGACCTCTCGGCCTATGCCGATGGCCTGATCCAGGCCGCGATGCTGCGCGACAAGATCGCCGGCGTCACCGTCTCGATCGTCGACCGCCAGGGGCCGTTGCTGCTGCGCGGCTATGGCGTGGCCGGAGTGTCGCCGACGACTCCGGTGGATCCGTCGCAGACGCTGTTCCGGATCGCGTCGATCTCCAAGACCTTTACCTACCTGCTGGGCCTGAAACTGGTCGAGGCCGGCAAGCTCGATCTCGAGAAGCCGCTCAACGCCTACCTGCCGGCCGACCTGCAGGTGCCGGACGACGGCTATCCGCCAGTGCTGGTGCGGCACCTGTTCACGCATACCGCTGGCTATGAAGACTCGGCGATGGGACACCTGTTCGTCGACCGTGCCGACCGCGTCACCAGCCTGGAGCAGTACATCCAGCAGCACCGGCCGGCGCGCGTACGCGAGCCCGGCACCCGCGCGGTGTACTCCAACTACTCGCTCGCGCTGCTCGGCGTGCTGGTCGCGCATCTCAACGGCACCGATTTCGACACCCTGGTCGAGCGCGAACTGTTCGCGCCGATGCAGATGACCTCGACGACGTTCCGCGAGCCGCTCAGCGACAGCGATTCGCGCAACGCGGGCGCGGCCTTCACCGGCCGCTGGTCGCAGGGCTTCAAGCGCGGCGGTGGCGGCTACAAGCCGCAGGTGTTCGAGTATATCGCCCAGGTCGGTCCGGTCGGCGGCGCGTCGAGCACGGCTGCGGACATGGGCCGCTACATGCGCATGCTGCTGCGCGGCGGCGAACTCGACGGCACCCAGGTGCTGACGCCGGCCGAATATGCGCGGCTGCGCTCGCCGCCGCTGTTCCGCAACGCCAAGGAAGTCAGCGGCTTCTCGTACGGGTTCTTCAACACCCGCTATGGCCAGGTCGAAACGCTGGGCCACGGCGGTGCGACCAGCTGGTTCCATTCGGGCATGACGGTGGCGCCCGAGCTGGGCGTGGGCATCTTCATCTCCACCAACACCGATACTGGCCGTCGCTTCGCCGGCCAGTTCGCGGGCCTGATCCTCGAGCGCTATTTCGAGAACGCGCGCGCCGCGGCGGTGCCGGCAGTGCCGGCAGGCTTCGACGCCAGCCGCTTCGTCGGCAAGTACAACAGCGACCGCAGCAACCATCGCAGTGCCGAGAAGGTGTTCCTGTCGACGACGCAGGACGTCGCGGCGGCCGACGACCAGAGCCTGGTCATCACCAGCAATGGCGAAAGCTCGCGCTGGATCCCCGAAGGCGGGCTGGTGTTCCGCGAAGCCGAAGGGCAGGGACGGATCAGCTTCTTCGAGAACGACAAGGGCGAGATCACCGGCTATGCCAGTGCGCTCGGCCACAACGCGTTCACCCGCGTGCAGACCTTGTCGGTGCTCGACAACTGGTTGCTGCTGCTGACCGTGACCGGCGTGCTCGCGCTGCTGGTGCTGGTCGGCGCGTGGCTGCGTCGCGGCCGTCGCGAGCAGGTTGCACCGGCCGCACGCCGTGCCGCGTTCTGGCTGTATGTCAGCGCCTTCGCCTGGCTGGCCTGGGTGGTCGCCGTGCTGGTCTATCTGAAGCGCGCGACCGGCGATGAGACCGCGGTGTTCTACGGCTATCCCGGCGTGTTCCTGCCCGTGCTGCTGTGGACCGCGCCGCTGTTGATGCTGCTGAGCCTGGTCAACATCCTGCTGCTGTGGCCGTTCCTGCGCGCGCGCGGCTGGGGCTTCTGGCGCAAGTCGCGACACCTGGTCGTTGTGGCGGTGTTCGCGTTGGCCGCGTGGTCGTTGTGGGCCTGGAATTTCGTCGGCTGGAAACTCTGAGAACCTGTTCACGATCTTGCCGTGCTTGCCAGCTGACGCGCGTGCGGTGCTCGAAAGAACCGCATGGAGCGGTTCTTGACATCGCGCCAGCGATGGCCCGAAGGGTGGCCACCACGGAGGGTGGCCCCAAATGCTCATGAACATGTTGATTGATAGGCACGTACACTGCGATTCCTGCCCGCTGCTCACTACTGTGTCCTCCACGCGCCATCTGACTGCGCTCGCGACAGACCGTGAACAGGTTCTGACCCGATCGCCGCAGGCGACGCGCGGCGGTTTGCCGCCGTTGCCTGATGCCGGCAACGGCACCGGCTTGCCAGATCCGGGGTCGCCGGCGCTGTCGTCGCTGCCGCCAGCGCAACGCTTGCCGGTGCTGGATGCGCTGCGTGGTTTCGCGTTGCTCGGCATCTTCCTGATGAACATCGAGTGGTTCAGCCGGCCGATGCAGGAGATGGCGCTCGGCGTTCCTGCCGACGCCACCGGTTGGGATTACCGCGCCGCGTGGCTGGTGCAAGTACTGGTGCAGGGCAAGTTCTGGGTGTTGTTCGCGCTGCTGTTCGGCATCGGCTTCGCGTTGATGGCGCGTCGACCGGGACCGTCGGCCGACGATGGCCGTGGCTTCCGCCGGATGTTCAAGCGCCGCTGCGCGATGCTGCTGGTGCTGGGCCTGGCGCACGCGGTGCTGTTGTGGCCAGGCGACATCCTGCATCTGTATGCGCTGGCCGGGTTGTTGTTGCTGGGCATGCGCGGGCTGTCGCCTGGGCTGCAGGCCGGCGTCGGCACCGCCCTGTATGCCGCCGCCGCCGTGATGATGCTGGCGGTGGGCGGGCTGATGCTGGCGATGGCGTCGATCGACGGCGCCGCGCTGGCGTCGGTCATCGACGAGAGCATGGCCGACGCGACCCGGGCCGCCGATCGTTACGCGCAAGGCGATTTCCTGGCCGTCAGCCTGCAGCGCCTGCAGGATTTTCTGTTGGTGCTGCAGGCCATCTGGCTGTCGATTCCGATGGCCCTGGGCGTATTCCTGATCGGCAACTGGCTGGTGGCCAGCGGCCGGATTGACGATATTGGCCGGCATCGCGGCTTCTTCATCCGGCTGGCCGCCATCGCATTGCCGCTGGGGATCGCGATGGAGGTCGGCGCGCTCGCGCTGGGCACCCGCTTCAGTCCGGCGCAGCTTGGCCAGGCGACGATCGCCACCGCCGTGAAGATGGCGGCCAGCCTGCCGCTGGCGCTGGCCTACCTGGCGCTGTTCGTCCTCGCCTTCCAGTCGCAGGCGCTCGCACGCGTGCTGCGCTGGCTGGCGCCGGCCGGGCGCATGGCGCTGAGCAACTACCTGCTGCAGTCGCTGTTGGCGTCGAGCCTGTTCTATGGTTACGGCGCCGGTGCGTGGGGACAGTTAGGACGCGCGGAGCAGGTGTTGCTGGTGCTGCTGGTGTTCGCGCTGCAGGTGCTGGCGAGCCACTGGTGGCTGTCGCGGCATCGGCTCGGCCCGGTGGAATGGCTGTGGCGCTGGTGGAGCCATGGCGTGAGGCCGCCGATGCGAACGCGCTAGCGCGGACAGTGGGATCAAGCCGCCCCCGGCAACGGACGCATGGACGGAATGCTGCGATCCCCATGACGGCGCAAACCGGCGGGTCGAAGCGCGAAACCGGGCGCGCCGGATCGCTACACTGTGGTGATGGAATCCTCCACTGACGTCATCATCATCGGCGCGGGCGTGGTCGGGCTTGCGAGCGCGGTGTCCCTGCTCGAATCCGGACGCAGCGTCCGCGTGCTCGAAGCCACCCGCATCGGCGCCGGCAGCTCGCATGGCAACTGCGGCACGCTGACGCCCAGTCACGCGTCGCCGCTGGCCGCGCCGGGCACGATCGGCAAGGCCCTGCGCTGGATGCTGACGCCCGATGCACCGTTCTACGTCAAGCCGCGCATCGATCCGGCGCTGTGGGCGTGGATGCTGCGTTTCGCGTCGCGCTGCAACCGTCGCGACTGGCATGCCGCGATGCTGGCCAAGGGGCGCATCCTGCAGGCATCGCGCGCAGCGTTCCCAGCGTTGGTGTCGCGCTACCAGCTCGACTGCGCGTTCGCCGAGGAAGGCTTTGCCTATGTCTTCCGCGATCCGCAGAAATTCGAACGTTATTGCCGCGACCTGCCGGCGCTGGCGGAACTGGGCATCGTCTCCGAGCCGATGGACGGGCCGGCCTACCTGCAGGTCGAACCGGCGCTGCGCGAAGGACTGGTCGGCGCGGTGCGGTTTCCCGGCGATGCCCGGCTGCGTCCGGACCACTATGTCGCCGAACTGGCGCGCGTGGTGCGCCAGCTCGGTGGCGAGATCGTCGAGCAGTGCCCGGTCGATGCGATCACCGAATCGCGCGAGCGCAGCGAGGTCGCCGCCGGTGGGCGTCGCTTTTCCGCGCGCGACGTGGTCATCGCCACCGGTGCCTGGTCGGGTCCGCTAGGCAGGGCGCTGGGATTGCGCGCGCTGGGGCGGGCGATCCAACCGGGCAAGGGCTATTCGATCACCTACAGCCGGCCGCAGCCCGCGCCGCGGCAGCCGATCGTGCTGTTCGAGCGCAGCATCTGCGTGACCACCTGGGACAGCGGCTATCGACTGGGCAGCACGATGGAGTTCTCCGGTTACGACACCCACCTGACCCCACGCCGCCTGGCCGCGCTCGAGCGCGGTGCCGGCGAGTACCTGCACGCCCCGGTCGGTGCGGAGAAGCGCGAAGAGTGGTTCGGCTGGCGTCCGCTGACCTGGGACGACCTGCCGATCATCGGGCGCATGCCCGGTCGAGATCGCCTGTGGCTGGCCACCGGGCACGGCATGATGGGAGTCAGCATGAGCGTCGCCACCGCGCGCCTGCTCGATGAGTTGATGACGGGAAAGACGCCGCATCTCGATCCCGCCCCTTACGCGATGGAGCGTTTCGCATGAACCGACCCGATGCACAGCTCCCCCCCGCAGGCGAGGCCGGCGACAACGGTGCGACGCTCGATGTCGACCTGGTCGTGCTTGGCGGCGGTTCCGGCGGTCTGGCGGCGGCGTTCCGGGCGGCGCAGCATGGCGCGCGCGTGGTCCTGCTCGAACCCGGCGAACTGGGCGGCACCTGCGTCAACGTCGGCTGCGTGCCGAAGAAGGCGATGTGGCTCGCATCGGCGCTGGGCGGGCAGATCGCGATGGCCTCGCGCCTGGGCTTCGATGTCCCGGCCGCACCGCGCTTCGACTGGCCCGCCTTCATCACCGACCGCCAGCGCTACATCGGCAACATCCACGCCAGCTATCGCCGCCGGCTCGATGCGGCCGGTGTCGTGCTGCTGCCCACGCGCGGACGCCTGCATGACCCTCATACCGTCGATACCGACGACGGCACGCGCATCACCGCGCGGCATGTGCTGCTCGCAACCGGCTCGCAGCCGCAGCGACCGGAGATCCCGGGCGCGGCGCTGGGCAGCGTGTCCGACGATTTCTTCAACTGGTGCGACGCGCCCGCGCGGGTCGCGTTGATCGGTGGCGGATATATCTCGGTCGAGCTGGCAGGCGTGCTGCAGGCACTGGGCAGCCGCGTGGATGTGTTCGTGCGCGGACAGGGCCTGCTGAGCCTGGTCGATGCCGATCTCGGCGAGCACCTGGTGCAGGCCTATCGGCACCAGGGCGTCGGCCTGTCGTTCGGTTATTCGTTGGCCGCGCTGGAACGCGACGACGCGCAACGCATCCGCCTGGTCGCCGACGATGGCAGTCGTCATGAGGGGTACGACGCCGTGCTGTTCGCGATCGGCCGCAATGCCAATACCTGGGGCATCGGCCTGGAAGAGGCGGGCGTGGCGCTCGACGCGCGTGGCAATGTCGTGGTCGATGCCTACCAGGACACCAGCGTCGCCAGCGTGCACGCGGTCGGCGATGTCACCGGGCAGGTGACCCTGACGCCGGTCGCGATCGCCGCGGCGCGTCGCCTGATGGACCGCCTGTTCGGCGGCAAGGCCGGCGCGCGCCTGGACTACGACAACATCGCCACCGCGATCTTCGCGCACCCGCCGCTGGGCATGGTCGGCCTGACCGAAGCGCAGGCGCGCAAGCAATATGGCGATGCGGTGCAGGTCTACACGACCACGTTCCGGCCGATGCTGTCGGCACTGGCCGATTCGCCGCAGCAGAGCCTGTTCAAGCTGGTCTGCGTCGGCGACCGCGCGCAGGCGCAGGACCAGCGCGTGGTCGGCATCCACCTGATGGGCGACGGTGCCGACGAGATCATCCAAGGCTTCGCGGTCGCGCTCAAGCGCGGCATTACGCTGGCCGACCTGCACGACACCGTGGCGATCCATCCGACCAGCGCCGAGGAAGTGGTGCTGATGGGCTGAGAACCTGTTCACGCTTTTGTTGCGCTTGCCATCTGGCGCGTGCGGTGCTCGAAAGAACCGCCAGGAGCGGTTCTTGACATCGCGCCAGCGATGGCCCGAAGGGTGGCCACCACGGAGGGTGGCCACAAATGCTCATGTGCCGCACGTACACTGCGCTTTCTGCCTGCTCTTCACTGGCATGCACACCACGCACCACCTGGCTACGCTCGCGACAGATCGTGGACAGGTTCTGAGGGCCGCGGCGCGACTACGCCGCACGGGGACGGGACAGGTTCGCGCGGCATGCGGCGGGGCGCAGTCGCGGCATCAGCAACATGAGCTGCACTGCATGGGTCTGGCACGACAGCCCTTACAATCAACGCCATGCACGTTCTTTATTGTTCCTGCCCGGCATCGCCGGCTTCAGACGCCCTCGCACGTCGTCGCGCGGTGGCCCGATGAGCGCGCTACGCGTGCAGGAGCAGGTGCCGCCACCCGCACCTGTGGCTCCGTCGCACCGCCTGGACCTGTATGGCGTGCTGCTGGCCGGTATCGGGGCGATCGCGTTCTCGGGCAAGGCGATCATCGTCAAGCTCGGCTATCGCTACGGCGTCGATGCGGTGACCCTGCTGGCGCTGCGGATGCTGGTGGCGTTGCCGTTCTTCGTGCTGATGGGGATCTGGGCCGCGCGCCGCGCGCAACCGCTGCTCCATGCGGACCGTTGGCGGATCCTGCTGCTGGGCGTGTTCGGTTACTACCTCGCCAGCTTCCTCGACTTCGCCGGGCTGGCCTACATCACCGCCACGCTGGAACGGCTGATCCTGTACCTGACCCCGACCCTGGTGCTGTTGATCGGCGTGGTATTCGCGCGTCGCCGGCCGAGCCGCCTGCAACTGGTCGCGCTGGCGATCAGCTATGCGGGCGTGCTGCTGGCCTTCGGCCATGACCTGCAGATCGGTGGCGCCGGCATCCTGACCGGCAGCGCGTTGGTGTTCGCCAGCGCGCTGTCGTACGCGATCTACCTGTATGGCAGCGGCGAAGTCGTCGGCCGGATCGGCGCGGTGCGCCTGACCGCCTATGCGAGCATCGTTGCCAGCGTGCTGTGCATCGCGCAGTTCCTGCTGCTGCGACCGGCCGCGAGCCTGTTCGAACTGCCGGTGCAGGTGCACTGGCTGTCGCTGCTCAACGGCACCGTCTGCACGGTGTTCCCGGTGCTGGCGGTGATGCTGGGCGTGTCCCGGATCGGCTCATCGCTGGCTGCGCAGATCGGCATGGTCGGACCGGTTTCGACGATCCTGCTGAGTCTGCTGATCCTGCACGAGCCGATGGGCGCCTGGCAGGTCGCGGGGACCGCGTTGGTGATGACCGGCGTGTTGCTGGTCAGCCGGGTGCGCCAGCGCAGCTGACCTCGGTCGCGGTACGCATGGCTGTCCCGTGTCTGCAAGGTGTCGGCGCCGTCTGCGGCAGTCCGTGCCTCAGCGGAAGCCATGTCGCCGCGTTGCGAGCACGATGACCAGTGCGACCGAAATCAATACCAGCATCATCGCCGGCAACGCACGCGTGCCCACGCCGCCCAGCAGCAGGCCGCCGATGATGCCGCCGCCGGCGATCGCGAGATTCCAAGACGTGACGATCATCGACTGCGCGATGTCCACTGCGTCCCCGGCCGCCTTCGCCGACGCGGCCTGGAACAGCGTCGGCGAGCCACCGAAGGCCAGTCCCCAGACGATGCAGGCCAGGTAGACGACCCACGGATGCTGGCTTGCCACCGCCAATGCCAGCGTGGCCAGCAGGAACAGCACGACCGTGGCGATCGTCAGCCCGCGCAGCCATCGATCCACGCGCAGCCCGACCAGGCCGATGCCGACCAGCGATGCCAGGCCGAACGTCAGCAACAGGCGGTCGACCTGGCCGGCCAATCCCACGTGTTGCGCGAACGGTGCGATGTAGGTGTACAGCAGGTTGTGCGCGAGCACGAAGGCGAACAGGGTCGCCAGCACGATCGCCACGCCGGGAATACGCAGGACGCCACCGATGCCCCGACTGGCGTCGCCGTGCTGGCCGGGGAATTCCGGCAGCACGCGGCGCGCGAGCAGCAGCAACAGCACGCTGAGCACGGACATCAGGCCGAAGGTCCAGCGCCAGCCGATCATCTGTCCAATGACGGCGCCGGCGGGAATGCCGAGCGACAACGCCAGCGGCGTTCCGACCATCGCCACCGCGATCGCACGACCGGCCTGTTCCGGCGCGACCATGCGCGCCGCGTAGCCGGCCACCAGGGCCCACAACAGGCCGGCGCTGATGCCGGCAAGGAAACGCGCGACCAGGGTCAGTCCGTAGTGCGGCGACAGCGCGGTGATCGTGTTGGCGAGGATGAAGCCGGCGATCGCGCACAGCAGCAGGCGCCGGCGCGGCCACGCGCGGGTCGCGGCCGTCAGCGGGATCGCGGTCAGCAACGACCCCAGGGCATAGACGCTGACCAGTTGCCCGGCCCAGGCTTCGGACACGCCCAGGCCCGCCCCGATCTGCGGCAGCAGACCTGCCGGCAAGGCTTCGGTCAGGATGGTGATGAATCCACCGGCGGCCAGGGCCAGCAGGCCGGTCCATGGCAGGCGGGCCTGCTGGGAAGGGGCTGCGCCCAATGCTGCAGCACCCGATGTTGGAGCAGCCGATCCTGCAGCACGTGGCAGCGCACCGCAGTCGGCGCTCATCGCGATGCCTCGCGCGCGGACAGGCTTGCGTAGATCGCATCCCGTACGTCGCCGACGAATGCGCCGGACATGCCTTCGTACAAGGTGTTGGTCAAAGCCACCACACTGATCCCGCGGGCACGATCGACGAACCAGGCATGTCCGTAGGCGCCGCCCCATCGCCAGGTCCCTGCGGACTCGGGCGATCTGGCCGCAGCAGGATCGTGAAGCACCGAGAAGCCAAGGCCGAAACCGGTTCCCGGCATGTCCGGAGGTCCGAGGTCGCCGGTCTGGTTGCGCGCCATGTCCTCGACGACCGCAGGCGGCAATAACCCGGCGCCGCCTTGGCGCAGCGTGTCGAGCAACTGCAGGAATTCGATGGCGCTGCCGACCATGCCGGCACCGCCGGATGCGAACGCGCCACGGCTGAAGGCACGCGCCGGATCGAAGGCAATACCGACGGTGTCCGGGAACGGCGCGATCGTCTCCGCCCCATGCATGCGCCGGGGCAGGGGAGCGTCGTTGATGTAGACCGCGGCCAATCGTTCCTGCGCGGTCGCGATGAAGCCGGTATCGCGCCAGCCCAGCGGCGCACCGACCAGCGCCTGCAAGGCGGCGGCCAGAGGCTGCCCGGTCGCTGCTTCGATCATGGCCCCGGCGACGTCGATACCCAGCGAGTAGCGCCATTGGCTGCCCGGAGCGAACAGCAGTGGCGCGCTGGCGAGGCGACGCAGGTTGTCCTGCAGGCTGAGGCCCACGTGGTCGAGACCGTCCGAGACACCGGCGCGTGCGTACGGGCCATTGCCATCAGACTCCAGGAAGCGATAGCCCAGCCCGGAGGTATGGGTCAGCAACTGGCGCAGGCTGATGTCGGGCACGCGGCCATCGGCAAGGGCTGGCCGGAAGTCGGGCAACCAACGGTGGATCGGGGCATCCAACTCGAGCCTGCCGGCAGCGACCAGTGCCAGTGCGGCGGTGCTGACGATCGGCTTGCTGACCGACGCCAACCGGAACAGCGTGTCCAGTTGCATCGGCCGCCCGGCTTCGCGATCGGCCAGGCCGGCTGCGTGTTGGTAAACCGGCTTGCCATCGCGCATGACCAGCACGACACAGCCGACCAAACGTCTGGACAGGGCCTGCTCGATGACGGCATCGAGCGAGGCACCAAGCGCCGCAGGCGTCTCCAGCACCGGGGCGGTCGCGAGGGCGGGGGGCATGGCGGCCGCCAGCCCGATCAGGCCGGCCGAGGCCAGCAGCTCGCGGCGGAGGCGCAGCGGCGCGTCGCCAGCATCGGAGGTCTCCGTGCCAGCGGGGGCGCTGGACGCCGGGGCGCGGCACGTGGATGAAGGGCCGGCGTGGCGGGAAGGCGGCAGGAGTGTCGACATCGAAGTAGTCCGCAGGTGAGACGGCCAGCATGGCCACCGACACTTTGAGGATAAAGAGGTCTAGAGTTCCCTGCTGTGCGGACGTTTCTGTCCGCAATGGAGGCATGCATGGAGCGTCTGGCTGGCTTGAGCGTGTTCGTGGTCGTCGCTGAAACCCGCAGCTTCGCGGCCGCGGGTCGCCAGCTCGGCATTTCCGCGTCGGCCGTCGGCAAGCGCGTCGCGCGGCTCGAGGACCGGCTGGGCGTACGCGTGTTCCATCGCAGCACGCGCAGCATCGCGCTGACGCCGGAAGGCCAGCAACTGCTGGAGCGTAGCCGGCGCATCCTCGACGAGATCGACGACATCGAGGCCGAGCTGTGCAGCCGCGCCGGTACGCCGAGCGGCGTGCTGCGCATCAGCTTGCCGCTGGTCAGTTCGCTGGTGCTGCCGGTGCTCGCCGACTTCATGCATGCCTATCCGCGCGTGCAGCTCGACCTGGATTTCAGCGACCGCCTGGTCGATGTCATCGAAGAAGGCTTCGATGTCGTCGTCCGCACCGGAGCGCCGCGCGACTCGCGACTGGTGGCGCGCAAGCTCGGTGACTTCGGCCAGCGGCTCGTGGCCTCGCCCGATTACCTTGCGCGCCATGGCACGCCGAGACAGCCGTCGGACCTGGCCACGCACCTGTGCCTGCACTATCGCTTCCCGTCGACCGGAAAGCTCGAGCAATGGCCGCTGCGCTGGCCGGACGCCGAAGCGGCGGCGCGGCTGCCGATCTCGATGGTCTGCAACAACATCGACACCCGCCTGTGTTTCGCCCAGCGTGGTCGCGGCATCGCCTGCCTGCCGGATTTCTCGGTTAACGCCGCACTGGCCGATGGCAGCCTGCACAGCGTGCTGGACGACTACATCGACTTCAGCAGCAGCTATCACCTGCTATGGCCCTCGGGTCGCCACATGCTGCCCAAGCTGCGCGTGTTCGTGGACTTCATGCAGTCGGCGATGGGACGTGCCGTGCCGACCATGGTGGCCGGTCCGGGCTGATGCCCTGAGGAGAGCAGGGGGCAGGGATGCCGGTATGCGTGCCGCACGCAGAGTTACGCACCGTTGCGCGGCGTGCACGCGGTCATGGCACCGCGGCCAGCATCCGGATATGCCGTTCCATGAAGGCCAGGCTCTGCCTGGGCTTCCAGGTGCCCGGGCTCATGACCACTTCGCCGGAGATGCCGTCGGCGAGCGCGGCGATACCGCGGCCTTCGGTCAATGCATCGAGCTTGGCCGACAGCACGCCGGCCTGCTGCAGTTCGCGGATCGCGTCGGAGAAGATCTTGGTGAAGCGCAGGTCGCGCTTGGCCTGCAGCTTCATCAGGTCGGGATTGCCGATCGCCAGGCCATTGAATGCGGTCAGCACGCGCCAGCGTTCCACCGCGGCGGCGTCCAGCGGCAGCATCTCCCGCCCCATCGCGACCAGGGTGTCGATTTCGGCCGGCCCTTGCCGGGCCTGGGCGACGCGATCGTAGACGGTGTCGAACAGCAGGTTCTTGGCAAACAGCAACAGCTCGGCCTTGCTCGAGTGGTAATGCATCACCACGCCGGTGGAGCAGCCCATCTCGCGGGCGATCTCCGCGATGCCGGCCCGTTCCACGCCCATCCTGAGGATGACCCGGCACGTCGCTTCGGCGATCTGTATCCGCCGGGCATCGTGATCGCCCTTTTTACGTCCTGCCGCCATGCCGGTGTCTTTGTTCCGCGATACTGCAATGAGGGGGATCTTAACGCGTGGCGTAGACCGAAAGCAGGGCGCGGCAGGCCGCGAATCCCACTTCACCCGGCACCGGTGCGTTGTCGCCGGCACGGATCGCATCGGCAAACGTCGCCAGTTGCAGTGCGAAATTGCCCGGCATCGCATCGCCCCGCACCTCGATCTGGCGGATGCCACGCGCATCGCTCCAGTACAGGTGGTTGCCATAGTGATGGATGCGCAGCGCGCCATGCGTGCCGTGCACATGGATGCAGCCCGGATGCGCCTGCCACTGGCCGGGCGCGACACGACCGGACACGTCCCAGCCACCACCCCAAGAAAAGTGGCCCTCGGTCGGTAGTTCGGTGGCGAAGGTGCCGTCCTCGTACAGCAGGTGGCCGAGCGCGCCATTGCCGAATTCCATCGTCATGAATTCCGGTCCCTGCGCCGCGCCCGCGCGATTGCCGCGTCCGCTGGCCGAACGGATCGGCGAGTCCATCAACCATGAAAAGGTATCGATCAGGTGGATGCCATGGTCGACCAGTCCCATGCCCGAGCCACCCGGTCCGCCGGCGGGAAAGTGCACCGGCCCCAGCGTCTGCCGACCTTCGATGCCGGTCCCGCCGATGGCGAATTCGCGCAACAGCAGGATGTCGCCCAGCCCGCCGCCGAGGATGATCTCGCGGGCCTTGATCAAGGCCGGCAGGTAGCGGTACGAGGCGCCATAACACAGCTGCACGCCATGCTGGCGACAGCCTTCGATCATGCGTTCGCAGGCGTCCACCGACAGCGACAGCGGTTTCTCGCACAGCACGTGCACGCCGGCGCGCGCGCAGGCCAGCACGGCCGCCTCGTGCGCCGATGTAGGCGTCAGCACGCAGGCGATGTCGAGTTGTTCGGCGGCCAGCATCGCGTCCACCGTGTCGTAGCCGGTCAGGCCTTCGCGCGCGACCACCGTCGCCAGGCGTTCGGCCGACGGGTCCGCGGCGGCCACGACCTCGATCAGCGGCAGGCTCCGGTAGGCCTCCAGGTGCACCTGCGCGACCGCGCCGACCCCGACCAGTCCCACCCGCAAGCGTGTGTCCATGCTGACGTCTCCCCGTGCGTTTTTAGGTATCCGACGCCAGTTGCGCCACAATTAATATAATGGTTATGATTTAAATTCGGCAAGCGGGGCTGCGGAATGCCCCTGGCCTGCAAGCCTGCTGCACTGCAGCGCCGCCAGCGCTCGGCATCCGATCCAGTCTTCATCCGATCCAGTCCTCCAGACAGAACGCCATTCCTGCCTGACCATCCAGCCAGCCACCAAAGGGCGCCATCATGAAACGCAAAGTAATCCTGACCTGCGCGGTCACGGGCGAGAACAAGTACAACCCCAAGCATCCCGCGTTTCCGATCACCCCGGAGCAGATCGCCACCGCCGCGCTGGAAGCCCAGGAGGCCGGCGCGACCGCCGTGCACCTGCACGTGCGCAATCCGCAGACCGGCCAGGGCTCGCGCGATCCGGTGCTGTTCAAGGAGTTGACCGAGCGGGTGCGTGCCAAGGGCCTGCGCGCCGTGCTCAACCTGACCTGCGGCGGCGGTGGTCTGTATGTCCCGGATCCGGAGAACGACAGCATCGCCGGGCCCGGCACCGATGTGGGCACGGTCGAGAACCGCACGGCCCACATCCGCGAAAACCTGCCGGACATGTGCTCGCTCGATGTCACCACCCAGAACCAGATGGATGGCGACTTCGAATACGTCTACCTGCACAGCCAGCGCACCCTGCGGCGCATGGCCGCCACGTTCAAGGCGCTTGGCGTCAAGCCGGAGATCGAGGTGTTCGCTCCGGGCGACATCCTGTTCGCGAACCAGATGGTGTCCGAGGGGCTGTTCGATGCGCCGCCGATGTACCAGATGGTGCTGGGCTCGCGCTGGGGCCTGCCGTCGGATGTCGAAACCATCCTGTACATGAAGCGCCTGCTGCCGCCGGGCGCACAGTGGGCGGCGTTCGGCATCGGCGCGCAGCAGATGCCGATGGTCGCGCAGTCGGTTGTGCTGGGCGGACACGCCCGCGTCGGGCTTGAAGACAATCTCTACCTGGAGCGTGGCGTGTTTGCGACCAACGCCCAACTGGTCGAGCGTGCGGTCAGGATCATCCGCGATGTCGGCTGCGAGGTGGCAACACCGGACGAAGCCCGCGCGATGCTCGGGCTGAAGCGCTAGGAGACCGCCATGACGATCCGGGAAGAAAGCCAACGCAAGTCAACAGGCACTCCCGGATACGGACAAGCTCCGTCTGTGGGCGCCCCCGCGGTGCCCACGCCACAACCACGGCGCACCATCGGCCGCTTCCAGTATTTCGCACTGGGCTTCGGATCGATCATCGGCTCGGCCTGGGTCGTGGTACTGGGCGACTGGCTGGAGGCCGCCGGGCCGCTCGGGGCCTGCCTGGCCTTCCTGGCCGGTGGCGTGCTGATGTGCCTGCTGGCGGCGGTGTACGCGGAGCTGTCGTCGCGGATGCCGGAAGCCGGCGGCGAGTTCATCTTCGCGTATCGCATCTTCGGCATCCGCGCCGGCTTCTTCGTCGGCTGGTTCGTCACGCTGCACCTGACCGCGGTCGCAGCGTTCGAGGCGATCGTGTTGCCATGGATGCTGCAGGTGCTGTTTCCCGAGCTCAAGGGACCGGCCCTGTACACGCTGATGGGCGAGCAGATCACGCTGGATGCGGTCGTTCTGGGCGCGGCCGGCGTGCTGCTGATGACCTTTCTGAACTATCGCGACGTGCGGCTGGCGGTGCGCTTCCAGAGCGTGGTCACCTACGGTTTCCTCGCGGTGGCGGTCGTGGCCCTGGCGATGGCGTCGGCCACCGGCAGCGCTGCGAACATCGCGCCGATGTTCGCCTCCGGCGGCGCGTCGCCGTGGTGGATCGGCGCCGCATGGATCTTCGCCAACACCGCGTTCTTCCTCAACGGGTTCCAGGCCATTCCGCAGGCGATCGAGGAATCCGCGCCCGGGGTGTCGGCGCAGACCATCGCGCGGATCATGATCGCGTCGGTGGTCATTGCCGTGCTGTTTTATTGCGCGGCGCTGCTGTCGGCATCGATGGCGACGCCATGGCAGCAACTGGCCGGGGCCCCGCTGGCGACCGCGGTCGCGGTGGAGCATGTGCTGCCGAACGGACTGCTGAGCCGGGTGATCCTGCTGGCGGCCGCGTTCTCGCTGCTGAAGACCTGGAACTCGGTGGTGCTGATCGCCGCACGCGTGGTGATGGCGCAGGCGCGCATCGGGCTGTTGCCGGAAACGCTGGGCAGGTTGCATCCGCGGCATGCGACGCCGGCGGCGGCGGTGCTGTTCCTGGGCTTCTTCAGCCTGGCCGGCATGCTGCTCGGTCGCGGCGCGGTGCTGCCGCTGGTCAACATGGCCTCGATCTGCCTGGCGTTCACCTTCGTGCTGGCCTGCGTTGGCGCGTTGAAGCTGCGACGCAGCGCCGCGGCGCCCGCCCCCTTCGTGGTGCCGGGCGGTACGCCGGTGCTGGTGTTCGGTGCGCTGTTCTCGCTGGCGATGTCGCTGATCGCACTGTTCGAGCCGCTGATCCGCGGGCAGGGGATTCCCCTGGAATGGATCCTGATCGTGGGCTGGGGTGTCCTCGGCTTCCTGTTCCTGGCGTGGCGCGAGCGCGCCACCCGCCTGCTGGAGTGTGCGCCATGAGACTGCTGTCGATGATGTCGTCTGCGATCGGAACGCCTAGGGTCAAGGCACTCGCAGTCAAGGAACTTGCGGGCGAGTCACCTACGGGCAAGTCACTTCGGGGCAAGGCGCCCGCAGGGCCGTGCAGTACGCGTGGCCGATGGATGCGGTCGGTGCTATTGCTGTTTGCTGGCCTGTGGTGTGCCGGCACCCTGAGCGTGGCGATGGCGGCCTCGGTGCCGGTTCCGGCGCAGGCGGCTGCCGAGCCGCGGGTCGAGCGCAACGTGTTCGTGACGATGCGCGATGGCGTGCGCCTGGCGACCGATCTCTACCTGCCGGCGACGACCACCGGGCCGGTGCCGGTCGTGCTGATCCGCACGCCCTACAGCAAGGACGCCAAGCATGCGGCCTTCCTGCGCGATCGCGATTCGATCATCCGTTTCTTCGCCGGCAACGGTTATGCGGTGGCGATCCAGGACAAGCGTGGTCGCTTCCAGTCCGAGGGCGACTACATCGTGTCGGTCGGCGATGACCTCGACGGTTACGACACCGTCGACTGGCTGTCGCGGCAGGACTGGTCGAACGCGCGCGTCGGCGCCTATGGCTGCTCCTACGAGGGCGACGTGCAACTGTTCATGGCCGGCCAGAAGCATCCGGCGCTGAAGGCGCTGATCCCGCAGGCGTCGGGCAGCGCGATGGGATCGCTTGGCGAGCAGTATCGTTACTTCGGCGTCCGTGTCGGCGGCGTGGCGGAGTGGGCAGGCAGTATCGGCTGGTTCGGCAGTCACGGGCAGAAGGTGTTCCCGCGCTTGCCGGCGGGACTGGATCGCGCCGAATACAACGCCAACGACCGTCTCTGGGAGCGTGCACGCAAGCCGTCGCCGGTCGATTTCTGGAAGGCCGTCTGGCATCTGCCGATGAAGGATGCGCTGTCGGCGCAGGGCATGCCTGCGACCGACTTCGCCGACAACATCTCGCGCGCGCCGACCGATCCGTACTGGAGCCGACTGCCGTACATGACCCCCGCATATACCTCCGACGTGCCGGCACTGTTCATCAATTCCTGGTATGACTTCGGCGCTGACATCACGCTGGCCGAGTTCAACCACCTGCGCGCGACGTCGGTGTCACAGATCGCGCGCGACCATCAGTTCGCGATCATCAGCCCGCACAGCCATTGCGATTTCGAGCGCGGCGCGTCCGAGCACACGCGTATCGGCGAGCTTGAGGTCGGCGATACCCGTTTCGACTACCGCAAGACCTACCTGACCTGGTTCGACGCCTGGCTGAAGGACGATGCATCCGCGCGCGCAGCGATCCGCGCCTGGCCGAAGCTGCGCTACTACAACATGGGCAGGAACCGCTGGCAGCAGGCCGGGCAGTGGCCGGTGGCGGGAACGGTCGAACGCGAGTTCCTGATCGACAGTACCCGAGGGGCCAACAGCCTGGCCGGCGATGGCGTGCTGCGCGAGAGGCCGGCGGAGGGCGCCGCTGCGCACGTCGCCGGGTCGGACGCCGACCGCTTCGTCTACGACCCTGCCAACCCGGTGCCTTCGCGGGGCGGCTCGATGTGCTGTACGGGCAGTCCCGATGCCGTTGCCGGAGCGCTCGACCAGCGTCCGGTCGAGGCGCGCAGCGACGTGCTGGTCTACACCTCCGAGCCGCTGGTGCAGGCGCTGGATGTCACCGGCATCCCGCGGGTCGTCCTGCATGTCTCGTCCGATGTCGTCGATACCGACTTCACCGCCAAGCTCGTCGACGTGCACCCGGATGGGCGCGCGTTCAACATCCTCGAAGGCATTCTGCGCGCGCGCTACCGCGAGGGCCAGGACAGGGAAGTATGGATGGCACCGGGTGGTGTCTACGAGGTAACGGTGCCGCTGGGCGCGACCAGTAACGTGTTCCTGCCCGGCCACCGGATCAGGCTCGAGATTTCCAGCAGCAACTTCCCGCGCTTCGACCGCAACCTCAACCTCGGCGGCATCAATGCCGAGCAAACGACGTGGCGGATCGCCAACAACACCATCCACCACACGCCGGAACTGCGCTCGCGCCTGTTGCTTCCGGTCGTACCGGCACAGGTCAAACGATGAACAGAACCCGCGCTTTCCTTGGGCGACGGCCCACGCTCGGCGCCCGCGTCTACATCGATCCGGCGGCGACCGTGATCGGCAACGTCGAGCTGGGCGAGGACGTCTCGGTCTGGCCTGGCGCGGTGATCCGCGGCGACGTCAACAGCATCCGCATCGGTGCGCGCACCAATGTGCAGGACGGCACCATCATCCACGTCAACGATCCTTCGCCGCAGCACCCGGAGGGGCAGCCGACGGTGATCGGGGCGGACGTGACGATCGGGCACGGCTGCATCATCCATGCCTGCACGCTGGAAGACCGCTGCCTGATCGGCATGGGCGCCTGCATCCTCGACGGCGCCATCGTCAGGACGCACGGCTTCGTCGGCGCGGGCGCGGTCGTGCCACCGGGCAAGATCGTCGGTGAAGGCGAGTTGTGGCTGGGCAGCCCGGCGCGCTGCGTGCGCACGCTGGGCGAGCAGGAGATCCAGGGCCTGCAGGATTCAGCCGATCACTACGCCAGCCTCAAGGACATCTATCTTGCCGAATGGGCGGACGAGGCTGGGGCGTAAGCCCGGCGGACGAACCACGCGACGGGCAGGCGGAGCAGATCGACAGCAGCAGGCCGACAGCAGCAGGTGGACCCACGCGGCAGGCGGTCACCACGGACCGCCTGCCGCCTTGCCGGATCAGACTTCCAGCGTCGCCAGGTCGCCCTTGTTCTCCAGCCGCGCCAGGCAATTTTTCCCGGCGTGGGCATGCCGAGGCCGTCGCCACGGCAGGCGGTGATGACGCGCCGCTTTCCACATTGCAGGATCAGACTTCGAGTGTCGC
Source organism: Luteimonas sp. RIT-PG2_3 (assembly GCF_054902115.1). Lineage (NCBI taxonomy): Bacteria > Pseudomonadati > Pseudomonadota > Gammaproteobacteria > Lysobacterales > Lysobacteraceae > Luteimonas > Luteimonas sp. RIT-PG2_3. The sequence continues at coordinate 75,310 of NZ_JBUBPF010000012.1, read as the reverse complement.
CAAGTCGCCCTTGTTCTCCAGCCACGCCTTCCGGTCACCCGCACGCTTCTTCGCCAACAGCATGTCCATCAGCGAGCGGGTCTCGCCATCGTCGTCGATGGTCAGCTGGACCAGGCGGCGGGTATCGGGATGGATCGTCGATTCGCGCAGCTGCTGCGGATTCATTTCGCCCAGGCCCTTGAAGCGGGTGACGTTGATCGCGCCACGCATCTTTTCGCGTTCGACCTTTTCCAGCAGCAGGCGCTTTTCTTCTTCGTCCAGCGCATAGAACACCTGCTTGCCGACGTCGACGCGGAACAGCGGCGGCATCGCCACGAAGATGTTGCCCGCGCGTACCAGTGCCGGGAAATGCTGCAGGAACAACGCCGTCAGCAGCGTCGCGATGTGCAGGCCATCGGAGTCGGCGTCGGCCAGGATCACGACCTTGCCGTAGCGCAGGCCGCTGATGTCGTCCTTGCCCGGATCGCAACCGATCGCGATCGCCAGGTTGTGCACTTCGTCTGACGCCAGTACCGAGGTACTGGCCACTTCCCAGGTGTTGAGGATCTTGCCGCGCAGCGGCAGGATCGCCTGGAAATCCTTGTCGCGCGCCTGCTTGGCGCTGCCACCCGCGGAGTCGCCCTCGACCAGGAACAGCTCGGTCCGCGACAGGTCCTGGCTGATGCAGTCGGCCAGCTTGCCGGGCAGGGCCGGGCCCTGGGTGACCTTCTTGCGGACGATCTGCTTCTCGGTCTTCAGGCGCGCGCTGGCGCGTTCGATCGCCAGCTGCGCGATGCGCTCGCCCAGTTCGGTGTGCTGGTTCAGCCACAGCGAGAAGGCGTCGTGTGCGGCGCCCTCGACGAAGCCGGCGGCCTGGCGCGACGACAGCCGCTCCTTGGTCTGGCCGCTGAATTGCGGGTCGGTCATCTTGACGCTGAGCACGAAGGCGACGCGGTCCCAGACATCTTCCGGCGCAAGCTTGACGCCGCGCGGCAACAGGTTGCGGAAGTCGCAGAACTCGCGCAGCGCGTCGGTGAAGCCGGTGCGCAGGCCGTTGACGTGGGTGCCGTGCTGCGCGGTCGGGATCAGGTTGACGTAGCTTTCCTGCACCAGCTCGCCATCGACGACCCAGGCCACGGCCCAGTCGACGGTCTCGGTGTCCTTTTTCAATGCGCCGACGAACAGCTCCGGCGGCAGCAGTTCACGTTCGGTCAGCTCGCCGCGCAGGTAGTCGCGCAGCCCGTCCTCGTAATGCCACTGGTCGCGCTCGCCGGTGGCCTCGTCCAGCAGGGTTACCGTCAGGCCGGGACACAGCACGGCCTTGGCGCGCAGCAGGTGGCGGATCGCGCGCACGCTGAATTTGGGGGTGTCGAAATACTTCGGGTCCGGCCAGAAGCGCAACCGCGTACCGGTGTTCTTCTTGCCGACGGTACCGACGGTCTCCAGCGGGGTGGCGCGATCGCCATCCTTGAACGACATCCGGTACTCGTTGCCCTCGCGCTTGATGAAGACATCCACATGCAGCGACAGCGCATTGACCACGCTGACGCCGACGCCGTGCAGGCCGCCGCTGAAGGTGTAGTTCTTGTTACTGAACTTTCCGCCGGCATGCAGCCGGGTCAGGATCAGCTCGATGCCCGGGATCTTCTCTTCGGGATGGATGTCCACCGGCATGCCGCGGCCGTCGTCGCTGACCTCGCAGCTGCCGTCCTTGAACAGCGTCACCGAGATCTCGCGCGCATGGCCGGCCAGGGCCTCGTCGACCGCGTTGTCGATGACCTCCTGCGCCAGGTGGTTCGGGCGGGTGGTGTCGGTGTACATGCCCGGACGGCGTTTGACCGGATCCAGGCCGGAAAGAACTTCAATGTCGGCGGCGTTGTAGCGGGAATTCATCGATGCTGCAGTCGTCTGGGAGGGCGTTGGGAGCGCGCCAGAATGGGCTGCGTGACCGGAGCGGTCAAGGTTGGCGACAGGTCGTGGCGGCCGCGCCGGCACGCCGGGGCGACCGGGCCCTGTGAAGCGGCCGGGCGACCGGGCGGCGGCCGGGCACACGTGTGTCCTGTGCCGGTCCGTGGCGCGGTGTGATGCGATAAAACCCTTTCCTGGCCAATGTGTTAGCGTCACGTGCAGGTGGGGTGAGGTAGTCGTTGTTCAGCGCTGGCTGCGCGCCAGGGGGCTAGGTTGGGGGCGTCGCGGCGACCGCAGCGACCGGAGTGCGGGCCTTGAATGCCCGCCGCCCCACCCATCCGGAGACACCGACATGACCCAGCGCACATCCCCATTTGCCGCCCTTGCTGTCAGCGCCGTGATCGCATGCGCCGCGCCTGCCGCGTTTGCGCAGGATGCCCGCACCCAGGAGGCCGCGCAGGAAGCCAACCGCGCCGCCCAGGCTGCCCAGATCGATGCCGAGGCCGCCGAGCAGGCCGCCAAGACGGCCGAGCAGGCCGCCGAACACGCCCGCGAGAAGGAGGCCGAGCACCGCAAGCAGGCTCATCGCAACCACGAGACGGCCGCGCCGCCCCAGCAGGCGCGCCCGCCGGAGACCACCCAGGCCGCCGAACCCGAAGAGGAAGATCCGGCCTGATGCAAGGGCTACCCGGGCGCGGCTACAGCGGTCATGCCCCACACGCAACGCCCCGGCCGGTCCGGGGTGTTGTCGTGCTTATCCGTGCTTGTCGGTGCGTGGAGCCGCATGGGCGCGTGGAGTTCCGGTGGCCCTGAGTAGCTGAGTGACCGCGTCGATGGGCGTCCGCCGGTCGCGGCGCACCCGGACGCAATCCAAACAGGGCAGTTGTCCCCGCTTGCCTGTAGAATGGGGATTTCCAGCGGGTCGCCGATCCCATGACTTCCCCCACTTCCGTCACCCCGCTCATCTTCGTTACCGGAGGCGTCGTCTCGTCGCTCGGTAAGGGCATCGCCGCCGCCTCGCTGGCCGCGATCCTGGAGGCCCGAGGCCTGCGCGTGACGATGATGAAGCTCGATCCCTATATCAATGTCGATCCGGGCACGATGAGCCCGTTCCAGCATGGCGAGGTCTACGTCACCGACGACGGGGCCGAGACCGACCTCGACCTGGGCCATTACGAGCGTTTCATCAATGTCCGCCTGTCCGGCAAGAACTCGATCACGACCGGCAAGATCTACGAGAGCGTGATCCGCAAGGAGCGCCGCGGCGACTACCTGGGCGCGACCGTGCAGGTCATCCCGCACATCACCGACGAGATCAAGCGCTGCATCGACGCCGCCACCCAGGGCTTCGACGTCGCCCTGGTCGAGATCGGCGGCACCGTCGGCGACATCGAGTCGCTGCCGTTCCTGGAGGCGATCCGCCAGATCCGCACCGATCGCGGCGCCGACAAGGCACTGTTCATGCACCTGACCCTGGTGCCGTATATCGCGGCCGCCGGCGAGCTCAAGACCAAGCCGACCCAGCATTCGGTCAAGGAACTGCGCTCGATCGGCATCCAGCCCGACGTGCTGCTGTGCCGCAGCGAGCAGCCGCTGCCTGATGGCGAGCGCCGCAAGATCGCATCGTTCACCAATGTCTCCGAGAAGGCGGTGATCTCGGCGATCGATCTCGACAACATCCACAAGATCCCGATGTGGCTGCATGCGCAGGGGCTGGACGCGATCGTCGTCGAGCGCCTCGGGCTGGCCGACAAGGCGCTGCCGCATGCCGACCTGTCGGAATGGCAGGACGTCGTCGATGCCGCCGAGCATCCGATCGATACCGTCAACATCGCCGTCGTCGGCAAGTACGTCGACCATAAGGACGCCTACAAGTCGGTCGGCGAAGCGCTCAAGCATGGCGGCATCCGCCAGCGCAGCCGCGTCAACCTGCACTGGATCGAATCGCAGGACATCGAGCGCGATGGCGCCGAACAGGTGCTGGCGGGCGTCGACGGCATCCTGGTGCCGGGCGGTTTCGGCGATCGCGGTTTCGAGGGCAAGGTGCTGGCGGCGCAGTACGCGCGCGAGCGCGGCGTGCCTTATTTCGGCATCTGCTACGGCATGCAGGCCGCGGTGGTCGACGTCGCGCGCCACCTGGCCGGCCTGGAAGGCGCCAACAGCACCGAGAACGACAAGCAGTCCGCGCATCCGGTGATCGGCCTGATCACCGAGTGGCGCACCCAGACCGGTGAAGTCGAGCGCCGCAGCGCCGATGGCGACCTCGGTGGTTCGATGCGGCTGGGCCTGCAGGAACAACGCCTGAAGCCGGGCACACGTTCGCGCGAGATCTACGGCAAAGATGTCGTCGGCGAACGTCACCGCCATCGCTACGAATTCAACAACCGCTATCGTACCCAGCTTGAAGATGCAGGCCTGGTGATCTCCGGCAAGTCGATGGACGACCTGCTGGTCGAGATGATCGAACTGCCGAACCATCCGTGGTTCATCGCCTGCCAGGCGCATCCCGAGTTCCTGTCGACGCCGCGCAATGGCCACCCGCTATTCATCGGCTTCGTCCGCGCCGCGCGCGAGCACCAGGCCGGCGGCAAACTGCTGAAGGAGGCCCAGGCATGAAGCTTTGTGGATTCGAGGTCGGGCTGGACCAGCCGTTCTTCCTGATCGCCGGACCCTGCGTCATCGAGTCCGAGCAGTTGCAGATCGACGTCGCCGGACAGCTGAAGCAGATCACCGGCGAGCTCGGCATCCACTTCATCTTCAAGTCCAGCTTCGACAAGGCCAACCGCACGTCCGGCACCAGCTTCCGCGGCCCCGGCATGGAAGTTGGCCTGCGCGTGCTGGCCGAGGTCAAGCGCCAGATCGGCGTGCCGGTGTTGACCGATGTGCACGAGTACACGCCGATGGACGAGGTCGCCTCGGTCGTCGACGTGCTGCAGACGCCTGCGTTCCTGGTGCGCCAGACCGACTTCATCCGCAAGGTCTGCGCGGCCGGCAAGCCGGTCAACATCAAGAAGGGCCAGTTCCTGTCGCCGTGGGACATGAAGCCGGTCGTCGAAAAGGCCAAGTCCACCGGCAACCACGACATCATGGTCTGCGAGCGCGGTGCGAGCTTTGGCTACAACAACCTGGTCAGCGACATGCGTTCGCTGTCGGTGATGCGCGATACCGGCTGCCCGGTGGTGTTCGACGCGACCCATTCGGTGCAGTTGCCGGGCGGGCAGGGCAACAGCTCCGGCGGCCAGCGCGAGTTCGTGCCGGTGCTGGCGCGTGCGGCGGTGGCGGTCGGCGTTGCCGGCGTGTTCATGGAAACCCATCCCAAGCCCGAGGAAGCGCTCAGCGACGGTCCCAACGCCTGGCCGCTGCACAAGATGCGCGCGCTGCTGGAAACGATGCTGGAACTCGATCGCATCACCAAGAAGAACGGGTTCCTGGAGAGCTCGCTCTGATGGACAGACCCAGGCGGCGCATGGCGGTGATGGCGAAGACGCGCGTTGCGTTCGCCGGACTGTCTGCGCTGCTGTTGTTGGCATCGTTCCAGGCCAATGCCTGCCGTCTCGTTGGCGGCGCGAAGTGGCCGACGCTGGCGGAACTGACGGACATGTCGTCCCTGGTGTTTGTCGCGCGTATCGGCCCCACGCCCCCTGCGGCGGCAGCATCGCCGTCGCACGCCGATGGCGGCCCGCCTGGCCAGGGCCACGACGTCGAGGGCCATGACGTCGTCGCCGCCAGCGTGCAGCGCGTGTTGAGGGGCCATTTGCCGGTTGCCGGCGTATGGCTGCGGCAGGCCCTCAACAACTGCGAGGGACCGTTCCTGGATCACGATACCGACTACCTGGTGTTCACCACCCAGCCTGTCGAAAGCGATGCCGTGCTTATTCCATTCAAGGGCTCGTTCCCCCTTGATCATTCTTCCTTATCCGTGGCCGACCTCAAGCAGGTCGAAGCCCGGCTCAACCAAGAGGCCAGCCTGACACCATGACTTCGATCCAGTCCATCCACGCCCGTGAAATCCTCGACTCCCGTGGCAACCCGACCCTCGAAGCCGAAGTCACGCTGAGCGATGGCAGCTTCGGCCGCGCCGCCGTGCCGTCGGGCGCGTCGACCGGCGCGAAGGAAGCCGTGGAACTGCGCGATGGCGACAAGACCCGTTACCTGGGCAAGGGTGTGCAGAAGGCCGTCGCCAACATCAACGGCACCATCGCCGAGACCTTGAAGGGCTTCGATGCCGCCGACCAGGCCGGCCTCGACAAGCGCCTGATCGATCTCGACGGCACCGAGAACAAGGGGCGCCTGGGCGCGAATGCGCTGCTCGGCGTCTCGATGGCGAACGCGCACGCGCTGGCCGCGTCGCGCAAGCTGCCGCTGTGGAAGCTGCTGGCCGGCGATCGTGCGCCGGTGCTGCCGGTGCCGATGATGAACATCATCAACGGCGGCGCGCATGCCGACAACAATGTCGACTTCCAGGAATTCATGGTGCTGCCGGTCGGCTTTTCGACGTTTTCCGAATCACTGCGCGCAGGCACCGAGATCTTCCACGCGCTGAAGTCGGTGCTCAAGGGCCACGGCCTGAGCACGGCGGTCGGCGACGAAGGCGGCTTTGCCCCGGATTTCCGCAGCAATGTCGAGGCGCTCGACACCATCCTCGAGGCCATCGGCCGGGCCGGCTACAGCGCCGGCGACGACGTGCTGCTGGGCCTGGACGTGGCCTCCAGCGAATTCCACGACAACGGCAAGTACCACCTGGTCGGCGAGAACAAGCGCCTGACCTCGGAGCAGTTCGTGGACTTCCTGGCCGACTGGTCGGCGCAGTATCCGATCATCACCATCGAAGACGGCATGGCCGAGGACGACTGGACCGGCTGGAAGCAGCTGACCGACCGCATCGGCAGCAAGGTGCAGCTGGTCGGCGACGATCTGTTCGTCACCAACCCGAAGATCTTCAAGGAAGGCATCGACAGCCACACCGCGAACGCGATCCTGATCAAGGTCAACCAGATCGGCACGCTGACCGAGACGCTGGAAGCGATCGCGATGGCCGACGCGGCCAATTACGCGTCGATCGTGTCGCACCGCTCCGGCGAGACCGAGGACACCACGATCGCCGACATCGCGGTCGCGACCACGGCGACCCAGATCAAGACCGGTTCGCTGTGCCGCAGCGATCGCGTCGCCAAGTACAACCAGCTGCTGCGCATCGAAGAGCAGCTGGGTGCGGGGGCGAAGTACGCCGGCCGCGACGCGTTCGTCTCGCTGAAGCGCTGAGCGGGCCACCTCGACGATGCGTGGTCTACGGATCGCACTGCTGGTGCTGCTCGCGCTGCTGGCGTGGTTGCAGTACCGGCTGTGGTTCGGCAACGGCGGCGCACGCGAGGTCGAGGCCCTGCAGGGCCGGGTCGAGGCGCAGGCGCGCCAGAACGAAGGCCTGCAGCAGCGCAATGCCTCGTTGGCGGCCGAAGTGACCGACCTCAAGTCCGGCGAAGCCGCGATCGAAGAGCGTGCGCGCAGCGAGCTGGGCATGGTCAAGCCCGGCGAGAAGTTCTATCGCGTGGTCGACGACGAGCGTTCGACGTCGACCGCGCAGCCGCCACCCGCGCTGGCCGAACCGGCGCCGACGCCGTGAACAGGACGGCGCCATGAGCTGGGTCATCGTGCCGGCGGCGGGACGCGGCCTGCGGTTCGGCGGCGACGTGCCCAAGCAATACCTCACGGTGGCCGGCATGCCGGTGATCGAACATACCCTGCAGGCCCTGTTGTCGCATCGCGGTATCAGTGGCGCGGTCGTTGTCCTGGCCGAGGCCGATCCGCACTGGCCCGGCTGGCGCGAGATCGCCGGCAAGCCGGTGATCGCCTGCATCGGCGGCGCGGCCCGTGCCGATTCGGTGCTGGCCGGCCTGACCGCGTTGCCCGACAGCGTGCGCCCGGACGATTTCGTGCTGGTCCATGATGCTGCCCGCCCGAACCTGCAGCAGGACGACCTGGATGCGCTGCTCGAGCGTGGGCGTGCCGACCCGGTCGGCGCGATCCTGGCCGCGCCGGTGCGCGACACCCTGAAGCGTGGCGGCGACGATGGCGGCATCGACGGCACCGAACCGCGCGAGCGCCTGTGGCGCGCGCTGACGCCGCAGCTGTTCCGTCGCCTGCAACTGGCCCGTGCGCTGCAGTCCGCGCACGAGTCCGGCGTGCAGGTCACCGACGAATCGATGGCCATGGAGCGGCAGGGCCTGCGTCCGCTGCTGGTCGAAGGCAGCGAAGACAACTTCAAGATCACCACGCCGGCCGACCTGGCGTATTTCGAATACCTCCTTTCCCGGCGTCCGCTCCCGTAGCAGCGACCTTGGCCGCGATGGCCGCGACGGGGCTTTCCCCGAGAGCTTCATCGTGGCCATGGCCGCTCCTGCGGAGCGAGCGGCAACAGACCCACAGGAACCACCATGCAGTCATCCATCCGCATCGGCCAGGGCTTCGATGTCCATGCCTTCGGCGACGGCGACCATGTCGTCATTGGCGGCGTCAGGATCGCGCACACGTGTGGCGTGCTCGCGCACAGCGACGGCGACGTCGCCCTGCATGCCCTGTGCGATGCGATGCTGGGCGCGCTGGCGCTCGGCGACATCGGTGTGCATTTCCCGCCATCGGACATGCGTTGGAAAGGAGCCGACAGCCGCATGCTGCTGCGTCATTGCAACGACCTGATCGCCGCGCAGGGCTGGCGTGTCGGCAATGCCGACATCACCGTGGTCTGCGAGCGCCCGAAGATCGGTCCGCATGCGCTGGCGATGCGCGAGGCGATCGCCGCCGACCTTGGCGTCGCGTTGGGCGATGTCAGCGTCAAGGCAACCACCAGTGAACAACTGGGCTTCACCGGGCGCGGCGAGGGCATCGCCGCACAGGCGGTCTGCCTGCTGGTCGCGGCGGTCGGCACGAACACTGCTGCCGCAACCGGCCAAGACGCATGAGCGATGCGGCATCGCTGGCCGATGGCCTGCCGCGTGCGCACGGCGCCGCTGCACTGAGGGGCTGGATCCGCAGCACGCCCGAGGATTTCCAGGTCGACGAGATCGATGGGTTCGCGGCCTCCGGCAGTGGCGAGCACCTGCTGCTGACGATCGAAAAGCGTGGCATGAATACCGCGTTCGCCGCCAAGCGCATCGCCGAATGGGCGGGCGTGGCGGAATCCGCAATCGGCTACGCCGGCCTGAAGGACCGGCATGCGGTGACCCGTCAGCGCATCAGCGTGCACCTGCCGAAGAAGAAAGCCCCCGAGATCGGCCTGCTGCACAGCGACGACCTGCGCGTGCTGGCGCACGACTGGCATGCGAAGAAGCTGCCGCGCGGCGCACTGGCCGGCAACCGCTTCGTGCTGCGCTTGCGCGCGCTCAGCGGCGACCGCGCGCGCATCGAGTCGCGCCTGCGCGACATCGCCACGCATGGCGTGCCCAATTATTTCGGCGACCAGCGCTTCGGGCGCGACGGCGACAACGTCAGCCAGGCCTTGTCGATGTTCGCCGGCCGCCGCATCCGTCCGGACCAGCGCGGCCTGCTGCTGTCGGCCGCGCGGTCGGAATTGTTCAACCGGGTGCTCGCCAGTCGTGTCGCGGCCGGGCACTGGAACCAGGGACTCGATGGCGAAGTCTGGATGCTCGACGGCAGCCGCAGCGTGTTCGGTCCGGAGCCGTGGAACGACGTGCTGGCCGAGCGCCTTGCCCGCTTCGACATCCATCCCAGCGGTCCGCTGTGGGGCATCGGCGACCTGCGCACGACTGGCGCGGTACAGGCGCTGGAACTGGCGGCGCTGGACGACGTGAACATCAAGAAACTGCGCGCCGGCCTGGAACGCGCAGGCTTGAAGCAGGAGCGCCGCGCCAACCGGCTGCGCCCGGCCGACCTAGCATGGTCCTGGCTCGGCGACGATGCGTTGGAGCTTGCCTTCCAGCTGCCTGCCGGCACCTATGCCACCGTCGTCCTCGATGAACTGGGCGAGCTCCAGGACGGCTCACGCGGCAGGGCGGGGCTCGACCCGCCGCCCTGATCTTCCGATCACCGCCATCCGCTCACCGCCATCCGCTGCCCCGGCCAACGCGGCCCGCCCCGCCTCAGCCCGGCTTCAACAACACCAGCACCGCGCCGGTGCCGCCCTGGGCGCTGGGTGCGGAATGGAACGCCAGCACATCGGCGCGTCGCCGCAGTACGCGGTCGACGAGGTTCTTCAGCACCGGGATGCTGCTGTCGGAATTGCGGCCCTTGCCATGGATGATCCGTACGCAGCCGTAACCGTGCACGCGCGCTTCGCGGATGAAGTCGCGCAGCATGGCTTCGGCGACGTTGGCGGTGCTGTAGTGCAGGTCGAGTTCGTCCTGCGCTGCATACAGGCCACGCGCCAGCCGCTGCAGCACGCGCGGCGTCACCTCGTCGCGGCGGTAGCGCAGGCTGTCGCCCGCATCCAGGGTTTCGACCTCGAGCATGCGCTGGAACTCGCTGCGCGCGTCGGCATCGTCGAGATCGGCCATCCGGGTGGTCGAGCGTGGGCGCGGCTTCGCGGGTGGCGCGGGCGGCGCATCCAGTTGCCGGACCTGGCCGATCGCGGCCCTGAACAGCGCGGCATCGTCGTCATCGTCGCTGGCGGGGGGCGTACGAGCCATGCCGACAGCGTAACGGGTCGCGGCGACCGTTGCAGCGGCGGTGGCGGTCGGGAATGACGCCGGGGCGAGAACACGGTGGGCATCCGGTATCATGGCGATGGCGGCAGAAGTGCGTCGCCAACGGTTCACACAGATAGAGAGGTTCATGCGCGTACTGGTCAGCAACGATGATGGCGTCGACGCGCCGGGGATCCGGATCCTGGCCGCAGGGCTCAGGGACGCCGGTCACGAAGTGGTGATCGTCGCGCCGGACCGCGACCGTTCCGGCGCCAGCAACTCGCTGACCCTGGACATGCCGCTGCATGTCGCGCAGATCGAGCAGGGGGTGTGGCGCGTTTACGGCACGCCGACCGACTGCGTGCACGTCGCGATCACCGGCATGCTGGAACTCGAGCCCGACATCGTGGTGTCGGGCATCAACAACACCGCCAACCTCGGCGACGACGTGATCTATTCCGGCACGGTCGCCGCGGCGATGGAAGGCCGTTTCCTCGGCCTGCCGGCGGTGGCGATGTCGCTGGCGACCGCCGACCACAAGGGACGCCACTACGAAACCGCGGCGCGCGCCGCCGTCGAGATCGTCGCCCGCCTCAAGGCCGATCCGCTGCCTGCCGACACCATCCTCAACGTCAACGTGCCGGACCGGCCGTGGGAGGACATCGCAGGCTTCGAGGTGACCCGGCTGGGCAACCGCCATCGCGCCGAACCCTGCATCCAGCAGCAGGACCCGCGCGGGCGCACCTGGTGGTGGATCGGCCCGGCGGGCCCTGAGATGGATGCCGGTCCCGGCACCGATTTCCATGCCGTGCGCTACGGCAACATCTCGATCACCCCGATCCACGTCGACCTGACCCGTTACCAGGCGCTGGAACAGGTTGCCAGCTGGGTCGGCGGCATGGCGTCCGAGCTCAAGGTCGGCAAGGCATGACCGCACGGCTCCGCCTGCAGCCCGAGGCGCTGGGCGTCGGCATGACCTCGCAGCGCGTGCGCGACCGCCTGATCGAACGCCTGCGCGCCGGTGCGCCGGGGACACAGGCGATCCAGGACGAGCGCGTGCTCAACGCGATCCGCACCGTGCCGCGCCACCTGTTCGTCGACGAGGCGCTGGCCACGCGCGCCTACGAGGACACCGCGTTGCCGATCGGGCAGGGCCAGACGATCTCGCAGCCCTGGGTGGTCGCACGCATGACCGAGGCCCTGTTCGCGCATTCGCAGCCGCGCAAGGTGCTGGAAGTGGGCACCGGGTCGGGCTACCAGGCGACGATCCTGGCCGCGGTGGGACTGGACGTCTACACCGTCGAGCGCATCGGCGAACTGCTGCGCGTCGCGCGCAAGCGCTTCCGCTCGCTTGGCCTCAACATCCGCAGCAAGCACGATGATGGCCGCATCGGCTGGCCCGAGCACGGACCTTATGACGGCATCCTGGTGACGGCGGGAGCGCCGGCACTGGTGGATACCCTGATCGACCAGCTTGCCCCGGGCGGCACCCTGGTGGCGCCTGTCGGCGCCTCGGGCGCGCAGACCCTGCTGATGCTGCGCAAGGACGAGGCCGGCAACGTCACCCGCGAAGAACTGGCTTCGGTCGTCTTCGTGCCACTGCTGTCAGGGACCATCGACGGATGAAGCTCTTCGCACCGCTGTACGAGCGCACGCTGGGCCTGTCGCGCCACCGGCGCGCGCCGACGTTCCTCGCCGGGCTGAGTTTCTTCGAGGCGATCGTGTTTCCGATCCCGCCCGAGGTGATGCTGGCGCCGATGTCGCTGGCGCAGCCGCGGCGCGCGTTCTGGTTCGCGACGCTGAGCCTGGCCGGTTCGATGGCCGGCGCGGTGATCGGCTACCTGCTCGGGCATTTCGCCTATGAGGCGGTCAAGCCGGCCCTGACCGCACTGGGCTGGATCGACCGCATCGACGCGCAGGTCGCCTCGCTGCGCGAGATCGTCGCCGAAAGCCCATGGAAAGCGTTCTGGCTGCTGGTGCTGGCCGGGTTCACACCCATCCCGATGAAGATCTTCACCTGGGCCTCGGGCGTCGTCGGCGTACCGATGCTGCCGTTCCTGTTGAGCATGTTCGTCGGCCGCGGCAAGCGCGTCTATCTGATCGCACTGGCGATCCGCCTTGGCGGCGAGCGTGCCGAGCGCGCGCTGTATCGCTACATCGAACCGATCGGCTGGGTCGCCACCGCGTTGCTGGCGGCAGGCGTCGGCTATCTCCTGTTCAAGGGGTTTACGGCATAAGGACCTCTGCACAATTGCGCCGTGCTGGCGATGCGATGCGCGCGCGGCGTTCGAACGGCTCCGGGACACATGCATGCACGGGCTTGTCTTCGCTGTCGCGACAGGCATTGAACGGGCTCCAGGGAGCGCATGGAATGACAGGCAACAGGAGGACACCGGGCGGATGATGCGGATGGCGTGGCAGGCAATGATCGGGACACTGGTGCTGCTGGTGCTGGTGGGATGCGGCAGCAGTCGCGTGGTCCGCGAGCCGGGAAGCGCGTCGCCTGCGGCGCGTCCCTCGACGCCTCGGCCGGGCGAGAACGTCAGCGTCCAGCGCGGCGATACCCTGTACCGGTTGGCCGTCAACCATGGCATCAGCCCGCTCGACCTGGCGATGTGGAACGGCATCCAGCCGCCTTACACGATCTACCCCGGCCAGCGCCTGCGCCTGTATCCGCCCGGCAGCAGTGCGGGACGTGCACCCACCGCAACCGCTGCGCGCCCGCCGGCCGCAACCGGCAGCCGTCCCGCGCAACCGGTCAGGCCGACCCAGGCCCCGCCGCAGCCGCCGGTGCAGGCGCCGGCCTCCAGCTCCGTCAGCTGGCGCTGGCCGACCGATGGCCAGATCATCACCCGGTTCACCAATGGCGACCCGACCAAGCAGGGCGTGGACATCGCCGGTACCGGCGGGCAGCCGGTGCGTGCGGCCGGCGATGGCGTGGTCGTCTACTCGGGTTCCGGGCTGGTTGGCTATGGCGAGCTGGTGATCATCAAGCACGACGACCAGTGGCTGTCGGCCTATGGCCACAACCGCACCCGGCTGGTCAACGAAGGGACCCGCATCAAGGCGGGCCAGCAGATCGCCGAGATGGGCCGCAGCGGCGCCGCGCGCGACATGTTGCACTTCGAGATCCGCTACAACGGCCGCCCGGTCGATCCATTGCGGTACCTCCCCGCGCGCTGATCGATTCTCGAGGTCTGACGTGCGGATCTCCGGCCCGGCGCAGCGCGCCGTGCTGTCGGCCGGGGCGGCATGCAAGCACGGCTCACCCGCTACAACGGCCGTCCGGTCGACCCGCTGTGGTATATGCCCGCGCGTTGATCGGCGCGGGTCGGGCCTGACGGGTGGGGCGGCCCCGCCTCGGCGAATCGATGGCACGGATCGAACCGATCCGTCCGCGGCCCGCAGCCTCTAGGCACCCGCCAGTACGAACCCCGCCACGACCCGGCGGCCTTCGCTGGCCAGTACGTTGAACGTGCGTGCGGCGGCGGCATTGGTCATCGACTCCAGCCCGATACCGCGGCTGAGGCAAGCCGCCAGCGTCGCGGGCGGCGGGAACGCCTGCCCGGCACCGGTGCCCAGCACGATCAGTTCAGGTTCCAGGGCGAGCAGGGGCTCGAGGTCGGCCGGGCTCAGCGAGCGGGCATCGGTGACCGGCCAGGTCTCGACCAGCGCGTGCGGCGAGACGATGAAGCTGGCCGCCAACCGACGGTCGTTGACCAAGGCGCTGGCGCCGTCGGCACCGCGCAGGAAGTAGTCGTAGTCCGGTGTTTCCAGGATCAGCTGCATCGATGCACTCCCTGTCCTGCTGGCATGGGCGGGTGTGGCGCGAGCCGGCAGGGATCGAGGCTGCGCCGGCGCCTGTCCCGCCAGCGGGGAAGGCGAGCTTGTCGGGTTCGGTCAGCCGCGCGGCAGGACGATCTGGCGCCGTTCTTCGCTGGGGCGGTACAGCACGGCGATATGCCCGATCCGCTGGATCAGGGCCGCGCCGGTCCGGGTGGCGACCGCCTGGATGATACTGTCGCGTTCATCGCGATCGCTGGCGTCGACACGGACCTTGATGAGCTCGTGGTGCTCGAGGGCGCCTTCGATTTCGCTGACGACGGCGTCGGTCAGGCCTTTGCCACCAATCTGCAGCATGGCCTTCAGCCCATGGGCCTGTCCGCGCAGGAATCGGTTCTGGGCGGGTGTCAGGGCGGTACTCATGACGGAATCGATCAAGTGGATTAGGGCATGCAGGGTATCATGCCGATCCGCTTCACCCGATGCACAGGCGTCCCCAGGCCATGGCCACCCGCAGCAAAAGCAGCCAGCGCTGGCTCAAGGAACACTTTTCCGACCCCTTCGTGAAAAAGGCGCAGGCCGAGGGCATGCGTTCGCGCGCGGCCTACAAGCTCGAGGAACTGGTCGCCCGCGACAAGCTGCTCAAGCCCGGCATGCTGGTCGTCGACCTGGGCGCCGCGCCCGGGGGGTGGTCGCAGTGGCTTCGCCAGGAGCTGGACCGGCTGGACAAGGCGCGTCCGGGACGGGTGGTCGCCCTGGACATCCTCGACATGCCGCCCCTGGCCGGCGTGGAGTTCCTGGTCGGGGATTTTCGCGAGGATTCGGTCTTGTCGATGCTTGAGACGACGCTCGACGGCCAGATGGTCGACCTTGTGTTGTCCGACATGGCCCCCAACAAGAGTGGAGTGGATGCCGTCGACCAGCCGCGCGCGATGTACCTCGCGGAGCTGGCGATGGAGTTCGCGGACCGTCACCTGCGTCCCGGCGGTGCGTTCCTGATCAAGCTGTTCCAGGGCGTGGGGTTCGATGACTACGTCAAGGAGCTGCGCAGGCGCTACACCAAGGTCGTGATCCGCAAGCCTGCGGCATCGCGGCAACGTTCGCCGGAAGTCTATGCGCTGGCACAGGGCAAGCTGGCGGCAATCAAGTAGGATGCGTTTCAAGGAATCGAGAAGGTCACGATGAACGATCTGTTCAAGAATCTGATGCTCTGGGTGCTGGTCGCCGTCGTTCTGATGGTGGTCTTCCAGAGCTTCAACCCCAAGCCCGGCGCCAGCCAGGAAATGCTCTATTCACAGTTCATGGAGCAGGTGCGTCGCGACCAGATCAAGAAGGTCGACATCGCCAGCGACGAGAAGACCATTTCCTTCGAGAGCAAGGGTGGCCAGACCGGCACCGTGATCGCGCCGCGCCGCGACGAAGGCATGATGGACGATCTGATCAACCACAAGGTCGAGATCAAGGCGGCGCCGCCGGAAACCGGCAACCTGCTGTGGTCGCTGCTGCTGAACTTCCTGCCGGTCCTGCTGATAATCGGTTTCTGGTTCTTCATGATGCGGCAGATGCAGCAGGGCGGCGGCAAGGGCGCGATGTCCTTCGGCAAGTCGCGCGCCAAGCTGCTCAACGAGGACCAGACCAAGGTCACCTTCGCCGACGTCGCCGGTTGCGACGAGGCCAAGGAAGAAGTGTCCGAGCTGGTCGAGTTCCTGCGCGATCCGTCCAAGTTCCAGAAGCTGGGTGGCAAGATCCCGCGCGGTGTGCTGATGGTCGGCCCGCCCGGTACCGGCAAGACGCTGCTCGCCAAGGCGATCGCCGGCGAAGCGAAGGTGCCGTTCTTCTCGATCTCGGGTTCGGACTTCGTCGAGATGTTCGTCGGCGTCGGCGCCAGCCGCGTGCGCGACATGTTCGAGCAGGCCAAGAAGCACTCGCCGTGCATCATCTTCATCGACGAAATCGACGCCGTTGGCCGCCATCGTGGTGCGGGCCTGGGCGGCGGTCATGACGAGCGCGAGCAGACCCTGAACCAGTTGCTGGTCGAGATGGACGGCTTCGAGGGGGGCGAGGGTGTGATCGTCGTCGCCGCGACCAACCGTCCCGACGTGCTCGATCCGGCGCTGCTGCGTCCGGGTCGCTTCGATCGCCAGGTCGTCGTCGGCCTGCCCGACGTCAAGGGCCGCGAGCAGATCCTGCGCGTGCACATGCGCAAGGTGCCGCTGGCCGACAACGTCGAGCCGATGATCGTGGCGCGCGGTACGCCCGGTTTCTCGGGCGCGGACCTGGCCAACCTTGTCAACGAGGCGGCGCTGTTCGCGGCACGCGAGAACGGCAAGGAAGTGCGCATGGATCATTTCGACCGTGCCCGCGACAAGATCCTGATGGGCGCCGAGCGCCGTTCGATGGCGATGAGCGAGGACGAGAAGACGCTGACCGCTTATCACGAGGCCGGCCACGCGATCGTCGGTCGCCTGGTGCCCGAGCACGACCCGGTCTACAAGGTCACGATCATTCCGCGCGGCAGGGCACTGGGCGTGACGATGTACCTGCCCGAGGGCGACCGCTATTCGATGAACCGCGTCGCGATCGAATCGCAGCTGTGCTCGCTGTACGGCGGACGCGTCGCCGAGGAGCTGATCTTCGGTACCGACAAGGTCACCACCGGCGCGTCCAACGACATCGAGCGCGCGACCAAGATGGCCCGCAACATGGTCACCAAGTGGGGCCTGTCCGATGAGCTCGGTCCGATCGCCTACGGCGAGGACGAGGACGAGGTGTTCCTTGGTCGTTCGGTCACCCAGCACAAGAGCGTGTCCGACGATACCGCGCGCAAGATCGACGAGGTCGTGCGCAGCATCCTCGACAAGGCCTATGACAAGACCACGAAGATTCTGACCGAGAACCTGGACAAGCTGCATGCGATGTCCAGGCTGCTGCTGGAGTACGAGACCATCGACGTGCCCCAGATCGACGCGATCATGGAAGGCCGGACGCCGCCGCCGCCAATGGGCTGGAACAAACCCAGCAACGACAGCGACAGCGATGGCGGCACGCCCTCACGGCCGATGCCGCCGATCGGCGGGCCTGCCGAGCAGACCTGATCCAACGAGGGTCCCGCCTGGGGCGGGCCCGATCCGACAACGGCGCCGATGATCGGCGCCGTTGTCGTTTGTGCGGGGCGTGATCGTCTTCGCGGCGGCGCTGCGATCGGCCATGGCCAGTCGCCGTGGTTGAACACGGCGGTCCGGGGCGAACGCGGTACGCTAGCGATCCGTTCCCGAACGTCCCGACCTCATGTTCGATACCACGCCCCAACTCGATTGCGCCGGTCGCATCCTCCGCTTCGACCGTCCGCAGGTCATGGGCATCGTCAACGTCACCCCGGACTCGTTCTCGGACGGTGGACGGCATGCCGACCCCGAATCGGCGGTGGCGCATGGCCTGCGCCTGGTCGAGGAGGGCGCCGACGTGCTCGACGTCGGCGGCGAGTCGACACGGCCGGGCGCCGATGAAGTGACGGCCGCGGACGAGATCGCGCGCGTGGTGCCGGTCATCGAGCGGCTGGCGCGCGAAACCCGGGTGCCGATCAGCATCGATACCTCAAAGCCGGAGGTGATGCGGGCGGCGGTCGCTGCAGGCGCAGGCCTCATCAACGATGTGTACGGCCTGCGCCGCGAAGGTGCGCTGGACGCGGCAGCGGAGCTTGGTGTGCCGGTGGTGCTGATGCACATGCTGGGGGAGCCCCGATCGATGCAGGCCGCGCCGGAGTACGACGATGTCGTCGGCGAAGTGCATCGTTTTCTTGCCGAGCGGATCTTCGTCGCCGAGATGGCAGGCATCGCCAAGGCGCACATCGTCGTCGATCCGGGGTTCGGCTTCGGCAAGCGCACCGTGCACAACCTGGCGCTGCTGGCACAGTTGGAACGCTTCACCGAGCTGGGCGTGCCGGTGCTCGCGGGCCTGTCGCGCAAGCGCAGCATTGGCGAGCTGACCGGACGCGAGGTCGCGGCCGAGCGCATCCATGGCTCCGTGGCCGCCCATCTGATCGCGGCGCAGCGGGGCGCGCGCTTGCTGCGCGTGCACGACGTCGCCGCGACCGTCGATGCCCTGAAGATCTGGAATGCCGTCGCGGCGGTGCCGATGCCCCGCCGTGAGATGGCGGCGCCGGCCATCCGCTGGCCTGAGGACGGCTGAGCGTCTTGCGGTGGCCAGCGCGGCGAATGCCGCGCGCGTGATCAGTTGACGCGTTGCGCGCGACATCGGCCGTGAACTGTGGAATCCATCCATAGCCGCGACTCGCGGCCATCGATGCTCCTGCAGGACAGGCCTCAGTGCACCAGGGGTGGGGTCCAAGGCTTACGAATGGGAGCGCTTGACGCGTTGTCCTGCTTCCACTGGCGCAGCAGCAGGCGCAGGGCTTCGGGCTTGTTCGTGGCTTCGCCAAGGACGCCGGCCTGATTCCTGCTGTTCTCGCCATGGCAGCCGCCGCAGGCCCTGATCTCGCCGGGCTGCATCGTGACCCAGACGCGTTCGCGGACGACCGCATTGCCGCTGGCGTCCGTGGTCTGCCAGCTCAGGGCGCGACGCGCGGGCACGAAGGCCGCGCTGGAGCCATCGGCGGCGATCTTGACGCTGCCCGGCGGGCCGCCGGCATTGGCGACATTGCCGCTGACCGACAGCGGACGCGGGATGACCCGGCGACCGTTGGCTTGGCTGGCGTTGTAGGCGCGGACCTGCTCGCCCTGGTAGATCTGGAAGTGGCTGATGTCGTAGACGCGGCCGGCGTTTGCCACGGTCTTGACCCCGCCCGGGACCTGCAGGTTGTAGGGCTGCTGGCGGTCGTTGCGGTCACGGCTGGTCTGGTTGCGGACGACGATCAGGGCCAGGTTGTTGGCCTTCATCCACGTACGCAGGCTGGTCTCGTCGACCAGCTCTTCGGTCAGCACGCTGCTTTCGGGCGACTTCAGCGCCAGCGTCGGCGCCGGCGGCGGCGTGCGCGCGACCACTTCGACCGGCTCGAGCTCCCACAGCAGGCCGTTGTAGCTGCCGCGCGAATCCGGGGTCCACCAGGTCAGGTTCTTGCTGATGCCCGGCGTCAGGGCATTACCGGTGACGAACTGGCCGGACGCGTTGACGTCGAGCTGATGCAGGCGCAGCGTCGCGCCGGACTGGAAGACCGCGCTGGAGGTATAGGCCGCGACCATCTGGCCCGACGTCAGCGGCAGCGGATTGCGGTAACGTCCGCCGGCCAGGCTGCTGCCCGACTCGTTGGGCGTCATCGCGGTGATCACCATCTGCTCGGCGTTCAAGGTCGGCGCGCCGGTGATGCGGACGATCTGGTTGGTCGTGCCCTGGGAGAACTCGCGCGCGTTGATGCCGTAATAGGTGCCGGGCGCCAGCGGGTCTTCGCGCAGGTGGAACAGGCCGCCATCGTGGCGGATGTACAGGCGGTTCGCGAACAGCGCGTTGTTGCTGTAGTAGGTCAGCGCGGTGTCGGCGGTGAACGACTGCGGCACGTACGAGAACGAGGTCTCGTGCCGGCCGATGTGGTTCAGGGTCTGCTCGAAGGTGCCGTCCTGGTTCATCTGCCAAGGGGAGAACAGGTTGTACATGTGGCCGGTGACGCCACCGAAGGTGCTGGTCGAATCGGTTCGTGGTTCCGGGAAGGTCTCGGTGGCGGTCGTCAGCTTGGCGGCGGTGCTGGCCTCGCTGGCGTAGTCGTGCGCTCCGGTGCTGCTGACCTCCGCCTGCTGGTCGCGCTGCAGGTGGTCCCAGCGGGTGAAGATCACCCGGCCATAGCTGTCGATCGTCGGCGAGAACGCGCCACTCGGGGCATGGTTGAGGATCGTCAGTTCGCCCGAGGCGGGATTGAGGCTGAAGATGCCGGTGACCGTGGGCGTACTCTCGTACTCGTCCAACTGTGGATACAGGTGCGACTCGCCGCCACGCGGACGGTCCGAGGTGAACAGGATACGGCCGTCGCTGGTGTACAGCGGCGAGACGTTGTTGTAACCGGTCGGCTGGTTGGCGACCTTGGTCACCGACGCGGTCTGGCCCAGCGCCAAGCCGGTGACTTCGTAGAGCTGCCACTTGCCCGGCGTGCTGGCGTACTGCGCCGCGGGCGCACCGACCAGCATGCTGAAGATGGCCTTGGTGCCGTTCCAGTGCACCGTGGGCTCACGTACCGCGATCGCATTCGCGCCCTGCTGGCCTTCCATGCCGAAGCCCGCTTCCTTGGTCAGGTTGCGCAGGGTGCCGTTGGCGTAGCGGATCATCAGGTCGCCGCCGCGCGGCACCTGGGCCATGCTGGTCTGGTGGTTGGCGAACGTCGAGGTGCGGCTGCCGAAGGTGTCGCCCGGCGTCGGCACCTGGGTCACGAACATGATCGGGTTCTGGATCGAGGCGGCCTTGGTGGTCGCCGCGGCCATCGTCGGCGTCGACGCTGTCGTCGCCACCGCATCGGCGGCGATGCTCCCCGTGGCGGCGACCATCGCGCCGGACGCGACCTGATCCTGGTCCGTTGTCTCGGCCGTCGTCGTGGTCACCGCCAGCGTCGGAAGCTCGCAGGCGGAGAGCAGCAGGACACTGGCCAGCAGGGCGAGCGCACGCAAGGGGCGGCGCGTTGCGCCGATGGAGTCTTCGGTCGGGACCATGCGGGTCTCAAGGTTCTCTGGCTTATCGGTATGGTTCTGGCGCCCGCAGACCGCCTGCGGCCGGACGGTCGGGCAGGTCGCCACGATGTCCACGCGCAATGCGGGCAGGTACAAAAACTGCTTTTCAGATCCCCTTGGTGCAAGCATAGGGATGTCCGCGCCTTTTTTCTGCACTTTCAGCTGAATGGAGTGAAAAAGCACGCGTGGCGCAAGCCCTTGGGCGTGATGTATGTCACGAAACCGTTACTACGCAGAATCAAATCAGGCGACCCATCACAATCCGGTCGTCGGTGGGATCTCCGCCGCGCCGCGGAGTAAGCTGGCGACCTCGTTCGCTGGGGGAGCCCAATGACTGCAAGCCTGCCGTTGATCGTGACGTTCTCCGCCTACCTGCTGCTGATGGTGGGCATCGGGTTCTGGGCCTGGCGTAGGACCACGACCTTCGACGACTACATCCTCGGTGGGCGCTCGCTGGGCAGCCTGGTCACGGCGCTGGCGGCGGGCGCGTCGGACATGAGTGGCTGGCTGCTGATGGGCCTGCCCGGCGCGCTGTATGTCAGCGGCGCCTCGGAAGCCTGGATCGCGGTCGGCCTGATCCTTGGCGCCTGGTGCAACTGGAAGTACGTCGCCGGACCGCTGCGGGTCTATACCGAGCGCACCCGCAATGCGCTGACGCTGCCAGACTATTTCACCCATCGCTTCGCCGACGACAAGCGCCTGCTGCGGATCCTGTCGGCGCTGGTGATCCTGGTGTTCTTCGCGATCTATTGCGCGTCCGGCATCGTCGCCGGTGCGCGCTTGTTCGAGAGCGTGTTCGGCGTGCCCTATGCGCAGGCCTTGTGGTGGGGCGCGGCGGCGACGATCGCCTACACCTTCGTCGGCGGCTTCCTGGCGGTGAGCTGGACCGACACCGTGCAGGCGACGTTGATGATTTTCGCGCTGCTGCTGGTGCCGGTCATGGCCATTATCGGGACCGGTGGCGTGTCGCCGGCGCTGGCGATCATCGAGCAGGTGGATCCAGCGCACCTGGACTGGATCGGCAAGGGCGGGATCGTCGCGGTGATCTCGGCGCTGGCCTGGGGATTCGGCTATTTCGGGCAGCCGCACATCCTGGCGCGCTTCATGGCGGCAGACAGCCTGGCGACGATCCCGAAGGCGCGCCGCATCGGCATGACCTGGATGGTGCTGTGCCTGGGTGGCGCGCTGGCTGTGGGCTTCTTCGGCGTCGCCTATTTCCAGTTGCATCCGCAGGCGGCGGGGCCGGTCGAGGCCAATCCGGAGCGGATTTTCATCGTGCTGTCGGAACAGCTGTTCAACCCGTGGGTGGCCGGCGTGCTGCTGTCGGCGATCCTCGCGGCGATCATGAGCACGTTGTCGTGCCAGCTGCTGGTCTGCTCGAGCGCGCTGACCGAGGACTTCTACCACGGATTCGTGCGTCCGCGTGCCGGCCAGCGCGAGCTGGTCTGGTTCGGTCGCGCCATGGTGCTGGCGGTGGCCTTGCTGGCGATCTGGATCGCGCGCGATCCGGAAAGCCGCGTGCTTGGCCTGGTGGCCTATGCCTGGGCTGGATTCGGCGCCGCCTTTGGGCCGGTCGTCGTGCTGTCGCTGTTCTGGAAGCGGATGACGGTGCAGGGGGCGCTCGCCGGCATGGTCGCCGGCGCGGCGGTCGTGCTGCTGTGGAAGCACACCGGCAGCGCGCTGTATGAAATGGTCCCGGGCGTCATCGCCGCGGTGATCGCCATCGTCGCCGGCAGCCTGCTCAGCAAGGCGCCGCCGCAGTCCGTGCAGGCCACGCACGAGCAGGTCCGGCTGACGTTGAAGGAGCAGGGCTACTGATGCGCAGGGGCGGAGGCATTGGAGCATGCCGCGCCGGAGAGCCTAGCGCGGCTTCCGGTGATGGTCGCGGCGCGTGGGTGGAGCAGGCTAGTGCGGGCCCGATCCTGACACGCCGGCTGACACGCCCTCGCTGCGTCGAGCGCCTGTATGCCTGCCGATAGCCGCCCTCCCGCCATCGCCCTGATGGGGCCGACCGCCTCGGGCAAGACCGCATTGGCGATCGACTGGGCGCAACGCCTGGGCGGCGAGATCGTCAGCGTGGATTCGGCGCTGGTCTATCGCGGCCTCGACATTGGCGCCGCCAAGCCGACCGCGCAGGAGCGCGCCGACGTTGCGCACCATCTGCTGGACCTGCGGGATCCCTGGCAGACCTATTCGGCCGCGGAGTTCGCGGTGGAGGCGGGTCGGGCCATCGACGACATCGTCGCGCGCGGCAAGCTGCCGATCCTTGCCGGCGGGACCGGCCTGTACTTTCACGCGTTGCTGCACGGCCTGTCCGCGATGCCGGAGGCCGATCCGGCGGTGCGCGCCGGCATTGCCGCAGAGGCGGCGGAACGCGGCTGGCCGGCGATGCACGCCGAACTCGCCGATGTCGATCCGGTGGCTGCACTGAAAATCCGCGCCAGCGATCCGCAGCGCATCCAGCGGGCGCTGGAGGTCTTCCGGATCAGCGGCCGGCCGCTCAGCGACTGGCAGCGCGAACTGCCGTCCACCCCGCGTTTGCCGGTGCGGGTGCTGCGCCTGGTGCTGTCGCCATCGGATCGCGCGGTGCTGCATGCGCGGATCGCCGCGCGCTTCGACCAGATGCTCGCGCAGGGGTTTCTCGACGAGGTCCGCGGTCTGCGCGCACGGCCCGGGCTGCGGTCGCATCCGGCGCCGCTGGACCTGCCGGCGATCCGCGCCGTGGGCTACCGGCAGGCCTGGGAATATCTCGAAGGCGGGGAGCCGTTCGAGGACTTCCGCAACCGCGCCGTCTCCGCGACGCGGCAACTGGCCAAGCGCCAGATCACCTGGTTGCGTGGGCAACTGGATACGCGCTGGTTCGATCCCGTCGACGATCGTCCAGCGTTGGAAGGGGCGCTCGATCGGTTTCTGAGGGTGCCTGGGACGCCTTAATCCTGTTTTTGCATGATGTCTGTGACGGCCATCACGTTCGGTTGCGCCGAGTCATGCGCGGTTGTGTACCATCCACGGACCACCGCCGTAGGGGATTCCACGGGTCAGGTGGCGCGGTCGAAAGGCCGGACACAACAATAACCAAGATGGAAAACACAGCATGTCGAAGGGGCAGTCTTTGCAGGATCCATTCCTGAACGCTTTGCGCCGTGAGCGCGTTCCGGTGTCGATTTACCTGGTCAATGGCATCAAACTGCAGGGCACGATCGAATCCTTCGATCAGTTCGTGGTGTTGCTGCGCAATACCGTCAGCCAGATGGTCTACAAGCATGCGATCTCCACCGTGGTGCCGGCGCGCAACGTGCGCGTGGGACCGGGCGGCGGCGTAGTGCAGGCCGCCGATGGCAGTACCGAACATGATTCCGACGAAAACGAGTAAACATCAGGCGTGAGCGCAATTGTTCGAACGTAGTCGCAAGGGCGAACAGGCGCTGCTGATCCAGCCGCATGCCGGCGGCCCACCCGAGGAAGGTGCCCTGGAGGAATTCGCCGAGCTGGCGCGTTCCGCGGGCGCCAATGTGCTGGGTGTGATCCCGGCCCGGCTGGATCGCAAGACGCCGTCGACGCTGATCGGCAGCGGCAAGGTCGAGGAAGTCAGGATCGCCGCCGATGCCGTCGGCGCCGACCTGGTCCTGGTCAACCATTCGCTGTCGCCCAGCCAGGAGCGCAACCTCGAGAAGGTGCTGCAGCGCCGCGTGGTGGATCGCACCGGCCTGATCCTGGACATCTTCTCGCAGCGTGCGCGCAGCCATGAAGGCAAACTGCAGGTCGAGCTGGCGCAATTGCGCCATGTGGCGACCCGGCTGGTGCGCGGCTGGACCCACCTGGAGCGCCAGCGCGGCGGCTCGATCGGCCTGCGCGGACCTGGCGAAACCCAGCTGGAAACCGACCGCCGCCTGTTGCAGAAGCGCGTCGAAGTGCTGCAGAAGCGGCTGGAAAAAGTGGAAGTGCAGCGCACCCAGATGCGCCGCGCGCGCGTCCGCAGCGAGATGCCGCGCGTCGCCCTGGTCGGCTATACCAATGCCGGGAAGTCGACGCTGTTCAACGCGCTGACCGGCGCCGACGCCTACGCCGCCGACCAGTTGTTCGCCACGCTTGATCCGACCGTGCGCAAGGTCGCGTTGCCGGGCGGCAACCTGGTGCTGGCCGATACCGTCGGCTTCGTCCGCGACCTGCCGCACGAACTGGTTGCGGCCTTCCGCTCGACCCTGTCGGAGGCCCGCGAGGCCGACCTGCTGTTGCACATCATCGATGCCGCCGATCCGCTGCGCGAGGAACGCATCGCGCAGGTCGATGAAGTGCTGGCCGACATCGGTGCCGGCGACATCCCGCAGGTGCTGGTCTACAACAAGATCGACAAGCTGCGCGTGCGCCGCACTGATGACGAGGCGGACGACACTGCCCCGGATGGAAGCGACGCCGCTACGCATGACGACTTCCCGACCGGCATCGCCCCGCGGCACGACCGCCCGCATGACGCCCAGCCCGACGAGGCGGTCCGCGAGCGGGTCTGGCTGTCGGCGCGCGATGGCCTTGGGCTGGACCTGCTGCGCGATGCGCTGGTCGCTCGGCTGGGCCTGGCGCGGCTGGTCGCGGACCTGCGGCTGCCGCCTTCGGCCGGCCGGCTGCGTGCCCGCCTGCATGCGCTGGGCGCCATCCGGGCCGAATCGCACGAGGCCGATGGCTGGGTGCTGCGGGTCGACCTGCCCCGGGCCGATGCCGCAAAGCTGGCTGCCCAGGACGATGGCGCGCCCTTGCGCGAATTTCTGCTTGAGGTGGACTTGGCGGACTTGTCTGGGGGCGAAAGCGGCCACACCTTGTAAACTATGTGTTCGCGGCGTGACCGGATCGGTCGGCCGCGATTCCTCAGGGGCGATCCGCCCGACGATTTGGAGCAGGCATGGCCTGGAAGATTCCCGGCAGCAACGATAACGGCGGGTCGGACAACAACGAGCGCAACCCGTGGCCACCGAAGCGGCGCCGCAACAGCGGACGCGGCAGCAATGGCCTGGACGGTGTCATCGAAACGCTGCGTGGCATGTTTGGCGGCGGGGGCGGCAATCCGCTGCGCTGGGTCGCCATCGGTCTGGCGCTGTTCCTGCTGTTCAACTGCTTCACGCTGATCGGCGAGCAGGAGCGCGGCGTCGTGCTGCGTTTCGGCCAGTACGCCCGGATCATGCAGCCCGGTCCCAACTTCAAGCTGCCGTGGCCGCTGGAGCGCGTGACCAAGGTCAACACCACCGGCGTGCGTACCTTCAGCAACAGCCTGCCGGTGCTGACCCGCGATGAGAACATCATCACCGTGTCGTTCAACGTGCAGTACCGCATCAGCGATCCGCAGACCTACCTGTTCGGTTCGCGCGATGCAGACGGCGTGCTGCGCCAGATCGCCCAGAGCGCGGTCCGCGAACAGATCGGCCGTGCCAACCTGGATTCGGCATTGAATGCCCGTGGGCCGCTGTCGACCGCGGCGTTCACGTCGTTGCAGGCGTCGCTGGATGCCTACCGCACCGGCCTGGTGGTCACCGAACTGAGCTTGCAGGACGCGCGTCCGCCGGAGCAGGTCAAGCCCGCATTCGACGAGGTCAACAGCGCCCAGCAGATGAACGAGCGGCTGGTCAACGAAGCCCGCGCCTACGCCGCCAAGATCGTGCCCGAGGCACGTGGCCAGGCGCAGCGCGTGCGCACGACCGCCGAAGGCTACAAGACCGCCTCGATCGCGCGTGCGACCGGTGACGCGACCCGCTTCTCGCTGTTGCTGGACCAGTACCGCAATGCGCCCGATGTCACCCGCAAGCGTCTGTGGCTGGAGACGGTGGAGCAGGTGCTGGCCGACAACCGCAAGGTCGTCGGTGGCGATGGCCGCCAGCTGATCTACGTGCCGATGCCCGGTGCAAGCGGAGCGGGCGCCAGCGGTGGCAACAGCGGCAATCCGCCGGTGCTGCCGGCCGAGGTGATCTCGCCGACGGTCAATGCCGCCCAGGATGGTGCGACGCCGATACGCAATACCCCACGTCCTACGCGCGGTGAAGGAGCCAGCCGATGAGACTGAACCTGATCCTCCCGTTGATCGCCATCGTATTGCTGGGGCTGCTCGGCTCGGTCTATGTGGTGCGCGAAGGCCAGGTCGGCCTGGTGCTGAACCTGGGTCGCGTCGCGCGCACCGAAATCGGCCCCGGCCTGCATTTCAAGGTGCCGCTGATCGAGACCGCGCGCGTCTTCGACCGCCGCTTCCAGGCCAGCGAGTTCCCGCCCGAGCGTTCGCTGACCTCAGAGCGCAAGGACGTCAGCGTCGATTTCGTCGCGATCGGTTTCATCGTCAACGTCGCCGATTTCTATCGTGCGACCGGCGGCAATGAAGAGACCGCGACCGACCGCCTGGCGCCGATCATCAAGGAATCGCTGCGCAACGAGATCAACTCGCGCACGCTGACCCAACTGGTGTCGGGCGACCGCACCGAGATGATCGCCAAGCAGTTGCCCGGCATCAACGAAGGCGCCAAGACGCTGGGCATGAGCATCGTCGACATCCGCTTCAAGCAGATCGACCTGCCGACCGACAGCGACGTCATCGACCAGGTCTACGACCGCATGCGCGCCGAGCGTAAGCAGGTCGCCAGTGCCTTGCGCGCTGAAGGCGAGGAGCAGGCGCGTATCGTCCGCGCCGAAGCCGACCGCGAGCAGACCGTGCTGCTGGCCGAAGCCGAGCGCGACGCGCAGAAGCTGCGTGGTGAAGGCGATGCCGAGGCGGCCAGCATCTACGGCCAGGCCGCGAACCGCGATCCCTCGTTCTATGCGTTCCAGCGCAGCCTCGAGGCCTACCGTGCGTCGTTCGCCGACGGCGAGGGCGTCATCGTGCTCGAGCGCAACGACCCGTTCCTGCAGTACATGCGCAGCGATCGCTGACCCCCGGAGCGGCCTGATGTCCGATCTTTGGGCCGCACTGTGCCTGGTGGCGGTGATCGAAGGGGTGCTGCTGTTCGCAGCCCCCGGCGCCTGGAAGCGTGCAATGGCGCAGTTGCAGACGATGCCGGAGCGGCACCTGCGGATCGCCGGCGGCCTCGTGCTGCTGGCCGGCCTGGTCGCCCTGCATCTGGTCCGTCGCTGAAGCCAGGCTTGGGCGGTCGCCGGTTGGGGTGGCCCCAGCCATCGAAAACCCGGATAATCCTGAAAAGCCGGTCGGGCTGATTCGATTCGAATCGTCCGCCGGCTTTTTCCGTGTCAGGGTCTGGCGTGGCAGGCGGTTCCCCGATGGAACAGGCCCGCGCAACGACGCCAGCCCCCGACACGACAACCCGTCAGCGGCCCCGATGGTCGCAACAATGCAGGAGTTACCCGTCATGGGTCAGTCAGTTGTCGTACTCGGAGCCCAATGGGGCGATGAAGGCAAGGGCAAGATCGTCGATCTGCTCACCGAAGAGATTGGTGCGGTCGTACGTTTCCAGGGCGGCCACAATGCCGGCCACACGCTGGTCATCGGTGGCAAGAAGACCGTCCTCCACCTGATTCCGTCCGGCATCCTGCGCGACGATGCGCTGTGCCTGATCGGCAACGGCGTCGTGCTGAGCCCGGCCGCGCTGAAGAAGGAAATCGGCGAGCTCGAGGCCAACGGCGTCGAAGTGCGTTCGCGCCTGAAGATCTCGCCGGCCACGCCGCTGATCATGCCGTACCACATCGCCCTGGACCAGGCGCGCGAAAAGGCCGCCGGCGGCAAGGCCATCGGCACCACCGGTCGCGGCATCGGCCCGGCCTATGAAGACAAGGTCGCGCGTCGCGGCATCCGCGTGGCCGACCTGCACTACCCGGAGCAGTTGGCCGAGAAGCTGCGCGCGGCACTGGACTACCACAACTTCGTGCTGACCCAGTACCTGAAGACCGATCCGGTCGACTTCCAGCAGACCCTGGACGAGGCGCTGGCGTTCGGAGAGTACGTCGAGCCGATGAAGTCCGACGTCGCCGGCATCCTCCACGACCTGCGCAAGCATGGCAAGCGCGTGCT
This sequence comes from Luteimonas sp. RIT-PG2_3, assembly GCF_054902115.1. Lineage (NCBI taxonomy): Bacteria > Pseudomonadati > Pseudomonadota > Gammaproteobacteria > Lysobacterales > Lysobacteraceae > Luteimonas > Luteimonas sp. RIT-PG2_3. The sequence goes on along the minus strand of NZ_JBUBPF010000012.1, from coordinate 46,346 downwards.
GTTCGAAGGCGCGCAGGGCGCACTGCTCGACATCGACCACGGCACCTATCCGTACGTGACCTCCAGCAACACCACGGTCGGTGGCGCGCTGGCCGGGACCGGCGTCGGCGCCGATGCCATCGACTACGTGCTCGGCATCGCCAAGGCCTATGCCACGCGCGTGGGCGGCGGGCCGTTCCCGACCGAGCTCGACGACGAGGTGGGCCAGGGTCTGCGCGATCGCGGCCAGGAATACGGCGCTTCGACCGGTCGCCCGCGCCGTTGCGGCTGGATGGACATCGTTGCGTTGAAGCGTGCGGTCGCCATCAACGGCATCAGCGGCCTGTGCATCACCAAGCTCGACGTGCTGGATGGCATGAAGACGCTGAAGATCTGCATCGCCTATGAGTACCGCGGCAAGCGTACCGAATACGCCCCGCTGGACGAAGCCGGCTGGGACGAGATCACGCCCGTCTACCTTGAGTTCCCGGGCTGGGACGAGAACACCCATGGCATCACCGAATGGGACAAGCTGCCGCCGGCTGCACGCGCCTACCTGCGTGCGCTGGAAGAGCTGGCCGGTTGCCCGCTGGCGATCGTCTCCACCGGCCCCGATCGTGCCCACACGATGGTGCTGCAGGATCCGTTTGCGTGACAGCTTGCATGTCCGCTGCGTGATCGAAGGCCCCGCTGATGCGGGGCCTTTTTGTTTGCGGGGATTTCGGTGCGTGGCAAGGATCAACGCATGGCCACCTCAGGCCACGTCAGGCAGCTTGCCGATCAGCTTGTCGAGCGTGATCGGGTAGTCACGCACCCGCACGCCGGTGGCGTTGTGGATCGCATTGGCGATCGCCGCGCTGACGCCGCACAGGCCGAGTTCGCCAACGCCTTTGGCCTTCATCGGCGAACTGGCGGGGTCTTCCTCATCGAGGAAGACGACCTCCTGCTTCGGGACGTCGGCATGCACGGGCACTTCGTAGCCGGCGAGATCGTGGTTGACGAAAAAGCCCATGCGTTCGTCGACGGCGAGTGCTTCAGACAGCGCGGCGCCGATGCCCATCGTCATCGCGCCGATGACCTGGCTGCGGGCCTGCTTGGGATTGAGGATACGACCGGCCGCGCACACCGCCAGCATCCGCCGCACGCGCGTCTCGCCGGTCATCGCGTCGACGCCGACTTCGACGAAATGCGCCGCAAACGTCGACAGCTGCACCTGCTTGTCGAGGTCGCCGAATTCGATGGCGTCTTCGACGACCAGCTGACCGCTGCCGGCGGCCTCACCGAGCGGGAAACGCCTGCCGCCGCCGCGCACCTCTCCGTCGATGAACTCGGCGCTGGCGGGATCGAGCGCCAGGCTCGTGGCGACCACCTCGCGCAGCTTCATGCAGGCCGCGTAGACACCGGCGGTCGCGCTGTTGGCGCCCCACTGGCCGCCTGAGCCTGCAGAGGCGGGGAAGTCGGAATCGCCGAGCTTCACCGCGATGCGATCGATGTCCACGCCCATGACCTCGGCGGCGGTCTGCGCAATGATGGTGTAGCTGCCGGTGCCGATGTCGGTCATGTCGGTTTCGATGGTGATGCGGCCCTCGCCATCCAGGCGCGCACGAGCGCCTGATGTCATCACCGGCGCATTGCGGAAGCCCGCAGCGACGCCAAGCCCGACCAGCCAGCGTCCGTCGCGCACGCTGCCGTGTGCACGGCGCTGCTGCCAGCCGAAGCGGTCGGCGCCCTGGCGCAGGCATTCGACCAGTTGCCGTTGCGAGAAGGGCCGCTCCGGCTTTTCCGGATCGACCCGGGTGTCGTTGCGGATGCGGAACTCGACCGGATCGATGTCGAGCTTGTCGGCGATCTCGTCGATGGCGATCTCCAGCGCCATCAGGCCCGGCGTCTCGCCCGGCGCGCGCATCGCATTGCCTTCAGGCAGGTCGAGCGTCGCCAGCCGCATCTTCGTCATCCGGTGCTCGCCGGCATAGAGCAGGCGCGTCTGCTGCACGGCAACCTCGGGACCGCCACCGGGCAAGTCACCGGACCAGCTCTCGTGGCCAAGCGCGGTGATGTGGCCATCGCGCGTGCTGCCGATGCGGATGCGCTGCTCGGTCGCCGGACGATGGGTGGTGTTGTTGGCGATCAGCGGGCGCTGCAACGCCACCTTGACCGGACGCTTGGCGGCGCGTGCACCGAGCGCGGCGAGGATCGCATCGGCGCGGACGAACAGTTTTCCCCCGAAACCGCCGCCGATGTACGGCGAGACCAGGCGCACCTTGTCGCGCGGAATGCCGAGGGTGCGCGCGACGTCGCCGCGGCCCCAGGCGATCATCTGGTTCGAGGTCCACAGCGTCAGCCGGTCGCCGTCCCAGGCCGCCAGCGAGGCCATCGGTTCCATCATCGCGTGCGACTGGTCGGGTGTGGTGTAGGTCGCGTCCAGCGTGACGTCGGCGGCGGCGAACGCAGACTCGAAATCGCCGACGGCGGTGTCTGCAGGCGTGTCGTCGCCCTGTGGTTTGACCGCATGGTCTTTTTCCTGCTTCAGCGAGAAGCGACCGCGCTCGCGCATGTAGTCCACCCGGACCAGTGCAGCGGCTGCGCGCGCTTGCTCGAAGGTCTCGGCGACGACCAGTGCGATCGCCTGGTGGTAGTGCTGGATCTCCGGGCCGCCGAGCAGCCGCGCGGTGTTCATCCTGCCCTTGGCGAGCTTGCCGGCGTTCTGCGCGGTGACGACCGCGAGCACGCCGGGCGCGCGTTCCGCAGCACGGATGTCGATCGAGGCGATGCGGCCCTTGGCGATGCCGGCGCCGACGACATGGCCATAGGCGGCGCGTTCGGTGGCGTCGTGCCACTCGTAGGTATAGGTGGCGGTGCCGGTGACCTTGTGCGGGCCGTCGATGCGGTCCAGTGGCTTGCCGACGACGCGCAGGCGGTCGACGGGGTTGCGGCCGGCGGGGGTGTCGAACTTCATGGCGTGGCCTCCCGGGCTTCGACCAGGACCGCAGCGATGGTGCGCTCGGCCAGTGTCAGCTTGAAGCGGTTGTCGTCGGTCGGCGAGGCGCCTTCGAACAGGCGAGCGGCGGTGGCCTTGGCTCCACGTCGCAGTTCGTCTTCCGCGGCGGTGACCCGCCAGGGCTTGTGCGCGACCCCGCCGACCGCCAGGCGGCCGCTGCCATCGGCTTGCACGATCGCGGCCACCGACACCAGCGCGAAGGCGTAAGAGGCGCGATCGCGGACCTTGCGGTAGATCTGCCGCCCGCCGAGCGGGGGCGGCAGCAGCACGGCGGTGATCAGTTCGCCGGAGGCCAGTGCCGTCTCGTGTTGCGGCGTATCGCCGGGGGCGAGGTAAAGATCGTCCAGTGCGATACGACGCGTGCTGCCGTCGGGCTTGATGGTTTCGACGACGGCATCGAGCGCGCGCATCGCGACCGCCATGTCGCTGGGATGGGTCGCGATGCAGTGGCGGCTGCCGGCAATGACGGCAAGCGGGCGGCTGTAGCCTTCGAGCGCACCGCAGCCACTGCCGGGCAGGCGCTTGTTGCAGGGTTGCGCGGTGTCGTAGAAGTAGGGACAGCGCGTGCGCTGCAGCAGGTTGCCGGCCGTGGTCGCGCGGTTGCGCAATTGGCCCGAGGCGCCGGCGAGCAGGGCGCGCGACAACAACGGGTAGTGTCGACGCACGCGGCGGTCGGCGGCCAGGTCGGTATTGCTGACCAATGCACCGATCCGCAATCCGCCATCGGCGGTCCTGTCGATGTCGTCGAGCTCGAGGCCGTTGACATCGACCAGATGCGTCGGCGTTTCGATCTCCAGCTTCATCAGGTCGAGCAGGTTGGTGCCGCCGGCAATGAAGCGGGCGTGCGGCGTGCGCGCAACGATGGCGGCGGCGTCGGCGGGCGAGCTTGCACGTTCGAAGTCGAAGACCTTCATGCGGTGGCTCCTGCCGGATCCGCCGGGATTGCCTTCGCACCACGGTTCGCGTGACTGGATGCGGTGTGCTTTGAATCGGTTTCCTTCAAGCCGATTCGCTCCGGTCCCATCGCGGCGACCTCCTCGATTGCCTCCAGGATGTTCGCGTAGGCGCCGCAGCGGCACAGGTTGCCGCTCATGCGCTCGCGGATCTCGTCGCTGCTTGCGGTCGGCGTCGCGCCAAGATCGGCGCTGACATGGCTGGGGATGCCGTCGCGCAGTTCGTCGAGGACCGCCACGGCCGAGCAGATCTGGCCTGGCGTGCAGTAGCCGCACTGGTAGCCGTCTTGTTTGACGAAGGCGACCTGCATGGGATGCATCCGTTCCGGTGTGCCCAGGCCTTCGATCGTGGTCACGCGGGCGCCCTCGTTCATCACGGCCAGGCTCAGGCAGGTGTTGATGCGACGTCCGTCGACGATCGCGGTGCAGGCCCCGCACTGGCCATGGTCGCAGCCTTTCTTGGTGCCGGTCAGCTGCAGGTGTTCGCGCAGCAGATCGAGCAGGGTCGTGCGGGTGTCGACCTCGATGGCGTGGGCGCGACCATTGACGTGCAGCGTGACGCGTCGGAGCACGGGTGCGCTTGCGGGGACGGGTTGGGTCGCGGCGTCGGCCGCCTGCGCGATTCCGGGGGTGGCAACCGCCCCGGCGGAGGCAGCGGTAGCCTTCAGCAGGGCGCGGCGGGTGAGCGGGGGCATGGCGGTTCCTTTGGCTGGCGACCGTGATGAACGGGCTGGCGGGGAGGTGCGACACATCGGGATGGCGCAGCGCTCAGCATGCGCGCGCTGTTGTGTCGGAAGGGTCAACGCCTGCAGGCTGGCATTGGCACCTGCGTCCCCACGCCTCATCACCAGGGGCGGAGCGCATGGCGACGAGCGCAGAGCAGCGATGATCAAGCTTCCTTGCCTGCTTGCCGTCAGCGTCGTGATCCATGCCGGCAGATGCGACTCGGCCGGGCGCGGGGTGCTTCGCTGCAACCGTCGACGGTCAGGCTTCGAACCGTTTGACCCACGCGAGGTAGGTATCCAGCCATGTCTGTACGAAGTCCCGGCTGCCTTCCGCGAGGCTGCCGTCCTTGCCGAGGACGCTGTCGGCCTTCAGGAAGGCTTCGGGCTGGCCCAGCGTCGGCATGTCGAGATAGGCCAGTACGGTCCGCAGGTGCTGCTGGGCGCAGGCGCTGCCGATCGCGCCGACCGACACGCCGATGATGCCCGCCGGCTTGCCCGCGAATGCGCTGTCGCCGTACGGGCGCGATCCATGGTCGATCGCGTTTTTCAGCACGCCCGGCAGCGAGCGGTTGTACTCGGGTGTGACGAACAGCACGCCATCGGCCTCCCGGATCGCCTTCTTCAGGCGTTGGGCGGCGGCTGGCTGGTGGTCGTCGTCGTCCTGGTTGTACAGCGGCAGATCGTCGATCTGCAGGCGTTCGAAACTGACGCCCTTGGGCGCGAGCGTCGCCAGTACGTCGGCCAGCTGGGCGTTGAATGAGGTCTTGCGCAGGCTGCCGACGATGACGGCGATCTTCAGGGCCATGTTGGGCTCCGTTTTGCGTTGGTCAGAAAGGACATGCTGTCGTCACCGGCGTTAACCCGGGGTGTTGACGATGTGGATGCGGGCCGCGCTTCGCCGGCCGGTCGGCGTGACAACCCGCAACAGGAGCGGCGTGATGAGTCCCACCCCCATGTATCCCGGCGTCTATGTCACCGAGACACCCCGTGCGGTCCGCACGATCGTGGCCGTGCCCACGTCCATCTGCGCGTTCATCGGTCGCGCGTCCCAGGGTCCGGTCGCAGTGCGAGGCGACGCACCTCGGATGGTGTTTTCGTTCGCGGACTACCAGCGCATCTTCGGCGGCCCTGACGAGGCTTCGATGGAGCATGCGGTCCGGGACTTCTTCGCCAACGGCGGAACGCAGGCGCTGATCGTCCGCCTGTACAGGCCGCCGGAGGTGCCTGATGCTGCCGATGGCGATGCGGCGGCCCAAGCGGAGGGCGAGGACGATGCTGCGGTCGGCAACATCGACCGCGATGCCAGCGACATCGGCGCGCCGCTCCACGATGTCGACTACACCGGCGCGGGCTTCGATGCGCTGCGTAGCGCGGATCTCTTCAACCTGCTCTGTATTCCGCCCGATCTGGCCGATGGCGATACGTCGCCGGCTGTCTACCGCAGCGCGCTGGCCCTGTGCGTCGAGCGGCGGGCGATGCTGTTGGTCGATCCGCCGGCAGTATGGGACGGCGTCGAGGCGGTGACCGACGAGGGCGAACGCGGGCTGCAGGCCCTGGGGTTGTCGGGAGAGGCGGGGCGCAATGCCGCGCTGTACTTCCCGCGGCTGCGGCAACGCGATCCGCGCGATCCGACCAGGATCTCGACGCGTGTGCCTTGCGGCGCGACGGCGGGTGTCATTGCCCGGATCGACACCCAGCGCGGTATCTGGAAAGCGCCAGCGGGACTGGACGCGTCCCTGGTCGGGGTGGATGACCTCGCGGTCCAACTGGACGATGCTCAGAACGGGGCGCTCAATCCACTCGGCGTGAACTGCCTGCGGCGGTTTCCCGTGGCCGGAAACGTCATCTGGGGTGCGCGGACGCTACGCGGCGCGGATCGCCATGCCGACGACTACAAATATGTGCCGGTGCGACGCCTGGCGCTGCATCTGCAGCACAGCATCGAACGGGGCGTGGTGTGGGCCGCCTTCGAGCCCAACGACGCGCTCCTGTGGGCACAGTTGCGCCTGAATATCGGCGCCTTCATGCAGGGCCTGTTCCGTCAGGGTGCGTTCCAGGGCGTCAGCGCGCGGGATGCATATTTCGTCCGCTGTGATGCCGGAACCACGACGCAGGGCGATATCGCTCGTGGTGTCTGCAATATCGTCGTCGGGTTCGCGCCGCTGAAGCCTGCCGAATTCGTGGTGCTGCAGATCGCCCAGGCGGCGGGTGGCACCTGATGCAACCTGTGGGTGCCGCTCTTGAATGCGCTACATGCTTCATCAGCACTTGGCTTAAAAGCACGCGAAGTATGAGCCGGGGCCGCAGCCGGAGCTGCGGCGGCTCGATCATGCCTCGCGTAGCGTACCGATCATGCGCTTGTAGTCGCGCCGGTACTGTCCCGCGAGTTTCGTCTTCTGGGATGCACTGAGGATCTTGCCGGAGACCTGGAAGAACTTGCGTTCCTCCTCGCGCAGGTGGTGGTGTACCTTCTTCGACAGCTCGCGCGCCTTGTCCAGCCAGGCATCGCCAGCAGGGTCGAGCTTGTGCACGTCCTCGATCAGTTCGTCGATCTCATGGTGCTCGTGCAGCGCATGCCGGCTGGCATCGAGCCCACCATCGTCCATCAGCATCGGCGCGTACAGATAGCGCTCTTCCGCGGCCTCGTGGGCGTGCAGTTCCACATGCAGCGCCTTGAACAGGCTGATCCTGTCCTGGGTGCCGGGCTTGCTGCGCAGCATGCGCCGCAGCAGGTCGCGCTGGCGCTCATGGCTTTCACGCAGGGCGTCGTACAACGATGCGGTCATGGATGGCATTCCTCCCGGAGCGAGGTGATCAGAGACGATGCAGGCGCGGGTCGGGCGACAGGTCGCCTTCGCGACCGCCGTCGTCGACATCCGCCCCGGTGAAGGCGGCAAACGCCATCTGCGTGAACGCGGCGACCTTGCCGTGCTTGGTCTCCCAGTAGTGGCCGCCATCGACGGTCACCCCGATGATGGTGACGTTGGGGTCGTCCTTGCCCTGCTCGAACCAGGCATCGGCGAGCTTGGTCCAGTGAGCGTCGATGGTGGCGCGGTCGTCGAAGATGCGGGCCACGCCATGCAGGGCCATGTATTCGGCCTTGCCCTCGTTCTGGAACGTCAGCGCGACGCGTGGATCCTGTGCGATGTTGGCATTGCGGGTGCTGTTGCGTCCGCTGATGAACCACAGCGTCGCATTGTCGTCCACGTCCTGCAGCGACATCGGCGTGATGTCGGACGGGTGTGCGTTGACGTCGGTGCTGAACAGGCAGGTGCGCGAATGCTCGGCCAGCGTCTTGAGCTTGTCGATCGCGGCGGGGCCTGACAGGTCCTGGACGGGCTGGTGTTCGATGTCGGCCATGATGTGTTCTCTGATGAGGGTGCGGGCGGGAGCGGTTGACGCGATGCGATGGACCACCGATGAGGGGGCCGCTACCAGCGGCTCGCCAGAGAGCCTCGATGCGAAGTGAAGCGGGACCGGTGCGCGTGAACCGCAATGTGTTGCAAGCGCCGTGAATCCCCCGTCAACGGCGACGGTGGTCTGCAGGTGAAGTCTCCGTCACCCCGGCGGTGCTTAACTTGCGCACCTGATCGACGGCGGATGGCGGCATGGACCTGAAGAGCGGCTATCCCTATTGGGCCATCAACAGCGGTCTGATGCAGGCCTTCCCGGTGCTGGAGGCGGACACGCGGTGCGATGTGGTCGTGGTCGGCGGTGGCATCACCGGCGCGCTGATCGCCGATGAGCTGGCGCGTGGCGGCCACGACGCGGTGCTGCTGGAGCAGCGCGATATCGGCTGGGGCAGCACGGCAGCAAGCACCGCGCTGCTGCAGTACGAGATCGATACCCACATGATCGACCTGGCCCGGCAATACGACGAAGACACCGCCGTGCTTGCCTATCGCGCCTGCGTCGAGGCCATCCCGATGTTGGGACGCCTTGCCGGACAGGTGCGCGATGTCGGTTTCTCGCCGATGCAGAGCCTGTACTACGCAAGCAAGCGCCGGCACCGGCCTGTGCTGCAGGAAGAGTTCGAACTCCGGCGACGGCATGGCATCGATGTCGAATGGCTGGAGCGCGATGCCTTGCATGCGCGCTACGGAATCGATGCGCCTGGCGCGATCCTCAGCGCAACCGCCGCACGCATGGATCCCTATCGCATGACCTGGCGCCTCTGTGGGCGCCTGCAGCGGCAGGGTAGCCGCATTCATGACCGGACCTGCGTCAGCCAGATCGACACCACCAGTCGCGGCGTGCACTTGCGCACCACGTCGGGCGCCAGCATCCGCGCCGCCCATGTTGTGCTGGCCATGGGTTATGCCAACCAGCAGTGGTTGCGCAAACGCGTGGCCAGCAACCGCAGCAGCTACGCATTCATCAGCGATCCTGTCGACAGCGACGCGCTCGGGGTCCTGCGCGACACGATGGTGTGGGAATCCGCGCGTCCTTACCTCTACCTGCGCACCACGACCGACGGTCGCGTGCTGGCGGGCGGAGAGGACGACAGCGTCGACGTGCCGGCCAGGCGCGACCGCCGCGTCGAGAAGAAGGCGCGGGTGCTGATGAAGAAGGTCGGGAAGCTGTTCCCGGGGATCGACCTGCAACCGGCGTTCTCATGGGCCGGCACCTTTGCCGAGACCGCCGATGGCCTGCCGTTCTTCGGGCCGCATCCGCAATGGGGGCCGCGCGTGCACTTCGCGATGGCCTATGGCGGCAACGGCATCGTCTACTCGATGCTGGGCGCCGGATTGTTGCGCGCGGGCATCGAGCGACGTGCGCATCCATTGTCTTCGTTGTTTTCGTTCAAGCGGGTTGGCATCGGCTGAGCGCAATGGAAGACGGAGTGCGCTGATCCGCCGTCGCCGATCGGCTCTCGATCAGATCGTGGCTGCTCGATTGGATGATTTGACGCGACCTGACGCGAGGTGGCGTGGCGGAAGTCAATGACATGAATGCACAGTTCTCTCCATGAATACGCGTTGCGCATGACATGACGCTGCGGTCTTGATTCACGGCCGCACGCGCAAAGCGCAACCGCACTTCATGCACATCGCCGTCGCGTTCATGAATCGTCACTCGAATGTCCCGTACAGGGCGTCGTGATTTCACGCGGCGATGTCATGTGTCGGGACATGCTCCACCCACATTCCCGTTCTGGAGCACGTCATGAAGAAGCGCACCCATCGCATGATCTCGGCCACCACCGCATTGCTGGTCGCGGGCGTTGTGTCGTCGCCGATCGCGTTCGCACAGGATCATCAGGCGCATCCGGCCAAGGATCATGCGGCCACGGCGGATTCTGAGCAGCCGGTCAGCGACACCTGGATCACTACCAAGCTCAAGGCCGATCTCCTGACCACGTCGGACATCCCCGCGACAGATATCAAGGTCGAGACCGTCAATGGCGTCGTCAGCCTGTCGGGCACGGTGCAGAGCCAGGCGCAGGCCGACAAGGCGGTCGATGTCGCCAAGATGATCAAGGGCGTCCGCGACGTCAACGCAGCGCAGCTGCGCGTGGTGGCTGCGGCCAAGTAACGCATCCTTCTCAGCACCGCCATGGACGCCTCCAGCGCCAGTGCTGGGGTTCCATGATCGACCACGCGGGCGCCTTTTGGCGCCCGCGTGCATATGCGGCATCTCCCAATCGAATCGAATCCAATCGAAGGACGTCCCATGTCTGCGAAAGAATCCAGGACGAAGCCATCCGGCGCTTCTCCATCAAAGACGACGTCACCCCCGGCAACGTCGTCACCCGCATCGCAGCACGCGGCAACCGATTCCGCAGCTGGCACGCGCGATGTGGCCGGCGACGCCAGCAACGGGTCCAAGAGCCCTGCTGCAAAGCCGACACAGGTGGAGGTCAGGGCGGCGGCCGGCGACGCGGTCTCGCAGCAACGTGCCATACAGCGCGGCATCGATGCCGGCGCGTCGGAAAAGCGTGGCGACGACAAGACAGCCGGCAAGGCTGGAAAGGGCAAGCAGGCCGGCGGCGCAACGAAGCAGCTATCCGGCACCGCGATGCAGGCGGGTCCGCGCAAGCAGCCGGAGAACCCGATGCCAGCGCAACACCTGCAGAAGCCGGGCCACGAACATGCCCTGGCGCTGGCGCCACGCTTTCTTGCGCCGGACTATCGTGGCAGCGGAAAGCTCGACGGGATGGTCGCGCTGATCACCGGCGGGGACTCCGGCATCGGCCGCGCCGTGGCGGTCCTGTTCGCGCGCGAGGGTGCGGATGTCGCGATCGCCTATCTCGACGAGCAGAAGGACGCCGAGGACACCTGTCGCCAGATCGAGAAGGAGGGCGGTCGCAGCCTGATGATCGCTGGCGACGTCAAGGACCCCGCATTCTGCGTGCGCGCCGTGGCCGCGACGGTGGAAGCTCTGGGCGGACTGGATGTGCTGGTCAACAATGCCGCCTTCCAGCAGCATGCACTTTCGCTGGAGGACATCACCGATGCGCATCTGCAGGAAACCCTGCAGACCAACATCGCCGGCTACATCCACATGGCGCGTGCTGCGTTGCCCCATCTCAAACGCGGCGGATCGATCATCAATTCCGGTTCGCAGACCGGACTCTTCGGCAGCGCTGAGCTGGTCGACTATTCCGCCACCAAGGGCGCGATCCATGCGTTCACCAAGGCGTTGGCATCGAACCTGATCGAGCGCGGCATCCGCGTGAATGCGGTCGCGCCTGGCCCGGTCTGGACACCGCTGAATCCCGCGGATCGCCCAGCCGATGACGTCGCGAAGTTCGGTGCGTCCAGTCCGATGAAGCGCCCGGCGCAGCCCGAGGAACTGTCCCCGGCCTATGTGTTCCTGGCATCGCCCGCGTGCGCGTCGTATATCAATGGCGTCGTCCTGCCGGTCATGGGCGGTCCGCATCCATGAGCGGCGCGCCGGTGTCGCGTCGGTCGCGTCGCCGCCATGTGGGGGGATGTGTTTGCCGATGATGGTGTTCGGGAATGATTCGCGTGCAGGGCGGGCCTAGACCTCGCCATGAGTGACGCGTTACGGCACCCCGCGCTGCCGCACTGCGGTAAATGTGTGCCGTCCAGCACATCTGTCAACATTGGTCCGGCGAACACAGGCGCTGCCGGTATACGGCCCCAGGCGATGGCGCTATGTTGCCCAAGGGGAACGACGGCAGGGGTGTTGTCGCTTGATGGAAATGACGGGGACGTATTCGCCATCGTTGGTCATGGCGTCGTATCTGGTCGCGTCGATCGCATCGTTCGCCGCGCTGAACATGACCGGGCGCATCACCGCCAGCCGGGGCAGGGTGGCGTACTGGTGGCTGGGCGCCGGCGGACTGGCGATGGGCACGGGTATCTGGTCGATGCATTTTATCGGCATGCTCGCGTTCCAGCTGCCGATCCCGCAAGGTTACGATCTTGCGATCACGCTGTATTCGCTGACGATCGCGATCGCGGCGTCGACGTACGCACTCTGGCTGGTGACGCAGGCGAAATTGCCGCGTGCGCGGCTGGCCGGCGGCGCGGTGATCATGGGCGCGGGCATTGCCTTGATGCACTATGTCGGCATGGCGTCGATGCGGATGGAGCCGGGCATCGATTACCGGCCCGGCTGGTTCGCCTTGTCCATCCTGATTGCGATCGCTACTGCGGGTGCCGCGCTGTGGATTGCCTATGCCCTGCGCGACGAAGGCCCGCGGCAGCGCCGCAACCGCATGCTGGCCGCGATGGTCATGGGCATCGCGATCGTCGGCATGCATTACACCGGCATGGCCGCGGCGCGCTTTCCGGAGGGCAGCATCTGCGGCGCCGCGCTCGGCGATGGCGTCTCCCGTGAAGCCCTGGCCGGCGTCATCGGCATCTGTACCGCAGCGATCCTGAGCGCGGCGATCTCGATCTCCGCGGTCGACCGTCATCTCGAGGAGCGCAACTCGCGGCTGTCGCGTTCGCTGCACCAGGCCAACGAGAAGTTGACCTACCTGGCGCTGCACGATCCGTTGACCGGACTGCCGAACCGCCTGCTGCTCGAGGACCGGTTGAACCAGTCCATCGAGACCGCGCGCCTGACGCGGACGCGTTTCGCGCTGTTGTTCATCGACCTCGATGGCTTCAAGGGCGTCAACGATGCTTTTGGCCATCCGGCAGGCGACCGCCTGCTGTCGCATGTCTCGCATGGCATCCGCGCCAGCCTGCGCGCACAGGACACGGTTGCGAGACTGGGCGGGGACGAGTTCGTCGTGCTGGTCGCGATCAACGATCCTTCCGACGCGGCATCGGTCGCCGAGAAGGTGCGCGAGCAGGTGGATGTCCCGCTGATGCTCGATTCCGGATCGGTGCAGGTCAGCGCAAGCATCGGGATCGCGGTGTACCCGGAAGATGGTGAAGCACCGCGCGACCTGCTCGCCAATGCCGACGCGGCGATGTACCACGTCAAGGAACAGGGCCGCAACGGCTACGGCTTCTTCGAGCCGCAGATGGACCTGGGCGCACACGCGCAACTGGCCCTGATCCAGGACCTGCGGCTGGCGGCAGGGCGCGACGAGCTGTTCCTGCAATACCAGCCGAAGGTGGACGCGCGCGATGGCGCGCTGGTCGGCGTCGAGGCCCTGGTGCGCTGGCAGCATCCGCGGCGTGGCCTGGTGGTGCCGGACATCTTCATTCCGTTGTCGGAGAAGCACGGCCTGATCATCGAGATCGGTCGCTGGGTGCTGGACGCGGCCTGCGCGCAGATGACGCGGTGGCGGCTCGCGGGCATGCACATCCCCAACATCGCGGTGAACCTGTCGCCGATCCAGTTCCGCTCGCCCGATCTCGCAATGCAGGTGCGCGACACCCTGCAACGCCATGGCCTGCCGGCGACCGCGCTGACGCTGGAGATCACCGAATGCGCGACGATGCACGACCCCGAAGCCAGCCTGGCGATCCTGCAGCAACTGGTGGATACCGGCGTGCGGATCTCGATCGATGACTTCGGCACGGGCTATTCCAGCCTGGCCTACCTGAAACGCCTGCCGGCGCACGAGTTGAAGATCGATCGTTGCTTCGTGCAGGACATCGCCGAAGACCAGCGCGATGCCGCGATCGCCACGACCGTGGTGGCGCTGGGCCGCAGCCTGGGCCTGGATGTCATCGCCGAAGGTGTCGAGACCGCCGAGCAGCGTCGCATGCTGTGCAGGATCGGCTGCACGGCACTGCAGGGCTTCCATATCAGCCACCCGCTGATGCCCGATGTCCTCGAACAGCGTTGGGGACCGGTCATTGCAGCGCAGCAGCGTTCCGCCGGTATGCCCGTCGTGGCATTCGACTGGGAACCTGTGGCCTGAGGTCGGTCCGCTGCCGGACGATGATGCCGTCGACCCGATGCCGGCTGGGGCGAGGGCGCCGGCGCAACCGCAACCACACACGAAAGAGCCCTGCATCGCAGGGCTTCTCCGTCATTGCATGGCATGCCGCGTCGTGCGGCCCTGCCGGCGCCCCTGTCGGCGGGCGCAGGCGCTGGACCGGGTGGCTCAGGCTTCGGCTTCGTCCTTGAACGCGTCCACCGGAATGCAGCTGCAGAACACGTTCTTGTCGCCGTGCACGTTGTCGACGCGTGCCACCGGCGGCCAGTATTTCTGCTGGCGCAGCGTGGCCAGCGGAAACGCGGCCAGTTCACGCGGGTAGGCATGCGTCCACTCGCTGGCCGCGACCACGTTGGCGGTATGCGGGGCGTGCTTGAGCGGATTGTCCTCGCGATCCAGGCGGCCATCCTCGACCGCGGCGATCTCTTCGCGGATCTGGATCATCGCGTCGATGAAGCGATCCAGTTCGTGCAGCGATTCGGACTCGGTGGGTTCGACCATCAGCGTGCCGGCGACCGGGAAGCTCAGCGTCGGCGCGTGGAAGCCGAAGTCGATCAGGCGCTTGGCGACGTCTTCGGCACTGATCCCGGTGCGCTTTTCCAGCGGACGCAGGTCGAGGATGCACTCGTGCGCGACCAGGCCGTTGCGGCCGGTGTACAGCGTTTCGAAGTGCGGCTCCAGGCGCTTCGCGATGTAGTTGGCGTTGAGCAGCGCGACCTGGGTCGCCTTCAGCAGGCCGGCCTGTCCCATCATCGCGATGTACATCCACGAGATCGGCAGGATGCTGGCGCTGCCGTGGGTCGCCGCCGACACCATGCCGACGTGGCCATCCTCGCTGCCATGCGCGCGCGGCAGGAACGGTGCCAGGTGCGCCTTGACCGCGCAGGGGCCGACACCGGGACCACCGCCGCCGTGCGGGATGCAGAAGGTCTTGTGCAGGTTCAGGTGGGACACGTCAGAGCCCCACTTGCCGGGGCGCGCCAGGCCGACGAGGGCATTGAGGTTGGCGCCGTCGGTGTAGACCTGTCCGCCGTGCTGGTGGACGATCTCGCAGATCTCGACAACGTCTTCCTCGAACACGCCATGCGTCGACGGGTAGGTGATCATCAGCGCGGCCAGGCGCGACGAGTACTTCTCGGCCTTGGCGCGGATGTCCTCGACATCGACGTTGCCATTGGCGTCGCACTTGGTCACCACGACCTGCATACCGCACATCTGCGCCGATGCCGGGTTGGTGCCGTGGGCCGATTCCGGGATCAGGCAGACGTCGCGCTGGTCGTCGCCGCGCGACCGGTGGTACGCGCGGATCGCCAGCAGACCGGCAAACTCGCCCTGCGCGCCGGAGTTGGGCTGGAAGCTCACCGCGTCGTAGCCGGTGATGTCGACCAGCATCGCTTCCAGGCCGTCGACCAGTTCGCGGTAACCCTCGGTCTGGTCCGCCGGCGCCAGCGGATGGATGTTGCCGAACTCCGGCCAGGTCACCGGAATCATCTCGGCGGTGGCGTTGAGCTTCATCGTGCACGAGCCCAACGGGATCATCGTGCGGTCCATCGCCAGGTCCTTGTCGGACAGGGCGCGCATGTAGCGCAGCAGCTCGTGCTCGCTGTGATGGGTGTTGAAGACCGGATGTTGCAGGAACGCGGTATCCCGCAGCAGGCCTGCGGGCAGGGCATCGCGGGTGGCGCGGTCGAGCGCATCGATGTCGGCGATCTCGACGCCGAACAGGCGGGCCAGTGCGACCACGCAACGGCGCGTGCTGGTTTCGTCGAGGCTGATGCCCACGCTGCCGGCGTCGAACGCGCGCAGGTTGATGCGTGCATCGCGCGCCTTGGCGTGGATCGCGGCGGCATCGATGCCGGTGACGTGCAGGGTATCGAAGAAATCCGGGCCGACGGTGATGCCGGCCGAACGCAGCGCGTCGGCCAGGATCGAGGCCAGGCGGTGGGTGCGGCGCGCGATGCGCAGCAGGCCTTCGGGGCCGTGGTAGACGGCGTACATCGAGGCCATGACCGCCAGCAGCACCTGCGCGGTGCAGATGTTGGACGTCGCCTTCTCGCGGCGGATGTGCTGCTCGCGGGTCTGCAGGGTCAGGCGGTACGCGGGGTTGCCCTGGGCGTCGAGCGACACGCCGATCAGGCGGCCCGGCATCGAGCGCTTGTAGGCATCGCGGCAGGCCATGAACGCGGCATGCGGACCGCCGAAGCCGAACGGTACGCCGAAGCGCTGCGAGTTGCCGATGACGATGTCGGCGCCCCAGCTGCCCGGCGCCTTGATGACGGTCAGCGCCAGCAGGTCGGTCGCGACCGAGACCAGGCCGCCGCGCGCATGCACGGCGTCGGCGATCGCGGCATGGTCGCCGATCTGGCCGAAGGTGTTGGGGTACTGCAACAGCACGCCGTAGCTGTCGACGCTGGCGGCATCGCTGGCCGGGCCCACGTGCAGCTCGATGCCGAGGCCGTCGGCGCGCGTGCGCAGCACTTCCAGCGTCTGCGGGTGGACGTCGTCGGCGACGAAGAACACGTTGGACTTCGACTTCGCCGAGCGCTTTGCCAGCGTCATCGCCTCGGCGGCGGCGGTGGCCTCGTCGAGCAGCGAGGCATTGGCGATGTCCATGCCGGTCAGGTCGGCGCACAGCGTCTGGAAGTTGATCAGCGCTTCCATGCGGCCCTGCGAGATCTCGGCCTGGTACGGCGTATAGGCGGTGTACCACGCCGGGTTTTCGAGGATGTTGCGCAGGATGACGTTCGGCGTATGGGTGCCGTAGTAGCCCTGGCCGATGAAGCTGCGGAAGACCTGGTTGCGGTTGGCGACGGTGCGGATCTTGGCCAGCGCTTCCTGCTCGGTCATCGGGTCGGGCAGCGACAGCACGCCGGTGGGCTTGATGCTGTGCGGCACGATCGCATCGGTGAGCGACTGCAGGGAGGCCTGCCCGACCACCTGCAGCATCTGCGCGATCTCGGCATCGTTGGGGCCGACGTGGCGTTCGATGAAGGCGTCGTGGTGTTCGAGTTCGGACAGGCTGGAAGCGGAGTGCGGGGCGTTGGACATGGCGGGTCTTCCGGGAGGGGCTATGGAAAGCCCCGCGATCCACCCGTTGCCATTTCGATCAGGCCGGGAACCCGGGTCGGGCCTGACGGGCCGGACGCCATGGGGTTTCCGCCTGCGCGAAAACGTCGGGCAGGAGCGCGGTGGCTTCTGCGGCGCCCCTCTGTCCTTTTGCCTGAGAGTTTGGAGCCAGCCAACGGGTGTCCCCGGCGGTCTGCCTCGTGCCCCTTCGGCGCCGGTTCCGGCGTTGCCGGTCGGTCTCTCCAGAGTGTTGTTGCTGCGGTGGTACTCGGGCCTGAGCGATTACGGGCGTTTGCGCCTTCGGCAGCGGAGGGCTCCTCTCGGAACCGCCCACTTCTCCCACCTGGTCCAGCGCGGAAAGTATACCCGCACGCCGATGCGGCGTGCCTGCGCGGCGACCGCGGTCGCCGCAACACATGGTCGACGCCCGACGCGGTTGATGCTGGAACGGGCGCGTGCAGACAGGGCCATGCATGCAGGCATGGGTAGGCCGTTGCTGCCCGCCGGGCAGGTCCCGGTCCGGATCGCAGGCCCTAGAATGGGTGTCCCTGTCGTCCGCCTTGCCAATGAATACGCCTTCCGAGCCGAGCAGCCTTCCCCACGCGTCCGTCGCCATGGCCGGACGCCCCGCGGCGACGGGCACGGAGTGCCGGCGATGACGGCACCGGTGGTGGTCTCCACTCGCCGGCTGGCGCTGCTGCTGGCCGGCCTGGCGATGTTCGGGCCGTTCTCGATCGATGCGATCTTCCCGGCCTTCCCGGCGATGGCCGCCGACATGGGCGTCGACAAGGTCGGCATCCAGCAGACGATCAGCGTCTACCTGGCGGCCTACGCGCTGATGAGCCTGGTGCACGGCCCGTTGTCGGATGCGATCGGGCGCAAGCGCGTGATCCTGGCGGGTCTGGTGGTGTTCATCGCGGCCTCGGTGGGCTGCGCGATGGCCCGCGACCTGCCGACCTTGCTGGTGTTTCGTGCGTTGCAGGGATTGTCGGCTGGCGTCGGCCTGATCGTCGGGCGTGCGGTGATCCGCGACGTGTTCCATGGCGATGACGCGCAGCGGGTCATGAGCCAGGTCTCGATGATCTTCGGCGTCGCCCCCGCGATCGCGCCGATCATCGGCGGCTGGTTGCTGGGCTGGGGGCGCTGGCCGTTGATCTTCTGGTTTCTGGTGCTGTTCTCGGTGGCGCTGCTGATGGCGACCTGGCGCTGGCTGCCCGAGACGCACCTGCAGGGCGCGCGCATGCCGTTGAAACCGGCGCGGCTCACCCGCGACTACATCGCGATCGCGCTCAATCCGCGCTTCCAGCGCCTGGCGGCCGCGGGCGCGTTCAATTTCTGCGCCCTGTTCCTGTTCATCGCGTCGGCGCCTGCGTTCGTCATGGACATCCTGAAGCTCAACGAGCGCCAGTTCGCGTGGTTCTTCATCCCGATGATCGGCGGCATGATGCTGGGTGCCTTCGTGTCCGGACGCGCGGCAGGGCGCATCAGCGGCGTACGGCTGGCCAACATCGGCTTTGGCTGCAGCGCGGTAGCGGTGGCGCTCAATGTCGGCTACAGCCTGCTGGTCGCGCAGCCGACGGTGCCGTGGGCGGTGGTGCCGATCGCGCTCAACGCGTTCGGCATCGCGCTGGTGTTCCCGATCCTGACGCTGGCCGTGCTCGACATGTATCCGCGCCAGCGCGGCTCGGCGTCGTCACTGCAGGCATTCACCGGCCTGGTGCTCAACGCCGCCGTCGCGGGCGTGTTGTCGCCGATGATCAGCCACGATCCGCTGTACCTCGCGCTGGCCGCAGCGTTCTTCATGCTGGTCGGCTGGGTGTTCTGGCGCTGGGAACTGCAGCGTGGGCATGGCGGTGCCGACAAGCCGGGCTCGCCGGCGATCCTGGATTCCACCGACCATCTGTAGCGGGTGCGGTGCGGATCTGGTGGTTCCGCACCGCCCGATTTGCACCCATAGGCGCGAACCGTGATGCTGACCGCGCGCGTGACGCGCGTGACTTCAGGATGACGTACCCATCGCGACGATCGCCGCGCTCAGGGTGTCGGCGGAATCAGCGGTTGCGAGCCATTGCGACGAATCGGCGTGGTCGACGGTGTCGGCGACAGGTACTGGCTCAGGCTCGGGTAGACCACGTCGAATCGCGAGTACCAGTCGCGATTCTGGGTGTTGCTGGTCGAACCGGAGTTCGCGCAGGAAGCATTGCCGCCATAGAGTCCGCCGCGCAGCCGGTAGCCGCTGGCATCCAGCGTGAACAGGCCCGAGCCGCTGCTGCCGCCTTCGGTGGTACCACTGGTCCAGGCCACCATGTGATGCTCGTTGTCGGTGCTGAGCTTGAGGCCGGATGAAACCTTCTTGGCGTCGCCGGACGGATGGTGGATCGCCAGGATGCCGGTGTTGTCGCCCAGCGCGGCCGAATCCCACCCGGAGAACTCCGCACCCGCTGGTGCCGGGTTGCGCAGCCGCAGCAGCATCGCATCGGTGACGGCATCGGCATGCATCAGGTCGGCGCCCCCCGACAGCAGCAGGGTTGCGGCCTGCACGCCGTTGCCGCAGGCGGTCGCCTCGTAGCCCCAATAGGTATTGAGGCTGTTGGCGACCTTGGCCATGTCCTGGACCGGCACGCCTTCGCTGCCACCGGCAAAACAGTGGCGCGCGCTGTAGAACCACGGGACCTGGGTGTCGGCGACGGTGTCGGCCAGCAGGGTGCCGGTGCAGATGTAGGTCCCGTAGACGGTGCCGCTGGTGTTGTAGAGGTTGTAGACCATGTGCGCCACGGCGTTCTTGGCGCGTACGAAGGCCGAGCCCAGCTCGGGCACGCGGCAGGCGGTGTCGACATTGCAACTGGCGGACTCGCCGATCTTCTCGACGATCTTGAACTCGCCGCGGCTGTTGGCAAGCAGGTGCGTCAGCTCGGGCGCGTGCACGCGCACCGTGCCAGTGGCGACGCCCGGCGGCAGGTAGATCTCGATGGTCTGGGTTTCGCCATCGGTGACCGGTGTCCAGAACACGCCGCGCGCATCGGCCAGCCGCGAGACTTCGGCGCCGCTCAGCACGCTGGAAATCGCCACCGGGAGTTCGGAACCGCCGAAGCGCAGCTGCGCCAGCGGATGCATCGCGTCCAGCTTCAGCCCGACACGCAGACCCAGGGCGACTGGTGAGGTCACGTCGATCCGCGCCACCGCACCACCGTCTTCGGCGGTGGTCCATTGCAGCGCGGGCAGGCGGCCGGCGCTGCTTTCGCTGCCAGCGCTGCGGGCAATGCCGATCTGCTGCGCCTTGAGCACGCCCTTGGCACCATCCTGGTTGTTGCGATGCAGGGCGACGATGCGCGCCAGCGGCAGCTCGCGGTAGGTCAAGGCGGTGGCAGGGCGTGTCCTGGCCACCGCCGACTTCCATTGCAGCGCGGCGGCGGGCGGGGTCCAGCTGCGCTCGTGGCTGGCGCGCTCCGCGGCGAAGGCGTCGGACACCATTCCCGGCGCAAGGACTGTGGCGGCCACCAGGGCCAGGTGACGTGGACGCAGCATGGCGGACTCTCGGCGGGACTCTCGGTGGGATTCTCGTGGATCCGGCCGTGCCGGACTCGCGCCATCATAGCCAGTTGGCCGCGGCGGGATCGCTGACGGTCGTCGCATCATTCATGCCCCGGTGGCAGGCGCGGGTATGCTTGCCATCCTGACGCCGCGCCAGCGCTGGCCCCGTGCCTGTCGGACCCGTTCAAACGCCGCGATCCCCCCTGCTGCCGCCCGCTGTTGCCTAGGAGAATTGTCCGATATGTCGATCCAGTCCAAATCCCGCCGCGATGCGCGCAAGCGCGAGGCGATGCGCGTGCGCAACCGGACGCGCGCCTCGGCGCCGAAGATCGAGCCGCATGCGGAGCTGCGCGACAGCGACGGCAACCTGCTGGCCGGCATCGTGCGCAAGGCCGACGTCTGGGTGCTGGGCATGGATGGCAGGATCGCCGGCAGCTCCGACAGCGCCGCGCAGATGCTGATGCTGATCCGGCGCGCGCAGCGCCTGCACGATGCGCAGGGCGTGCCGGTGCGGCTGGTGTTCTCCGACGAACTGCGCGACAACGCCGAGCTCGAAGCGGCGGTGCATGGCCTGGACCTGGCCGCCTATGAGCAGCGGCTCGAGGCCGAGATGCAGGCTGCGGCGCAGGACACCGGCAGCATCGATGCCCACACCGATGAAGAGGCCGATGACAACACTGCGGCCGAGGTGGTCGCTAAGGATGCCGACGCCGAGGCGTCGGCGGAAAAGCCCAGCGCCCCTCACTGAGGCGCCGTCGGTTCAGTCCGGAGTGGACGCCGCGCGGCGACGCTGGGCGACCCGCGCGGCCACGGCGTCCAGCATGCCGTCGAGTTGGGCACGATCGAGCACGGCGCCGTGCTTGACCAGCGCATGGATCCTGCGGGTCGCGGTGATGTCGGCAACGGGGTCGGCGTCGAGCAGCAGGATGTCGGCGATCTTGCCGGCATCGAGGCTGCCGTAGTCGCGCTGCTGCTTCAGGAAACGGGCGCCATGGATCGTGGCCCCGCGCAGTGCGTTCAATGGCGTGATGCCGTAGCGGACCAGCCAGCCGAGTTCGTCGTGCAGGCCGATGCCCGGATAGTTGAATGAATTGAGGTAGCCGGCATCGGTGCCGGCCAGCACGACGACGCCTGCCTCCTGCAGCAAGGGCAGGGTGGTGCCGGCGACCGTCTCGAAACGATGGTGGCGGCGCGCGATCTCTTCGGGGGAATCCTTGCCCGCGCGCTCGACCCGCCAGGCGTAGGTGGCCTGCAGTTCGGGGCCGATGTACTTCAGGTACGCGTCGTCGCGATGATCGTCCTGGTCCAGGTAGGCGACCACGCGACTGCCGTTGAGCGTCGGCACGACGACGGTGCCGCGTTCGGCCAGGCGACGGTAGGTCGCACGCGCACGCTCGGGATCGAAGCTTGCGTTCCATTGCTCGTAGGCGTCGCGGCTGGACAGCGTGCCGTCGGCGATCGCGGCCCCCAACGAGGCCTCCAGCGGCGAACCGGCCTTGAAGAGGTAGTCCAGGTGTTCGATCGAATCCAGGCCGGCGGCGCTGGCGTCATCGATGGTCAACCGGTACGGCACGTGCGCCGACGTGGTCAGCCCGCGCTTGTCGGTCTCGCGCAACGTTTCGAGGAACAGGCCGGTGTCCAGCGTGTTGTCGGTGATCTTGACGAAGTCGACCTGCATTGCCTGCAGGCGGTCCAGTGCCGCCGTCAGGTCCTCCGCGGAGCCGACTTCCAGCACGCCCTTCCAGATCGGCTTGCGTCCTTCGATCTTCGGGCCGGACGTGAAGATCCGGGGGCCGGCACGTTCGCCGCGGGCGACGTCGTCACGCCAGTCCAGCACCTCACCGGCAAGGTCGCCGGCGGCATCGCGCACGCCGGTGATGCCATGCGCAAGGTACAGCGGCAGCAGGTCGAGATTGTCCTCGACGGCCGCCGGTCCGCCACCGAAATGGACGTGCATGTCCCACAGCGCCGGGATCGCGTATTTGCCGCGTGCGTCGAGCGTGCGCTCCGGCGCATAGCGCCCGGTCTCGGCGTCAGGCAGCACCGCGACGATGCGGCCATCGTCGATGGCGATGGCATGTTGGTTGCGCCAATGGCCATCGACGATATCCAGCACGTCGGCGCCCCGCACCAGCAGGTCGATCCGCTCCGCCGCCCATGCCGGCATCAGCGCGCAGGCGACGGCGAGCATGCCGATCCGCATGCCTGCGCGTGCCCGGTTCAAGCCCGCCATACTCAATCGCGCTGTGCCCAAGCGCGCCGTACTCAAGCGCGTCCGGGCGTGGCCGGCGCTGCGGGCGCCGCCGCCGTTTCGTTCCAGCCGCAGGTCTTGCCTTCGTTCTGCGTCTTCAGCCAGTCCTGCAGCGGCGCGAAGTATTCCAGCACCGCCGAGGCGTCCATCTGCTCGCCACCGGTCAGTTCCTTCATCGTCTGCTGCCAGGGCTGGCTGTTGCCTTTGCTGAGCATCGTCCAGAACTTCTCGCCGGCCGCCTTGTTGCCGTAGAAGCTGCACTGGTACAGCGGGCCCTGGTAGCCGGAGGCATCGCACAGCGCCTTGTAGAACTGGAACTGCAGCACGTGCGACAGGAAGTAGCGGGTGTACGGCGTATTGCCGGGGACGTGGTACTTGGCGCCGGCATCGAAGAATTCCTCGCCGCGCGGCGTTGCCGGGGCCACGCCCTGGTACTTGGCCTTGAGCTGCCACCAGGCACGGTTGTAGTCGGCCGGCTTGATCGAGCCATCGAAGACGCCCCAGCGCCAGCGGTCGATCATCAGCCCGAACGGGAGGAACGACACCTTCGCCAGCGCCATGCGCATCTGCGAATTGATCAGCGCCTCGTTGCTCGGCTGCTGCTCGCCGACCAGGCTGATCGACTGCAGGTACTGCGGCGTCATCGCCAGCACGATGGTGTCGCCGATGGCTTCGTGGAAGCCGTCATGCGCGCCTCCCTGGAACAGCGGCGGCAGCTTGTTGTAGGCCAGGTAATAGTAGACGTGCCCGAGCTCGTGGTAGATCGTGGTGAAATCTTCTTCGTTGGGCTTGATGCACATCTTGGTGCGCACGTCGCCGCCCATGTTCATGTCCCATGCGCTGGCATGGCAGATCACATCGCGATCGCGCGGCTTGATGAACTGGGTCTTCTGCCAGTAACTCTCGGGCAGCTTGGGCATGCCCAGCGAGGTGTAGAACTCCTGGGCGCGTTCGGTCATCGCGCGCGCACTGTCGAGCTGCGCCTGGCGTGCGACTTCGACGCGCTTGTCGGTGTCGATCAGCGCATTCTGCTTGACCAGCAGGTCGTTGAGGCCGGACTGGTACTGCTTTTCCAGGGTCCCGGAGATGTCGAGATTGCCTGCCTGCGCCTCGCTGTACGGCGCCAGCACGTCCCACAGGTTGCCCCAGTCCTGTTGCCACATGTTGCCCATCAGGTGCGCAGGCAGCAGGCCGTTGACCGAGCCCCGGCCGGGATAGCGGGCTTCGAGCTTGGTGCGCGTGTAGCAATGCAGCTGTTCGTACAACGGTTTGACCTGTCCCCAGAGGCGATCGGTCTCGGCAGCCAGTTCGGCCGGCGACATGTCGTAACCCGAACGCCACATTTCGCCGGCATCGGCATAGCCGAGTTCGCGCGCGCCTTCGTTGACCAGGCCGGCGAAACGTTCGTAGTCCGGGCGCATCGGCTGCGCGATGGTATGCCAGCCCTGCCAGGCATCGAGCTGCTGGTCGTAGTCGCGATTGCTGCGCAGCACGTCTTCGAGTTCGCCGAGCTGGCGGCACTGCTTGGCATCGCCCTCGGTCTTGCAGTAACTGCCTGAGCCGTAGGCGCCTTCCATGCGCGTCGCGATCTGGGTCAACTCGGTCAGCTTGGCCGGATCCTTCGGGGCCGGCATCGACGTGGCCAGCTTCAGCAGCGTGATCGCACGCGCGGTCTCGGGCGACATCGGCTGGCCTTCGAAGCGCTTGGCCTGCTCGATCCAGCCGTTGAGCGTGGTCAGGTACTTCTCGTTGCTTTTGGCGGCCAGCAACTGGCTGTCGTCATTGATGTAGGTATTCGACAGCCATTGCGCGGCGGTCAGTTCCGGGTACATCGCCTTGTATTCGGCATTGACGCGGGCGATGAACTGGTCCGCGCTCTCGCCCGGCTGCGTGGCCGGCGGCGGGGTCGCGGTGGTGTCGGCCGTGGGCTCGCGTTTGCACGCGGACAGGGCGAGGCTTGCCGCGACGGCAAGGGCGAGCAGGGCATGGCGATGGTTCACGGCGGCTTCCTGGCGGTGCGCTCAATGCGGAACCGGCAGGCTAGAGCGCGTGCCACGCGGCTGCAAGTGCAGGCGCCGACCGGTGATCGGAAGACATGCCTGGCGCGTCGGCATGTCGCCGTGTGCGAATGCCCGGCGTCAGTCGCGCAGCAAGCGGCGGGTGTCTGCGTCGACCAGTCCTGCGGCCGCCAGCCAGCGCCAGGCGCTGTCGGCGTCGCCTTCGACATAGTCGCGGGCCGAGCCGTTGCGGAAGGTATAACCCCAGCGATCCATGTCGGCCAGGATGCGGGCGGCGCCGACGCCGGGCAGGGCATCGCCGAGCAGGGACTGCAGCACGCAGACCGCGTCTTCTTCCTCGACCGAGTCGGTGGCGTCGGTATGCACGGCCTGGCGGCGCTCGGGCGGCAGCACGATCAGGTGGCAGGCCTCGTGCAGCAGCGAATGCACCGGCGTGTCGCCGCGCACATAGACGGTATGGCCGATCAGTCCGGCCTCGGGTTCGCCCCAGTAGCTGCCCGGGATGGCGGCGCCGTCGGCGACGCATTCCAGCGTCAGGCCATAGCGGTGCAACAGGTTGGAAACGTCGGCGGCGCGGATGTCGCGCAGGCGCAGCACGTCATCGTCATCGCGGTCGCTGGCAGGGGAGGCGGGCATCGTAGGCAGGGTGCGATCGCAATGCGGGGCCGGGCGCGACGCCGCCGGAGATCCGGCGGCGTGATGGTGCGGGTGCGGGCGGCATGACCGGGTCAGGCTGCCGAGAGCGGGGCCGCACATGGCGACCCACTCAGATCGAAGCGCTCAGATCGAAGCGCGTTCTTCCGGCAGCGCGACCGAGATGTCGAGCACGTCATGCTCGCCATCCTTGACCAGGTCCACCTTGACCGCATCGACGTCGATGCTGACGTACTTGCGGATCACTTCCAGCAGCTCGCGCTGCAGCAGCGGCAGGTAGTCGGGTGCGCCACGATTGGTGCGTTCCTGCGCGACGATGATGCGCAGTCGCTCCTTGGCGATCGACGCGGTGTTCTTCTTGACCTTCAGGAAATCGAACAATCCCATGCCCTCAACCCCCGAAGATCTTGCTGAAGAAACCCTTCTTCTCAGCCTGGATGAAGCGCATCGGGCGATCTTCGCCCAGCAGTCGCGCCACCGCGTCGTCATAGGCCTGGCCGGCGTTGGATTCGCCATCCAGGATCACCGGTTCGCCCTTGTTGGACGCATTGAGCACGTCGCCCGATTCCGGGATCACGCCGATGGTCTTCAGGCCCAGCACTTCCTCGACGTCCTTGATCGACAGCATCTCGCCGGTCTCGACGCGTGAGGGGCTGTAACGGGTCAGCAGCAGGTGCTCCTTGACCCGCTCGCCGTTCTCCGCGCGCTGGGTCTTGGACGCCAGCAGGCCGAGGATGCGATCGGAATCGCGCACCGACGACACTTCCGGGTTGACCACGACCACGGCCTGGTCGGCGAAGTACATCGCCAGGAACGCGCCCTTCTCGATGCCGGCCGGGGAGTCGCAGAGGATGTACTCGAAGCCGTCGTCGGACAGGTCCTTGAGCACCTTCTCGACGCCTTCGCGGGTCAGGGCATCCTTGTCGCGGGTCTGCGACGCGGCCAGCACGTAAAGGTTGTCGAAACGCTTGTCCTTGATCAGCGCCTGCTTCAGCGAGGCTTCGCCCTGCACGACGTTGACGAAGTCGTAAACCACCCGACGCTCGCAGCCCATGATCAGGTCGAGGTTGCGCAGGCCGACGTCGAAATCGATGACGACGGTGCGCTTGCCGCGACGTGCGAGGCCATTGGCGAGGCTGGCACTGGACGTGGTCTTGCCGACGCCGCCCTTGCCCGAAGTGATCACGATGATTTCAGCCAAAACACATCTCCTGTTGAGATCGTCAGTCCAATGCCGCGATCTTGATTTCGTCTCGTTCCAGCCAGACCTGCACGGCCTTGCCGTGCAGCTCCTTCGGGATGTCTTCAAGCACTCTGTAATGTCCGGCCACGGCCACCAGTTCAGCGTGGAAACCGCGGCAGAAGATACGGGCCTGCTCATTGCCCTTGGCGCCGGCCAGCGCGCGACCGCGCAGCGGGCCATAGATATGGATCGAACCGTCCGCGATGACTTCGGCGCCGGCGCCGACGGTCGACAGCACCGTCAGGTCGCGGCTGTCAGCGTAGACCTGCTGCCCTGAACGTACCGGCGCGACATGCATCAGTCCAGGCTGCGCGGCGACCGCCTCGGCCTGCCTGGCTGCGGCGGAACGCGCCGGCGCAGGGGCAGGCTCGCGCGCGGCAGGTGCCGGCGCGGGAGCGGTGTCGGCGGGCGTGCCGTCGGCCCGTTCGTACTGGGCGCGGAACTTCGACAGCAGCGGCAGACCCAGCGCGATCGACAACTGCTCGTTGTCGTTGCTGCCATAGGCCAGCGCAACCGGCAGCACGCCGGCCTCGCGCAGCGCGTCGAGCAGGGCCTGTGCGGTGGCGACGTCCGGCGTACCCGGCAGGCCGCCGAAATCGACGATCACCGCGGCGCGTGCGAACAGCTTGGGCGCACGACTGACGCGGTCGCGCATTTCCTCGCCGAGGCGGGCGACGTCGAGCGTGCGGATCCGCAGGTTGGCGACGCCGACCTGGCCGATCTTGAGTTCACCGGCAGGCTCGAAATCCATCGCGGCGGGTGTCGCGGAGCGGTTGGCCATGCTTACGGACGTCCCGCTGCGGCGGCGGACGCCAGGCTGCGGCGCGGCTGCGCCAGCCAGGGCGCATCGGGCAGGCTGTCGCCGTACTGCTCGCGGACCCAGGCATAGCTGCACAGTTCCTTGGTCAGCATCGACGCGCGGATCTCGCTGTCGGGCATCACGTGCTGGCCGATCTCGCGGAAGCCGATGCTGCCGTGGAACAGGCGCACGGGGTCGTTGTCGTGTTCCAGAAACACTTCGCAGGCCAGCAACGGATAGCGCAGCTCGGCATAGCTCTGGACGTCGGCGTAGAACGCCCGGCCGACGCCACCACCACGGCGGCGGCTGGAGACCACGACGCGATCGATGTAGAAGAAGTGCGGGCACTGGCCGCGGAACCACTGGAAATTGCTGCTGTCGTGGTCGGCGTCCGATCCGAACCCGACCAGGAAGCCCGCCAGGTTGTCGTCGCGCTCGGCGACCCGGAAGTACTCGGCGGCCTCGTAGAAGTAACGAAGGCGAGCTGCATCCAGCGACAGGATCGCTGGGCCGGCGGCGTTGTTGAGGGCAAGGATGGAATCCAGCTCGTGCTCACGCACGTCGCGGACGACAATCGACATTCCTGACTCCAGATAGGTGTTGCGATACCACCGAGGACAGGCTGGACCGGCGGCGGGACGGCCTGGCCACGAGGGCCAGTGTCGGCAATGAGCGCGATTATCGCATGTCGACCGCCCCACGACGACAACGCGTGGGCCCGTGGCGTTCATCGCCGCGCCGGGTGGGCCGGGCCATGGCCGCTGGCGTGGCGGCGAGGCCGGTGGTCCGGGAAGCGGGGCGGCGGGACGGGATCGGGGAGGGACGCCGGTCGGCCGGACCCATGACTTTCGAGGCTCCGCAGGATGCCCGGCAACGCCTACCATGGGCGTATGCCTTCCCGCCTCAACCATATCCGACTGCTGCGCTACGCCGGCCTGTTCACGTGGGCAATGGTCGGCCTGCCCCTGCTGATGCTGTCGCGCCCGCAGGACCTGCCGCCGGAGCTGGCCGAGGCGGCGGCCTTCCAGCTCGGCTGGCAGCCCTGGCTGGCCTGGGCGGTGTTCGGCGCCAGCTATGCCTGGCTGACCTACAAGCTCGATGCGCGCCGCACCGGCTTCTTCGATTACCTGATGCTGGCGCTGATGACGTTCAGCGCGATCGTCATCAGCTATTTCAGCGGCAGTGGCCTGGGCAGCATCCTGCTGATGGTCGTGGCCTGCGTGCTGCCGTGGCGGCTGCCATTGCAGATGGGCATCGTCTGGCTGCTGGTCAGCGAGCTGGTGATCGTGCCGGTCTACGCGCGCTTCCTGGGCCTGTCGTGGACCGAGGCGGTAATGCAGTCGATGCTGTATGTCGGCTTCGCCGGCTTCGTCTATGTCATCAGCCTGGTGGGGCGCCAGCAGGCGATGGCCCGCGACGACCAGCGCCGGCTGAATTCGGAGCTGCGGGCCACCCGCGCGCTGCTGGCCGAGAGCGTGCGCGTCAACGAGCGCACCCGGATCTCGCGCGAGCTGCACGACCTGCTGGGGCATCACCTGACCGCGCTGAGCCTGAACCTGGAGGTCGCCAACCACCTGGTGCAGGGCAAGGCGCAGGAACACGTCGGCCAGGCCCATACGCTGGCCAAGCTGCTGCTCAGCGACGTCCGCGAGGCGGTCAGCCGGCTGCGCGACGACGACGCCATCGACATGCGCGCGACCCTGCTGCCGCTGGCCGACAACGTGCCCGGGCTGCGCGTGGAGATGGACATGCCGCAGGCCTTCCTGCTCGACGACCCCGAGCGCGCGCATGTCCTGCTGCGCTGCACCCAGGAACTGATCACCAATGCCGTGCGGCATTCCTGCGCCGCCCGCCTGGGCCTGCATTACCAGGTCGACCATGCCCAGGTCGTGCTGGACGCCAGCGACGATGGCCGCGGCGCCGAGGCGGCCCAGGCCGGCAACGGGCTGATGGGCATGCGTGAGCGGCTGGCGGCCTACGGCGGCACGATGACGATCACCACCGCGCCCGGCAGGGGCTTCGCGGTGCGACTATGCCTGCCGCTGGACAATGATCCCTCCGCCGCCTGCGCGCCCCCCACGGTCGCCGCGTTGCCGGCGAAGCCCGTTCCCTGATCGGCTCCCTACAGCTCACCCGAAGGATAGAACCATGATCCGCATCTGCCTGGTCGACGATCAGAACCTGGTCCGTCAGGGCATCAAGTCCCTGTTGGCGCTCGATGGAGAGATGGAGGTCATCGCCGAAGCCGGTGATGGCAAGCAGGCGGTCGAGCTGATTCCGCAGGTCCGGCCCGACGTCGTGCTGATGGACATGCGCATGCCGGTGATGTCGGGGCTCGAGGCCCTGCAGGCGCTTGCCAAGGCCTCGGCGCTGCCGCCGACGATCATCCTGACGACCTTCGACGACGACCAGCTGGTGCTGGCCGGGCTGAAGGCCGGTGCCAAGGGCTACCTGCTCAAGGACGTGTCGCTGGAGCAATTGGTCGGCGCGATCCGCGCCGTCGCCGCGGGCGGCTCGCTGGTGCAGCCGGCCGTGACCCAGCGCTTGTTGACCGGGCTGGAGCAGATGCGCAACGAGTTCGTCAGCCTGGAGCGGCCCGATCCGCTGACCGAACGCGAGACCGAGATCCTGCGGCTGATGGCGGGCGGCTTCTCCAACAAGGAGATCGCCAACTCGCTGGGCGTGGCGGAGGGCACGATCAAGAACCACGTCTCCAACATCCTGTCCAAACTCGGCGTGCGCGACCGGACGCGTGCGGTCTTGAAGGCATTCGAGCTGCAGCTGGTCTGAAGGCAGGATGCCCCGCCCGCCGTAGCACGGCGGGCGTTCATCGGTACCGCGAGGCGTTGCCTCGCAAGCGGTACCCATTCACCCTGTCCAAACTCGGCGTGCGCGACCGGACGCGTGCGGTCTTGAAGGCATTCGAGCTGCAGCTGGTCTGAGCGCAGGCCTGCCGACAGTCTCCGTCCAGTGGCGGGGGCTGTCGATGGCAGTCTCAACTGACGCTTTTTTAACATCATCGGGTGCCTTCCACCCTGGTGAAGCGCATTTCAGATGATTTGAATGCGCGTTGCCGCTCGCCGGCTCTGGAACAACTTGTTACGATTGGCCTTCTGTGCCCATCGTGAGGCCAGGATTGGTCCTGGAGAACCCTGAATGACCCGTTTGCTCGAGCTGTTGATTTCCACTGTGATCGTTGCCGTGTTGTTTGGTGTGGTGGGACTGCTCCTGCCTTCGAGCCGTTCCCTTACCGAGTCGGTTGAGACCAACCGTCGCCAGAGCATCGTGTTCGACACGATCAACAGCTTGCGTCGCTTCAAGGACTGGAACCCCGTCGTGTTGCGCGATCCCGGTGCGCAGCTGCAGCTGTCCGGTCCGGATGCCGGCGTCGGCGCCAAGGTGGACTACACCTCGAAGGTCGAGTCGATCGGCAAGGGCAGCTGGGAGATCGTCGAGAGCGACCAGGACGAGCGCGTGCTGTTCAAGCTCGAGAATCCGCAGCGCGGCAGCGACAAGCGCATGGAGTTCACGCTGACGCCGACTGGCCGCAACAACCGCAACATCCAGATCACCCAGAAGTACGACGTCACCTACGGCTGGAACCTGTTCGGCCGTTATGCCGGCCTGTACGTGAGCCGCAACGTCGGCGACGACGTCAAGCTCGGCCTGGGCAAGCTGACCAGCATGCTGGCGTCGGTGCCGAACGTGGATTACCGCGTCGAAGGCAGCAAGCTGCGCGATCTGGCCACTGCCGAACTGCCGCCGGAGAACCTGCTGGTCGTGTTCGCCGGTGCCGTCGAGCGCAACAACCAGATCATCAAGGACTCGATGAAGGCCAACATCGAGTGGATCAAGCGCACGATGGACGCCAACGGTCTTGAAGCCGCCGGTCCGGTCCGCATCATCTCCACCGAACTGGGTCGCGAGAACTACACGTTCGACGTCGCCCAGCCGGTGCGCAAGAAGAGCGGCGCCGCTGCGGCGACCACGACGCCGGCCGAAGGCGAGACCGCAGCCGCGCCGGCACCGGTCGCGACGACCACCGTCGACGACGGCGAGCTGACCGGCCTGGAACTGCTGGGCCCGGTGACCTACACCCGCACCAAGGGCGGCCGCGTCGCCAAGGCCGCGTACACCGGCTACATGGCCGAGCTGGACAACGTCCGCAGCGCGGTGCGCGCCTGGGCGATGACCCAGGGTTACGAAGTCACCGACCGCCCGTACGAGTTCTACAAGAACGGCGTCGACGAAGCCTTCACCGAGAACGGCGAGTACGAGGTCTACTGGACCCTGAAGCAGTAATCACCCGCTGTTCCATGCCGTTGTTTCCGACACGCCGCATCCCTGGATGCGGCGTGTTGCGTTTGAGGAGTCCGTTATCGTGATGTCGCTGGATGTTCCGCGCGTGCCCGGTTCGCGCCGCGCGATTTCCGCCATGGGTGCAGTGCTGGCCGCTGCCGCCGTCGCGCTGTCGGCCTATGCCGCGCATGCGGCGCAGGGCGTGGTGCAGAGCAACCTGCAGACCGCGGCGATCATGGCCTTCGGCCACGGCATCGCGCTGGCCGCGCTGGCCCACCTGTTGCGCGGTTGGCTGGGTCTGTCGGCCCTGCTGGCGGTGCTGTCGGGCTGCCTGGCGTTCTGCGGGGCGCTGGTGTCGAAGTATGTGTTCGGGGTCAGTCTCGGGATCGCGCCGTTCGGTGGGAGCCTGATGATCCTGGGCTGGTTGCTGTGCGCCGTGGTGCTCGCGATCAGGCGCTGAGCGACGCGGGCGTCGCCGGGTCGATGCGGTCGACGCGATGACCCGCGCGATGCGGTCGCCGTCGTCCGGCAGCGGCCCGGTCGTTGCCGCGCAATCGTCGCGTTCGCAGGACGCATTGCGGGCCGCGCATCGCGCCATCGCTTTCAGTGTTGACCCGGATGGCGGTCACGTCGACGCGACGTATGCTCGCCCTGCCACGCGCACGGCGTCCCGGCGTCGCGCGTGGTCGTTCCGATCCTGCCTGGAGTGTGCCGATGTCCCTGCAAGCCGTCCCGTTCGCATGCCGCACCCAACGCGTGGCGCCGCCGCGCCGCCGCTGGCGGGCGGCCCTCGTCGCGCTGGCCATCGGCGTGTCGGTGTCGGTGGCGCTGCCGGTCGCTGCCGCCGCGCCCGTGGTCGTGTATCGCGACGCCTGGTCGGCGCAGGCCGCGCGCGTCGAGATCACGCGTGATGGATGGGGAATCGCGCATGTGCATGGCCGCAGCGATGCCGATGCCGTGTTCGGCATGGTCTATGCGCAGGCCGAGGACGACTTCAACCGGATCGAAACCAACTTCCTGACCAACCTCGGACGGCTGGCCGAAGTCGAAGGCGAGGCGCGGCTGTGGCAGGACCTGCGCCAGCGGCTGTTCATCGATCCGGACACGCTGCGCGCCGACTACGCGGCCAGTCCCGCGTGGTTGAAGGCGTTGATGGACGCCTGGGCGGATGGCCTGAACTACTTTCTCGCGACCCACCCCGAGGTACGCCCGCGCCTGCTGACGCATTTCGAGCCGTGGATGGCCCTGAGCTTCAGCGAGGGCAGCATCGGTGGCGACATCTCCAAGGTGGCTTTGAGCCAGTTGCAGGCGTTCCACGAACGCGAACCGCGAAGCTTGACGGCACTGGAGCAGCATGTGTCGCTGCGCGAGCCCGGCGGCTCGAACGGATTCGCGATCGCGCCCGCGCGGACCCGCGACGGACATGCCTTGCTGCTGATCAATCCGCACACCAGTTTTTTCTTCCGCTCCGAGCTGCAGATGCGCAGCGACGAGGGGCTCAACGCCTACGGCGCGGTGACCTGGGGCCAGTTCTTCATCTACCAGGGTTTCAACGAGCACCTGGGCTGGATGCACACCACCAGCGGCGTCGACAACGTCGACGAATTCGCCGAGACGATCGTCGCGCTCCCCGACGGTACGCCGGGCTATCGCCATGGCGACGAGGTGCGTGCGTTGACGCGCCGGCAGCTCGTGCTGCGCGTGCGCAACGGGGATGGCCGCATCGTCGAGCGCGACTTCCAGACCTATGCCAGCCATCATGGACCGATCGTGCGTGAGGAAGACGGGCGCTGGATCGCGGTCGCGCTGATGAACCGGCCGCTGCAGGCGCTGCAGCAGTCGTTCCTGCGCACCAAGGCGCGCGACTATGCCGGCTTCATGCAAGTGGCTGCGCTGCAGGCGAACTCGTCCAACAACACGGTCTATGCCGACACCCAGGGCCGTGTTGCGCTGCTGTTCCCGCAGTTCGTGCCGATCCGCCGCGCCGGCGTCGACTATCGGCATCCGGTCGACGGCAGCGATCCGCGCAACGACTGGCAGGGGCTGCATGCGCTCGACAGCCTGCCGCAGGTCGTCGCGCCGGCCAATGGCTGGTTGTTCAATACCAACAACGCCCCGTGGACCGCGGCGGGTGCGGACAGTCCGCGCGCCGCGGATTTCCCGGCGTACATGGATCAGGCCGGCGACAACCCGCGTGCCGCGCAGGCGATCCGTGTCCTGGGCCGGCAGGACGACTTCACGCCGCAGGCCTTGATCGCCGCCGCGCACGATCCGCACCTGAGTGCATTCGTGCGCCTGTTGCCGACGCTGCTGTCGGCCTACGACGCACTGCCCGTCGGCGATGCGATGCGTGCACGCCTGGCCGATCCGATCACGGTGCTGCGCGACTGGAATGTCGCATGGGCCCTGGATTCGATCGCGACCACGCTGGCGGTGTCATGGGGCGACGCGCTATGGGAACAGGCAGTGGCGCCTGCCAAGGCCGCGGATATCGCGGTCTGGGATTATCTGGCGACGCGTACGCCCGATGCCGAACGCTTGGCTGCGCTGGCCGCCGTGCTCGATCGGTTGACGCAGGACTTCGGAGGCTGGCGCGTGCCCTGGGGTGAGATCAACCGCTACCAGCGCAACGATGGGGCGATCCGCCAGGACTTCGACGACGCCAGGCCGAGCCTGCCTGCAGCCTTTGCTCCGCTGAAGTGGGGCTCGCTGGCGGCATTCGAATCCGCGCGCGGTACGGGCACGAAACGACGCTATGGCACCTCGGGAAACAGTTTTGTCGCGGTGGTCGAATTCGGGCCGCAGCCGCGGGCCTGGGCGGTCAGCACCGGTGGCGAGAGCGGCGATCCGGCGTCGCCGCATTTCGCCGACCAGGCACAGCGCTATCTCGACGGTGACCTGCGCCCGGTGCATTTCGATGCCGCCGACGTCGCGGCGCATGCGCAGCATCGTTACCGTCCGGGCGAGCGCGGGCGCTAGCGGTCGGTCTTCACCGGAAGCGGCGGTCGTCGGCCGCCTGTTTCCTCAGCGTGGCGACCAGCGCCAGTGCCAGGGTTCGTAGACGATGCCGTGACGGTTGTCGCGCGGATAGCTCATCTCGAAGCCGTGCCCGGCCGCGTTCGACTGCAGCCATGCGAACGCCGGCGTGGCCTCGAAAGAGGCTTCCGCGGCGGGCTCGTCGGGCGTGCTGATGTCGAGCGCCTGGCCGGAATGGTGCTCGCTGTAACCGGGGGCCGCGTTGACGGTCAGGATCTCGCCGACCTCCAGTCCGCGCGCGCGCTTGCGCTCGAAGATCCCCAGTTGGTAATCGTGGCTGCGGTAGCCCGAGATCGCATCCAATACGATGCCGTCGCGCAGGGCGTCGTCGCGCAGGTGCTGCCAGGCATTGGCGGCCTGGACGTCGAGCCACAGCGTGCGCCGGTAGCGGTCGAAGCCCGCGAACGCCAGCCATGCGGGTTCGGCCACCAGCGCCAGGCCGGTCTCGGCCTCATAGGCATCGGCATCCACGCCGAGCTGCTCCAGCCGCTCCTGCAGCCGATGCAGGGGCAGGCTGGGCACGACATCCAGTCCGCGGCGCATCGGCTCGTGGAACCGGCTCAATGCATCCAGCGCGTCATCGATGCCGGGCTCGTGCGCGAGCCGCGGGCGCAGCGGCATCAGACCCTCTGGAATCTCGGCGGCGAGGTAGAGCCCGTCGCGCTTGCGCCGGAGCACCGCCGAGGCTCGAGCGAGCAGGCGCGCGTCCTGGTTGCTGCGCGCACGCAGCAGGTGGGCCGGCCAGACTTCGATGTCGGGCGTATTCAGGAGATGACGGAGGTGGCGTCGCATCCGCGCAGGTTAGCGCCGTCGGATGGGTTCCGCCAACCGCTTGAGTTCGTCCAGCAACGCGGCCGGATGCACCGGTTGCAGCAGCAGGTCGTGGCCCTTGCGGGTGGGCAACTGCAGCACGCGCGGGCCACCGGTCGTGGCGACCAGCGCCTTGCCGCCGTTGCGCAGGCGGAACCAGCCGCTGTGGAAGCCGGGCAGGGACACGCCATTGGTCTTGAGCCGGGGCTTGTACTCGGTGCGTTCGTCCAGGTCGATGACGCGCGCGGCATCGAGTTGCAGTTCCGCCAGGGCATAACTGCGGCGGTAGAAACTGGTGGCGACCTCCAGGGTTCCATGCTCCAACGACAGGCGATGCCGCAGCAGGCGGCGCGCCAGCATCACGCCCACCAGCAATGCCAAGCAGACGATCAGGACGCAGGCGCCAATGGCCGGCGTCAGCGGTGTCTGGCCGGAGACCTGTCGGGCCGCTGCGCGAAAGACATCCAACGGCAGTGCGATGGCCAGTGTCATCGGCAACAGCAATGCCAGTGCGCACAGCAGCAGCCGCACGATCGGGGAGGGTGCGGCCAGTTGCCAGCGTGGCAGGGTGTCGGACGTGGTCATGCATCGGTCCCGTTCAAATGCAAGCAAGGGCCATCAAAGGCAATCAAGGGCCATCAGGGACAAGCAGGCAAGGGCACGCCATGCAGGGCAATCGATGGCGGGCATCTCTGACGCTGCCGTCAATTTTCTTTCTTCAGGTAGAGGCGCACGCCCATGCCGTGCGGTGTCACCGAGACCAGCTCCCAGCCTTGCAGGCCGAGCTGGGCTTCGATGTGCTCCGGCTTGACGCCGAGCCATGTGGGTTTGACCTCGACCACCTTGTACTGCCAGCGCTTACTCATGTTGCGGATTCCTGTCGTTGGGGAGGGTCATGGCCGCAAGTACGGCGTCTCGTGTGAGCTGACGTTGCCGCGCGTGCGGGATGCTGGCGACGAAGTCGCCGGGCTGGAAGCCGTAGTCGCCGAACTGCGAATGGTTGCCGCCGGCGATGACGATGCGCGTTGTCTGCGCAGGGAGGTTGCGGCGATTGCGATCGGCGCGGGCGATGCTGGCGATCGGATCTCGCGTCGCCAGGACCTGCAGGACCGGGAAGCGCGCATCGGCCAGGCTGATGTCGCGCGGATGCGACGTGCCGATCAGCACGAGGCCGGCGACGTCGTCGGGGTAGCGGTTCGCGTACAGCGCGGCCACCTTGCCGCCACGGGAATGGCCGGCAACGATCCAGGTGCCGCCGGCAGCGACATGGGCGGCGTGCGCACGCGACAGCAGGGCAGGATCCTCGGCGCCGCCAAAGGCGCCGCGACGCGGCATGCTTGCCAGTGTGACGACATGCCCCTTTGCGGCCACCGCACGCAGCAGTGGCGCGTACGCCACCGGGTCGACCAGTCCGCCCGGGAAGAACAGCAACTGCGTGGCCTGCGGGCCGGGCGGCACGGTGGGCGAGAAGAGCCAGCCGTCATCCGTGGCGCGGACCGAGACCTCAGCGTCGCCACGGATGGCCGTGCGGGCTTCGGCATTGGCGCGATAGGCCAGTGCCGACCAGCCGAAGAACAGCACCAGCAGGCAACTACCGACGATCGCCCAGATCTTCCGGATCCGGGCGAACAGGCTGCGCTTGCGGCCGGGTACGCTCATGCACCGTCGTCCGTGCCGTCGTTGGGAGACGCGTGCCTGGGCAGTCGTCCGGCCTTGCGCAATGCATCGCGCAGCACATATTCGATCTGGGCGTTGACGCTGCGCAGTTCATCGTCGGCCCAACGCTGCATCGCCTCGAGGATCTCGGCATTGATGCGCAGCGGATAGGCTTTCTTTTCGTTCACGATGCGGTCCGCGCCGGCTCAGTACAGCGTACCGGCATTGACGATCGGCTGTGTGCTGCGATCGCCGCACAGCACCACCAGCAGGTTGCTGACCATCGCGGCCTTGCGCTCCTCATCGAGCTTCACGGTGCCGTTCTTCTCCAGTTCCGACAGCGCCATTTCGACCATGCCCACGGCGCCCGCGACGATCCGCGTGCGCGCGGCGATGACCGCGTTGGCCTGCTGGCGCTGCAGCATCGCCTGCGCGATCTCGGGCGCGTAGGCGAGGTGGCTGATGCGCGCTTCCACCACGTCGACGCCGGCCGTGGTCAGGCGCTCGTCGAGCTGTTCCTTCAGGCGTTCGGAAATCTCGGCGGGATGGCTGCGCAGCGAGATCTGGTCGTCCTCGTGCTGGTCGTAGGGATAGCTGGTGGCCATCGCGCGTAGTGCGGCCTCGGCCTGGATGTGCACGAAGCTCTCGTAATCGTCGACGTTGAACACTGCTTCGGCAGAGTCCACGACGCGCCAGACGATGACCGATGCGATCTCGATCGGGCTGCCGTCGAGTTCATTGACCTTGAGCTTGCCGCTTTCGAAATTGCGCACGCGCAGCGATACCTTGCGCTTGCTGAAGAAGGGGTTGTTCCAGCGCAGTCCGTTGTCCTTGACGGTGCCCACGTAC
Organism: Luteimonas sp. RIT-PG2_3; assembly: GCF_054902115.1. Lineage (NCBI taxonomy): Bacteria > Pseudomonadati > Pseudomonadota > Gammaproteobacteria > Lysobacterales > Lysobacteraceae > Luteimonas > Luteimonas sp. RIT-PG2_3. Next base: position 8,166 of record NZ_JBUBPF010000012.1, on the reverse strand, counting down.
TTGCCGAACAGGCTCAGCACCGCAGCCTGGTTGGGCTGCAGCGTGTAGACGCCGAGCATCAGGAACAGGCTGACGAAGGGGATGACCAGGCCGACGACGACCAGCAGCTTGGAGCCTGCGCCTCCGCCATTGGCAGCCGCCAGGGCGAGGCCGGCCAGGATCGCCAGCAGCAGGCCAGCCAGTACGGAGAGGCCGGGGAGGGAGCGGACGGGGTTCTCTTTCATGGGCGGTCTCCAGGTCCGACAGTGGACGAGTTAAGTGATATCAATTTGATATCATCATGTCAAATCAGGTGGCCTGTGGCGCTGGCGCCCGATCCCGGGCCGGGCGCGCCCCGATAGAATCCACTTCCTCTCCCAGCCCGGCCGCCTGCCATGACGACCCTCGGTACTCCGCTGTCCCCCTCCGCCACCCGCGTCCTGCTGCTGGGATCGGGTGAACTGGGCAAGGAAGTCGCGATCGAGCTGCAGCGCCTGGGGGTCGAGGTCATTGCCGCCGACCGCTACGCCGACGCCCCGGCGATGCAGGTCGCCCATCGCAGCCATGTGCTGGACATGCTCGACCCGACGGCGTTGCGCGCGCTGATCGCGCGCGAGCAGCCGCACCTGATCGTGCCGGAGATCGAGGCGATCCATACCGACACCCTGGTCGCCCTGGAGGCTGAGCAGGGCCAGCGCGTGATCCCGACTGCGCGTGCCGCGCGCCTGACCATGGACCGCGAGGGGATCCGCCGTCTGGCCGCCGAAACCCTCGGCCTGCCGACGTCGCCGTATCGCTTCGTCGACACCCGCGAACAGTACCTGGCAGCGATCGACGCGATCGGCTTACCTTGCGTGGTCAAGCCGGTGATGTCGTCGTCCGGCAAAGGCCAGAGCACCGTGCGCGGCAGCGACGACGTCGATGCGGCCTGGAGCTACGCGCAGACCGGTGGCCGTGCCGGGGCGGGGCGCTGCATCGTCGAGGGCTTCATCGATTTCGATTACGAGATCACGCTGCTGACCGTGCGGCATGCCGGCGGCACCTCTTTTTGCGCGCCGATCGGACATACCCAGGAGGCCGGCGACTATCGCGAGAGCTGGCAGCCGCAGGCGATGTCGGTGCAGGCCCTACAGCAGGCGCAGGCGGTCGCGAAGGCGGTCACCGACGACCTCGGCGGCTGGGGCGTATTCGGGGTCGAACTGTTCGTCAAGGGCGACCATGTGTGGTTCAGCGAGGTCTCACCGCGTCCGCATGACACCGGACTGGTCACCCTGGCATCGCAAGAGCTCAGCGAGTTCGCCCTGCATGCGCGCGCGATCCTCGGCCTGCCGATTCCGACCGATGCCGACGGTGTGGTGCCGCAGCAGGGCGCGGGCGCATCGTGCGCGTTGCTGGCCCAAGGTCATGGCGTGCCGGTGTTCCACCACGTCGAGGCCGCCCTGCAACTGCCGGGCAGTGCACTGCGCCTGTTCGGCAAGCCGCGGGTGGAAGGCCAGCGTCGCGTCGGCGTGACGCTGGCGCGTGCCGACAGCGTCGAGCAGGCGCGTAGCCGGGCCCGTGATGCCGCGGCAGGCATCGACATCGACTGGCAGTGAGCCTGCGGGTGCCGGGAACGCGTCGAGCCCGGCTCTTGCGCCCTCGATTCGCTCTCGTGCGTCACACGCGCTCGCCACGTCTGACGCGATACTGGGCGCCGGGCAGTTCGCCCGGCGTCGATCCTTGAAGGGAAGGTCATGAACGGCAACAGTGGTTACGCAGTGTTCTTCTTCCCGCAGGCGCTGGAAGCGTTGGGCGAGGCGATCAAGCCCTATCTGCTGCAGAGCCCGGCCGGCCTGCACGTCGCTTGCGACGAAGTGGATACCGCGGGTGCGTTCATCGAGATGACGCTGCGTGGCAAGACCCAGGACGGACGCGACCTTGCGCTGGAGCTGATGGTGCCGGGCAGCATGGTGTCGATGATCGTGTCGACCCAGAGCGATGGCACGTTCGGCTTCGGTCCGCGCGTACCGCCGAAGGCGGCGCCGGTTGCCGATCCAGCACCTGCAGCACCGACAGCACCCGCAGCACCGACAACGCCGGCAGCAACGGCTGTACCGACGGCGCCTGCAGCAGGCGAACCACCGGCCGCGTAGCGCTCGGTCACGACTCACAGGCCCTGGCGGCCCGCGCGATCGCTCAGAGCGTCAGGTCGACCCAGACCAGTCGATGGTCGCTGCCGTCGACGATCGCGGCCGCCGGGTCTTCGGGCAGCGGCCAGTAGACGCCGTTGCCCTTCAGGGCAAAGCCTGTGGATGGCAGCACATAGTCCAGCCGGAGGTTGCCGGTGCGTGGTCCGAAGTCGCCGGTGTCGTGCGCGTGCGCGCCGCGATGGCGGGCGTTGATGCCGCCGGCCTCCGCACCGGCGCGCGCGGCGCCTTCGCTGCGCGGCGTCGCCTGGCGCATGACGCGCGGATGTTCCAGCAGTTCGAGGATCGCCTCATGGCGTCCATCGCCGTCGGCGGGATCGTTGTTGAGGTCGCCGACGATGACGAAGCGGGCGTCCTGCCCCAGTCCCCCGCAGCGGCCCTGGTCGTCGCACAGCCACGATGCGGTCGCGGCTGCATTGCCGATGTAATCGCGCCAGAGCCTGATCTCGTCGTGGTTGCGCGCACCGTTGCGGTCCTCGGGGCCATCGAATACCGGTGGCGTCGGATGCGAGGCCAACAGGTGCACCACGCCAACGGGCGTGCGCACCGGTACGTCCCAGTGCGATTTCGACGACAGTCGCAACTGCGCCCAGATCGCATCGTCGTGCCAGGGCTTGCCGCTGGCAGGATCGAGGGGGCGCTGCGCGCCGGGCATTGCCTTCCATTTCAGTAGCTGGAACGTGCGCGTGGCATCGGCGTCGATCGGAAACTTCGACAGCACCAGCATGCCGTACTGGCCGGGATGCAGTCCGTAGCCCCAGGCATCGTTGCCGCGGTCGCGTCCTTCGCCGCCCACCTTGCCGTTGCGGTCCAGGTCCAGTCCGCTGGCAACGCCGGTGTTGACCGGTGCCAGGTAGCGGTAAGGGTAGTGCAGCGGCTCGCCACCGCCCGGCTGCGCGTGCTCGAGGTAGTCGCGCTGGAACAGGTCCGCCGCACGCGCCTGCGCGTCGTAGTCGAACTCGTTGAGCAGCACGATGTCAGGGCGCACCTGCTGCAGCACCGCGGCGATCTTTCGCGCCTGCGCATGGCCGAGTTCCAGCCGGCGGATCAGGCCGCCGCTGTCCTCGTCGTACAGCGAGGTGTTGTAGGTCGCGACGCGCAGCGACGCCGGGGTGCGCGCATCCGCCGGCTCAGTGGACATGGACGTGCTGGCTGTCCTGTCCGCAGCGGTGCTGCAGGCGGCGGTGGCCAGCAGCAGCGGCCACCACCATGCGCGATGGAAGCGAGGCATCAGCGTGCACCGTCGCGGGCCATCGGCCGCCATCGCCTGCCGTCGAAGGCTTCCAGCGGCTGGAAATTGCGTTTGTAGTCCATCTTCTGGTGTCCGTCGATCCAGTAGCCAAGGTAGAGGTGGCGGTGGTGCTCGCGCAACGCCCAGTCGATCTGGCTCAGGATCGCGAACGTGCCGAGCCCGCGTGCGGCTTCGTCGGGGTCGTGGAAGGTGTAGACCGCCGAGGCCGCGTCGGCGGTGATGTCGGTCACCGCGACCGCGACCAGGCGACGGTCGATGCGGAATTCGAGGAACCGCCCCTGCGACCAGCTGCCGATCAGGAACTGGTCGAACTCGTGCGCACCGTGATCGTCCATGCCGCCTTCGCGGTGGCGTGCCTGCAGGTAGCGCTGGTAAAGCGCCAGCCGCTCATCGTTGCGCTCGGCCGGCAGCACGCGCATCTGCACGTCGCGGTTGCGCGTCACGCAGCGGCGCTGGCTGCGATTGGGCGTGAACGACTGCACGGGAATGCGCACCGCGACGCAGGCGCGGCAACCGTGGCAATGCGGCCGATAGACGATGTCGCCGGAACGGCGGAATCCCCACAGCAGCGCCTGCGGATAGAAGCGTGCGAGGCGTTCGTCATTGGGGTCGAGCACCAGGTCTCGCGCGCTGCGGTCCGGCCAGTAGCCACAGGGGTGGTCACCGGTGTGGAACAGTCGCAGGTGTTCGTTCTGATCCATGGACGCACGGCTGGGGCGGACGCTGCCAGCATACTGCGCGCGGTCGCATCGGGCGCGACCGCGCGCATATCTGTGGGCTGAATGCAGGCGACCGGCTGTCAACGGCAAGCGCGCGCCCCGCGTTGATGCCACTACGCACGGCACTGTTGCCGGGGCAAGAAGAGGAATCGAACATGAAGAAGTCATTCACGAACGCGATCCTGGTGTCCGCCATCGCGCTGGGCCTGGCGTCGCTGGTGGGCGTTGCCATCGCTGCGGAAGGGCAGCCGGCCCCCGGCCCGGGCAAGCGCGTTTCGCTGGACGTCAACGGTGACGGTGTCATCGATCGTGCCGAAGCGGCGAAGGCGCCGCGGCTGGCAGGGCGCTTCGACCAGTTGGATCGTAATGCCGACGGCAAGCTGGACACGGGCGAACAGCGCGAGGCCTTCGCGCGTCGCGGTGGCGAAGGACGCGGCGACGGCCACGGGCGAGGACATGGCAAGGGCGGCGGTCGCGGCGGCATCGACGGCATCGCGCGCCTGGACACCGACAACGATGGTCGCCTGAGCCGCAGCGAGCTGGAGGCGGGTTCGGCCGGTCGCCAGGGTCGCCCCGGCTACGAGGGCCGCCCGGCGCGTGCGGGCAGCGAGGCGGCGCCGACCCGCGAGGCGCGCCCGAATCCGTTGCTGGCGCACTTCGATGCCATCGACAGCAATCGTGACGGCTACCTCGTGCGCAGCGAGTTGACCGCCTGGCACGCGGCGCAACGCCCGCAGCGGGAGGCGGACATGCGCAAGCGGCTCGACGAGCGCTTCGCGGCGGCCGATCTCAACGGCGACGGCAAGCTCAGCCGCGTCGAAGTCGACGAGAAGATGCCGCGCCTGGCCAAGCGTTTCGCCTGGCTGGACGAGAACCGCGACGGCTTCCTGACCCGCGCCGACCTGCAGCCGCAACGCGGGCACTGACGCTGGACGTGATCGGCGGGCGGGTTGATCCCCGTCTGTCGATCACGCGTGCCGATCATTCGTGTCGAGGGACTACAAGCCCGCACCCTGGTGCGGGCTTTTTATGGCCAGACTAGCCCGCACCTTGTGCGGGCTTTTTAGTGGCCATCACGTTTGCCTACGCCGCGCTCCAGTGCCCGATCACCAGCATGCCGACGACGACCAGGTTGCTGACCAGGACACCGCTGAGGCCGAAGGTCAGGCGATAGCCGAGCTGGCGCATGACCGCGCCCTTCGGGTCGCGTTCGACGTCGCGCCGCAGCAGCGGGTTCATCAGTCTCGGCAGCGGCACCAGCATCTGGTAGTTCATCACCGCCAGCGCCACCAGCACCGCGCCCAGCGTCGTCAGGTTGTCGTTGAACAGCCAGTGCACGCCGAAGATGCCCAGCAGCAGCACGATCGAGGTGCCGATGTAGACGCGGTAGAAGGCGACGATCGCGCGCCGCTCGGCTTCATTGTCGGCATAGCGTTCCAGGACCTTGCGGCACAGCCAGGTCGCGATGATGCCGCCCGCGATGCCGCCGGCCGCGGCGCCGGCCGATCCCATCGCAAGCTTTGCGAACAGGCCACCCGCGATCGACTTGCCGGCGATGCCGAGCGTGGCTGCGGCGGCGGGCTTGCTGAAGCCGATCGCCGCGGTGATGCCGATGACGAATGCCGCGCTGGGCGCGCTGGCACGGGCGAAATCGCTGAAGCGCGTCAGCAGGTCGTCGCGCACGCTGGCACGCGCACGCGACAGCCGCTTGCGTACCGCGGCGTCCGACAGGCCGAGCAGGTGCGCGACCTGCTTGGAACTCTGGCCCTCGCGGTAGTACAGCAGCAGCACCTCACGGCTTTCCTCGGGCAGCTCCGAAATCAGGTCGGCGGCGATGGCATCGCGCTCGTCGTCGATCAATTGCTGCTGCGGGCACGAGCCGGGATCGGCGGCGTGCTGGATCGCAAGTTCGGCGGCTTCGCCGTCGACGGCGCGGTTGCGGTTGCTGCGCAGGTGGTCGTGCGCGAGGTTGCGGGTGATCTGGCGCAGCCAGGGCAGGAAGCTGGACGGGTTCTTCAGACGGGCCAGGTTGTGCCAGGCCGACAGGAAGGCTTCCTGGGCGATGTCCTCGCTGGCGGGGACATCGCGGGTGATCGCCAGCGCGACTGCGGTGACGGTGTTCTGGCTGACCTCGACGATCCGGCCATAGGCCTGGGCGCAGCCCCCGGTCGCGGCAGGCAGTTCACGGGCGATCAACTGGTCGAGAGCGTCAGCGTTCATGGCAGGGGCGTGGGCGGGAAGTCCAGATCATGACGCAGCCGGCCGGCCGATGTGACCGGATCGGCCGGCGGCGCCTGCCGCGCCCTCACCGTTTGGCGAGGATCTCCCACTCGTCGCCGACGCGCCGGACCTCGTGTTCGCGCCGGACAGCCTTGGCGGCGTCGCCGTCATGCGTCGCGAGCTGGATGCTGCCGGTGCCTGAACCATCGGTCAGGTAGTCGTGGACATCCAGCCAGCGCGCTGCCAGGCCGTTCTCGGCCTGGCAGGCCACGGCATCGCGGACATCGCGGCCGCCGGCGCGCAGCGCGTCCAGCACGCTGTCGCCAGGGGGCTGCCCGTCGATCGACAGGCACAGGACGTCGCGATGGGCCTGCAGTTCGCGCCGGGCCAGCATGGCCGCCAGCAGCGGCGGCGTCGGCAGCAGGTAGCGGTCCTCGGGCAGGGCCGCGGCGTCCTGCAGCAGGGCGGCCGCCGACGTGGTGACGATCGGGTCCGGGGTGGACGACGTCGTGGGCGCCGTGGCGATGGCCGGGGCTTCGTCGCGATTCGACGTCACCAGTACGGCGGCGGCGATCAGCGCGATCACCACCAGCAGGCCGTAGCGCATGCGCGCCCCGCGCTTGCGGCCGAGGTCGGCCTTGTCGGGTTCGCGGAACTGCAGCTCGGACGGCAGGAAGCTCTCGCTGCGGCTGGTGGCCTGCAGCAGCCCGGCTTCACGCATCAGCTGGCGCGCACGTGGCTGGTCCTCGGAGCGGATCACCCAGACCGCAGGACGCGGGGCATTGTTGTCGCGATAGCTGAAGTTGCCGCGGATCGCACTGCGGAACGAGCGGCCGTTCTCGATGCGGATCTCGATCTGCTCGGCTTCGAGCATCCTGGCGACGGCTTCGACGTTTTCGAGCCGGGCACTGCTGAACACCTGACGCATGCGCTCAGACCCCGCCGCCGGCGCCAGCCGGGAGTGCGTTGGCGTCGACGACGCGGATCATGCCTTCCTGCGCCGTGCTGGCGACCAGATGGCCATGGCGGTCGAAGATCTGGCCGCGCGCCAGCCCGCGCGAATCCTGCGCGCTGGGGCTGTCGATCGAATACAGCAGCCAGTCGTCGGCGCGGAACGGACGGTGGAACCACAACGCATGGTCGAGCGAGGCCATCTGCACGTTGGGCTGGTAATAACTGATGCCGTGCGGGAAGGTCGCGGTGCCGAGCAACTGGAAATCCGAGGCGTAGGCGAGCAGGGCACGGTGCAGCTCCGGCGCATCGCCGACGGTTTCGCTGAGCCGGAACCAGACCTGCTGGAACGGCGGCCGCTTGGGCGGATGCAGCTCGTCGCGCGGATAGACATGGCGGAATTCGAATGGGCCGCTGCGGTTGAGCCAGCGCTGGACCTTGGTCGGCAGCTTGGCGAGCACGTCGGGCGGCAGCGGATCGGCCGGCGCGAGGTCTTCGGGCTGCGGGACTTCAGGCATCTTGACCTGGTGCTCGGCGCCGGGCTGGTGTTCATGGAATGAGGCCGCGCAGAAGAAGATCACCTTGCCGTGCTGGATCGCACTGACGCGCCGCACCGAGAACGTGCCGCCATCGCGGGTGACATCGACGTCGTAGACGATCGGATGGGCGATGTCGCCGGCCCGCAGGAAGTAGGCGTGCAGCGAATGCGCCGGGCGCGGCGACTCCAGCGTCGCCTGTGCGGCCGACAGCGCCTGGCCCAGCACCTGCCCGCCGAACACGTATTTGGTGCCGATATCCCGGCTCTGGCCGCGGAACAGCTTCTTTTCGAGCTGTTCGAGCGACAGCAGTTCGATCAGTT
>NZ_JBUBPF010000011.1:0-150393 GCF_054902115.1 Luteimonas sp. RIT-PG2_3 | reverse complement strand
ATCGTGGCTTTCCTCGGCCTGATCCTCTACAACCTTGGTGCCGGCCTGTATTACATGCTGGCCGACAAGGGCACCACCAACCGCACCGTCAATGCGCTGACCAAGCGCATCGGCCTGTCGGTCGCACTGATCCTGCTGGTGATCGTCGGCATCGCGACCGGCATCATCCAGCCGCACGGGGTGCAGGTCTGAGAACCTGTTCATGATCTTGCTGCGCTGCCACGCGCCACCTGACTGCGCCCGCGACAGATCGTGAACAGGTTCTGAGGGGCGCGATGCACGTGCGCTCAGCGTCCGTCAGGCTGGAATGTCAACTCGCGACGGTATGTCGAGACGCTCCCGGAACGTGACGGATCGGGCGGAAAAAGCGACAGGTATCCGGCCGCAATCGCGCGGTCCCGCATCAGCGCGCCGACGCCCTCCGCGATCTCCACCTCGACCCGGGTCACGGCGCCCTGCGCGTTGACATGCATGACCCAGACCAGGCGGCCGATGAATTCATCGGGCGGAATCGACGCGTCGTAGTTGGGACGTCCCAGGACGTAGGGGATCTGGGAAGGTGCGTAGAAGGATGCGGAATCGAGGCGTTCGGCGACCTCAATCGTGCGGGATCGGCTCAGCACGCCATCGAGATAGACATTGAACGTCCATGTGCCTGCTTTGCCCCGCGGGTCGAGGCCGGCTTCGTAGCAGCGCTTCTCGCCACGGAAATCGTCATGCCGCTGGCTGGATACCAGCGCTCCCGCGGCATCGACCGCGTCGATCTGCAGCACGTTGATGTCCGCGTCGGAGTCCAGGACGGCGACGCATACCTGATGATCCTGCTGGCCGTCGAGCACGAAGCCACGTGTTTCCTGTCTCGCAATCGCACCCTTTGGGGTCGGCGACCACAGGAATTCGACATAGCTGTTCACACCGGCTGCGGAAGCCGTCCCCGGCATGGCAAGCACTGTACCGGTGACCAGCAGAAAAAATAATGATGTCTTCAACGGCATGTCCTTGTGCGTCGTCGTGGACCGGCGTCACCTGCGTCGCCAGTGACGATGGTCGATCTCATGTCATGCATCAGTCTGCATCTGCGCGGCGATCAGCGTGCCCAGCGTCGCCAGCCCGGCGCGTGCACGGTCATCGAGCGGGTGCCCGTAGTTGAAGCGCAGGCAATGGCGATGTCCGCGGCTGGCCGAGAAGATCGGGCCGGGTGCGATACTGACCCCTGCCGCCAGCGCATCGCGATGCAGGGCCAGCGTGTCGACCTGGCCCGGCAGTTCGATCCACAGGAAATAGCCGCCGGCCGGGCGCGTCGCGCGTGTGCCTTCGGGGAAATGTTCGACGATGGCCTGGATGTAGGCGTCGCGTTGCGTGGCCAGGGTGTCGCGCAGTTGCCGCAGGTGGCGCTCGTAGCCGCCGCGTTCGAGATAGGCGGCCAGCGTGATCTGCGCCGGCGCCGACGTAGTCAGTGACAGCGCCAGTTTCTGGCGAGCAACCTCGCGCATGAAACGGCCCGGCGCGACCCAGCCGACGCGGTAACCCGGCGCCAGGCATTTGGAGAACGAGCTGCAGTGCATCACCAGGCCTTTGTTGTCGAAGGCCTTGGCCAGCGTCGGCCGCGTATTGCCGAAGTACAGTTCGCCGTAGACGTCGTCCTCGATCAGCGGCACCTGGTGTTCGGCCAGCAACTGCACCAGGGCACGCTTCTTGTCGTGCGGCATCAGGCTGCCCAGCGGATTCTGGAAATTGGTCATCAGCCAGCAGGCTTTCGGCCGGTGCTCCTTGAGTACGCGTTCGAGCATCGACAGTTCGATGCCTTCGCGCGGATGCGTCGGGACTTCGATCGCGCGCAGACCATTGCGTTCGATCGACTGCAGTGCCGCGTAGAAGCAAGGTGATTCGATGACCACGGCGTCCCCGGGACGGGTGACGGCCTGCAGGCACAGGTTCAGCGCCTCGAGCGCGCCGTTGGTGATGATGATGTCCTCGGGCGCGACCTGCAGGCCGTCGACGAGGTAGCGCAACGCGATCTGCCGGCGCAGGTCCGGATTGCCCGGCGTCAGGTCGTCGAACACGCGACGCGGATCGTGCTTCTGCACGCTGGCGGCCATCGTCCTGGCCAACCGCTGCATCGGGAACAACAGCGGACTGGGAAAGGCCGAGCCGAACGGCACCACGTCATCATGGTGCATGCTCGATTCGAGCACTTCGAACACGTGCTCGCTGACATCGAGCATGGCCGCGCCGCCCGGGCTGCGGATGGACATTTCCACTTCGGGCGGCAGGCGCGTGGCGCTGCCGGTGACGTAGTAGCCGGACTTCGCCTTGGCGCGGATCAAGCCGCGCGCTTCGAGCAGGTAATAGGCCTGGAACACCGTGGATGGGCTGACATGGCGGCCTTCGCTGGTCTGGCGCACCGAGGGCAGGCGGTCGCCGGGCTTGAAGACGCCATCAAGGATCGAGCGTGCGATGTCGTCGGCCAGCAACTGGTAGCGTTTCATGTCTGCTGCAATCAGAGGGCGGCGATCAATCTGATATGGTTTTTATCACGTTATCTGATTATTAGAAAACTGATCCTGTTTGCCTAGACTGGCGTTCAGTCGCCCCATCCGTCCCGGGCGTGCGTGCTCAAGGCAATCCATGAACCCCATCGCCCTGCTCCTGGCCACCTTCGTCCTGTCGGTGGCCGGGTTGTTCGCCTTCATCTGGTCACTTCGCAAAGGCCTGTTCGATGCCGAGTCGACGGGAGCTGGCACAATCTTTTCCGCTGGTGAGATCGGTCGCTTGAACGATCCCGCGGCTGGCGTCTCCCGTCATGCCGCTGAGCATCAGGACGAGCGCGATGAACTTGCCGCGCGCGCGGCTGCTGACCGCGCGACTGCAGTCCCGGTGTTCGTTCTGTTCACCTTCGCGGTGGTCTGGTTGCTGGTCGGTTCCTCCGCCGGGTTGTTGAGTTCGCTGAAGCTGCATATGCCTGATCTGCTGGTCGAGCAGGCCTGGCTGACGTTCGGGCGCATGCGTGCATTCCACCTCAACGCTGTGGCCTACGGCTGGGCACCGATGGGATTGCTGGGACTGGTGGTCTGGATGCTGCCCAGGTTGCTGCGCACGCCGTTGATGGCCGGGCGCCAGGTCGTGATCGGCGCCCTGATCTGGAATGCGGGGCTGGTGGCGGGGCTGTTCGGCATCGCCAACGGCCTTAACACCGGCATGGAATGGCTGGAAATCCCGTGGTACATCGGCGCGTTCTTCGCGGTGGGCGGCATGCTGATCGGTCTGCCGATGGTGCTGATGCTGCCTCGCCGTCGCGTGCAGCACCTGTACGTCTCGGTCTGGTACATCGGCGCGTCGCTGTTCTGGTTTCCGGTGTTGTACATCGTGGCGAATGTGCCGGGCGTCCACTTCGGTGTCGAGCAGGCGACGATGAACTGGTGGTACGGGCACAACGTGCTTGGGTTGTTCTATACGCCATTGTCGATCGCAGCCGTCTACTACTTTCTGCCCAAGGTCATCGGTCGGCCAGTGCGTTCGTACAATCTGTCGCTGCTGGGCTTCTGGGCGCTGGCGTTCTTCTACGGACAGGTGGGGGCGCATCACCTGATCGGAGGCCCGATCCCGGAATGGCTGATCACGCTGTCGATCGTGCAGAGCATGATGATGATCGTGCCGGTCGTTGCCTTCTCGGCCAACCAGCATTTGACAATGAAGGGCCATTTTTCAGCATTGAGAACGTCGCATACCCTGCGCTTCGTACTGTTCGGCGCGGTGATGTACACGATCACTTCGCTGCAGGGTTCGCTCGAGGCGTTGCGGTCTGTCAATGCGGTCACCCACTTTACGCATTTCACGGTGGCCCATGCGCATCTGGGCATGTACGGCTTCGTGACGATGGTCGTGTTTGGCGGCATCTACTTCGCGTTGCCGCGCGTGTTCGACGTAGCCTGGCCGAAGCCATGGTTGATCAGTCTGCATTTCTGGTTGGTAGTTGCCGGATTCTCGCTTTACATCATCCTGCTGAGCATCGGTGGAGTGCTCCAGGGATTGCACCTGCTGGATGCGGAGATGCCTTTCATGGCGTCGGTGCGGGTCACTCGGCCTTGGCTGGTGGGGCGTAGCGTCGGCGGCGCGCTGATGACGATCGGACATCTGGTATTCGCCGTGCATTTTGTCCTGGCCCTGCGCGCGGTCTCGGGCATGCGTGACGCAAGCGTCAGCGGCACCGGCCTGGACCCGGGCGGCCAGCGCGTCTCCGCCTGTCCGCAAGCTGCGGGGCACTGACATGGAGAACGAACTCAAGCTGATCGGCGGCGCCATCGTCACTTTGATGCTGGCGACGATCGCCATGATCGTGGTGCCCTTCATGCAGACCAGGCAGGTTCCGGTTCCGGAAGGAAAGCTGCCCTACAGTGCGCAGGAACTGCGCGGCAGGCAGGTCTACATCGCCAATGGCTGCATCGCCTGCCATACCCAGCAACCGGGAAACTCCGGTGCCGGCATTGCCGATGCCTCCCGTGGGTGGGGGCGTCGCTCCACGCCGGGCGATTACTTCCATGATCGCCCGACGCTGCTCGGTACGATGCGCACCGGGCCCGACCTCTTCAATGTCGGTGAACGCATTCCTGCGGACAACTGGCATCTGGTGCACCTCTACCAACCGCGCGCCTACGTCCCGGACAGCACCATGCCAGCGTATCCGTTCCTGTTCGATACCGTGGCCAGTGCGGAGCGGATGCCGGACGACGATGTCATCCCGGTTCCCGAGCAATGGCGTCCGGCAGGGAAACAGGTGATTGCCAGTGCCCAAGCGCGCGACCTAGTCGCCTACCTGAAGGCATTGCGGCGCGACTACCTGCAACAGGACGGGCGGAACGCGGGCAGCCCGAGGCAGTCCGCGATCCCTGTGATGCCGGATCCCCCAGCAATGTCAGGAGGCGAACGATGAACCGCAAGCAGTCGATGAATGATGAAAATGCGTCGGGGACTACGCCGCGAGAACGCGAACATTCGGATCCGCATGAGCAGAACAATCCGGTGCCGCGGATCCTGATCATACTGATCGTCCTGCTGCTGCTCTGGGCGATCGCGTACATCCTGCGTAGTCCAGCCTCGGCTGGGCCAGGCGTCATGCCAGGCATTGCGATATCGATGACCGATGATGCGTCCATCGTGCGATCGGACTGAACGGCTCGCCGTGAACCGCAATCATTGGCACGATGGCGGGCGCCTGATCGCGATGTCGATGGTGGGCTGGCTGGTCGGCGGGGCGGCATGGGTGGCTGCCTTGATGCTGCGTCCTCCTGCATGGTCCCCGGATGCGCTGCGCAAGGCGGGCGACAGATCGGCCGCATCGGGAGCGGTCGTCGAGCTGGATGGTGCTGCACTCTATGCCCGCCATTGCCAGTCCTGCCACCGGCCCGATGGACGTGGCGTGCATGCGGTGTTTCCGCCGCTCGACGGTAACATCCGTGCGCAAGGCGATCCGCGCATTGCGATCCTGGCCGTGCTGCATGGATTGCAAGGCCCGCTCATCGTGCAAGGTACCCATTACGACGGTGTCATGCCGGAGTTCGGGAGCCTTCTCGAAGACCGCCAGATCGCCGGGGTGCTGACGCATGTGCGGCGTGCATGGGGAGGGCATCGCGCTGCCATCGATGCCGATGCCGTGCGCGCGCTGCGTCTCCGGCACACCAGGCGGCAATCTGCCTGGTCGAGCCTGGAAGAGTTGACGCAGGCCCTCGATGCGAAGGACCTGCATGCGCAGGATCCTCGACAATGACGGCAATACCATGGCGAACCACGGCGCTGGCCGTGTTGCTGTTGCTGTGCGCGTCAATGTTGACGGCGGCCACCACGCATGGGTTCTCTGCGTTGACGTCCGATGGTGTCCGTCGTGCAGATATCGCGTCCACGCCGCGCCCGTTGCCGGCGCTTTCGCTGCGTGACCAGCAAGGAAATGTTCGTGATCTGGCGCAGTCGGTGGAAGGTGGGAAATGGACGCTCGCTACGCTGGTGTACTTGCGTTGCACGTCGATCTGCAGGACCAGTGCATCGGGACAGGCCTACCTGCAATCGCAGATCAGGTCACGTGGCCTGGGCGATCGCGTGCAGTTGCTGACGCTGAGCTTCGATCCCACGCATGACGGTGTGGACGAATTGCGGGCCTACGCGCGTCGTATGCGGATGGATCCATCGATATGGGCACTGGCGACGCTGCGTGATCCGGCGCAGCTCGACCGGATGCTGCGGGTGTTCGATATCGTCGTCATTCCTGATGGCCTGGGGGGCTATTCGCACAATGCGGCGCTGTTCGTGATCGATCCGCAAGGGCGCGTGGTGCTTGCGCATGACGTCGATGATCCGGCCGGAGGATTGCAGGCATTGCTTGCGCGCATGCGCGTTGACAATGGTGCGTGACTTCTCGCAGTGGTTGCCAGGTGCGGCGCTCGCGGCGCTGGCAGCGGCGAGCCCTTGGCTGGAGGCCGACATGGCCCGGCACATGGGCATCGAATTGCCGGCGCTGTTCGCCATCGGCTGGTTTGGTGCGCGATCACTGCCCGCGGGCGGCCCGCGATGGTGGCATGCCTGTAACGCCCACGGCCTGTCCGGGCTGGTGTTGGCCTCCTTGGTAACGATGTACTGGATGTTGCCGGTGGCGTTGGATCTGGCGGTGCTGCATCCATGGATAGGCGCTTCGAAGATCGCGGGCCTGTTGATCGCGGGCGTGGCGGCGGGCCTGTCGTGGTCGCAAGCTCCGCTTGCCCTGCAGGGATTCTTCGTCCTGGGCTGGGCATGGATGATGGCGACGATCGGTATGATCTACCAGCAAGCGCCGCAGCAATTGTGCAGCGTCTATCTGGGCGAACAACAAGTGGCGGCCGGTAGAGCGATCGTGCTGATTGCCATGGTGGTGCTGGTGGCGTGGTGCTGGCAGGTTGGAGCGCGCCTGCTACGCGCCAGCCAGATGCCGGAATGCCATCGATCGTGCGCGCTGGACGCATCTGGCGGCCAACGGGCTGCCCAGGAGGGCAGGGAATAGCGAGGCGTTTCAGAGGGCGCAGGTGGTGTCGTTGAGGATGCGGCTGACGCGCGCGAACGCATCCTGCAGCGGCGGCTTGTCGACGCCTTCGGCGTGCCGCCAGCTGGATTCGATCTCGCGCTGGCGCTGGGTCCAGCCGGCGCAGGCGGCGCCATCGGGCACGCGTGCGCATTGGTCGTACTTCATCTCGCAGGCCTGGCCGACGCCGCCGGTATCGAGCTGCACGCAACGCGGCTTGGGTTCGGGGTTTTCGCTGAGATAGCTGTCGTTGTCCCAGGTGACGCACTTGAAGATCGGCGGCGGGGGTAGGCGGTCGATGTCGGCGATCGCTTCCGGTGCGGGAATCTCGGGACGCGCCGGCGGCGTGGCGGCGGCCGGGGCCGCTGCGGGTTCGCGCGCGACCGGTGCCGGCGGTGGTGCCGGCGTCGAGAACGCAGGGAACGACGCCGCCGGGGTGATGACGCGGCGTTCCTGGCGGCTGCCCTTCGGACACGGGGTGCCGTTCTGCACGGTGACACCGCCCTGGGCATCGGTGCAGCGATAGATCACTGTGCCGGCCTGCGCCTGGGCCTGCGATGGCTGTTGCAGCACCAGCAGCGCCAGCACCGACAGCAGCAAGCCCGCGAGGCAGGCGCGCAGCACCGGGACATGCGAAAGACCGGGAGGCAGGGGCGACGGCATCAGTCGACGCCGCAATCGGCCGACAGCCGTGCGTTGATGCCGCGTTCTTCGCTGCGCAGCGTGTTGCGTTCGGATTCCTGCGCGTTGAAGAAACGCCGGCGGATCTCGTCGCGACGGTCGCCCAGGCGCGCGCAGACTTCGGCCTGCGGCAAGGCATGGCATTCGTCGCGGATCCAGGTGCCGGCGTCGAACCAGCGACGGCCGTCGGCATGGCCGGGCGGCGGACGCGACGGCGGGTGTGCCGACGTGTCCGGAGACAGGATGCCGCCGATACGGGTGGACGGGCGCGGGTACTCCAGGGTCCACAGCGGCACCCAGCGCGGGTTGCCGTCGTTGCTGTCGCTGGTGTACCGGGTATCGTCCGGGCGCACGCACTCGTACATCGGCTGCCGCGTGCGCACCACGATGACCCGCGGCGGTGGTTCGGCGACCGCGGGCGTCGGTGTCTCGGGCGGCGGCGGTGGAGGCGCGGCCGTCACGACGGGCCGTGGCAGGTTGCGGACCTGACTGTCCGAGCCTGCGGGGCAGGGACGATCGGACAGGCTGACGTGGCCCTTGGCATCGGTGCAGCGATAGACCGTCACGCCATCCGCCGCACGCAGCTCCGCAGCGTGCGGAAGCAGGGCGGCGAGCAGCAACAGCAGGGCAGGAGCGACGCGCATGCCGCCATCATGCGCAAATCGGGTGCGCGAGGGAATCCCGCGGGATCTTCAGTTCATCAGGCGCACCTCCATCGCGGGCCGCTCGCAGCTCCGCCGCAGCAAGTTCGCCTATCAGAACCACGCAGCTCTGCGCGCCATGGCATGACGTGGCGTGCCGGTGTGCGGGTGCGCACCACCGCGACCGGAGTGCCCCGGATGTGGCACTCCGTCCAGGCGCATCAAGCCGCGTCGCGGCTCAGCTGGCTTGCGCCTGCGCTCTTTCCGCGTCGCAGCAGTCGCGCGATGCTCGCGGCCGCGTCACGGCCTTCCTGTACGGCGGTGACGACCAGGTCCGCACCGCGCACGCTGTCGCCACCGGCGAACACCTGCGGATGGCTGGTCTGGTACGGCAACCGCCCCTGGCCGCCGACGACGATGCGGCCATTCTCCTGGCCCTGGACATCGTGCGCGGCCAGCCATTCGGGCAGCCTGGGCGAAAAGCCGAATGCGATGATGACGACATCGGCCTCGATGATCGACTCGCTGCCCTCGATGGCGACCGCGTTGCGGCGGCCGCGCGCATCCGGCTCGCCGAGCTGGGTCTGCACGACGCGCACGCCGGTGGCGATCTTGCCGTCATCGGTCTCGACCGCCAGTGGCTGGCGGTTGAACAGGAACTTGACGCCTTCCTCGCGGGCATTGGCGACTTCGCGTGCCGAGCCCGGCATGTTGGCTTCGTCGCGGCGATAGGCGCAGGTCACGCTGGCCGCGCCCAGGCGGATCGCCGAGCGCACGCAGTCCATACCGGTATCGCCGCCGCCGAGCACGACCACGCGCTTGCCCTGCAGGTCGGGCAGTGCAAGCGTGTCTTCCCAGCCGGCGATCGGGCGGCCCCAGGGATCGTCGCCGGTGATGACGCGGCCGTTCTGCACCAGGAACGGCAGCGCCGGCAGCACGCCCTGCAGGTCCTGGCCGGGCAGGCCGCCATCGGTATAGCGGTACGCGCCGAGGCCGAGGAACACCGCGTCGTAGTCCGACAGCAACGTGTCGATTGTGATGTCGCGGCCGATCTCGACGCCGAGCCGGAACTCCACGCCCATGCCCTCGAGCACCTCGCGACGGGTCGCGATGACGCTCTTGTCGAGTTTGAAACTGGGGATGCCGAACTGCAGCAGCCCGCCGATCTGCTCGTAGCGGTCGAACACCGTCGCGGCGATGCCCGAGCGCACCAGGCGATCCGCGCAGGCCAGTCCCGCCGGCCCGGCGCCGATCACCGCGACGCGCTTGCCGGTGGCGACGACCTTCGACAGGTCGGGGCGCCAGCCCTGCGCGAACGCGGCGTCGGTGATGTACTTCTCGACCGCGCCGATGGTGACCGCGCCGAAGCCGTCGTTGAGCGTGCAGTCGCCTTCGCACAGGCGGTCCTGCGGGCAGACGCGGCCGCACATTTCCGGCAGCGGATTGGTCTCGTGGCACAACTCGGCCGCTTCGATGATGCGGCCTTCCTCGACCAGCTTCAGCCAGTTGGGAATGTAGTTGTGCACCGGGCACTTGGATTCGCAGTACGGATTGCCGCAGTCCAGGCAGCGTCCGGCCTGGTGCGCGGCCTCGGGCTGGCCGAACTTGCCGTACAGCTCGTTCCAGTCGCCCTCGGTACGCAGCTCCAGCGGCACCTTGCGCGGCATTTCGCGCGGCAGGTCGAGGAACTGGAAGACTTGCTTTTTGCTCATGGCTGGCGGGTCGGGAAAAGGGCGGCGGGAAAGAGTCGGGACAGATGCGCGGTCGGCGGCAGCGACGTCATGCCGCCCTGCGCAGGCCTTCGGCCAGGGCTTCGAGGCTTGCGGCCTTGGGCTTGACCAGCCAGAACTTGCCGGCGAAATCGCGGAACTCGTCGAGGATGCGCGCGCTCCAGGCGCTGCCGGTCAGGCGGGCGTGGTCCTCGATCAGTCCGGTCAAGTGCTGGCGATGGTTGTCGAAGCCTTCCGGCGTGATGCGCAGGATGTCGATCAGCTCGTGGTTGTAGCGATCGACGAAATCGCGGTCGAGGTCGAGCACGTAAGCGATGCCGCCGGTGAAGCCGGCGCCGAAGTTCAGCCCGGTGCGTCCGAGCACCACCACCGAACCGCCAGTCATGTATTCGCAGCAGTGGTCGCCGGCGCCTTCGATGACCGCGGTCGCGCCGGAGTTGCGCACGCCGAAGCGTTCGCCGGCACGTCCGGCGGCATACAGCTCGCCGCCGGTGGCGCCATACAGGCAGGTGTTGCCCAGGATCGGCGTGATGCGCGACTCGAACACGCTGTGGCCAGGCGGGCGCAGCACGATGCGGCCGCCGGCCATGCCCTTGCCGACGTAATCGTTGGCTTCGCCTTCCAGGTCAAGGTGCAGGCCGCCGGCATTGAACGCGCCGAAGCTCTGTCCCGCGCTGCCCTGCAGTTGCACAGTGATCGGCTGTGCCGACATGCCGGCATTGCCGTGATGCTGCGCGATGACGCCCGACAGGCGCGTGCCGATGCTGCGGTCGGTGTTGCGGATCGTGAACGCAAAGCTGCCGCCGGCGGCGTCGCGGATCGGCTGTGCCAGCGCCGCATCGAGCTTGGCGGCCAGTCCGTCCGGCGGGGCCTGCAGCGCAGGCGTACCGCAGTACGCGGCGGCCTGCGCGGGATCGCGTTCGAGCAGTCGCGACAGGTCGACGTGGACGTCGTTGCGCGGCGAGGTGATGCCCTGCTCCAACAGGTCGGTGCGGCCGATGACCTCGTCGAGCGAACGCACGCCCAGTACCGACAGCCACTCGCGCACGTCCTCGGCGATGTTGAGGAAGAAGGCTTCCGCGCGCTCGGGCAGGCCCTTGTAGTGATTCTCGCGCAGGCGCTCGTCCTGCGTGGCGACGCCGGTCGCGCAGTTGTTGAGGTGGCAGATGCGCAGGTACTTGCAGCCCAGCGTGATCATCGGGCCGGTGCCGAAGCCGAAGGTGTCGGCGCCCAGCAATGCGGCCTTGATGACATCCAGCCCGGTCTTGAGGCCGCCATCGGTCTGCAGCAGCACCTTGTCGCGCATCTCGTTGAACTGCAGCGCCTGGCGCGCTTCCGACAGGCCCAGTTCCCATGGCACGCCGGCATAGCGGATCGAGCCCAGCGGACTGGCGCCGGTGCCGCCGTCATGGCCGGAGATCGTGATCAGGTCGGCACCGGCCTTGACCACGCCGGCGGCGATCGTGCCCACGCCCGCATGCGAGACCAGCTTGACCGAGATCAGCGCCTGCGGATTGACCTGGCGCAGGTCGAAGATCAACTGCGCGAGATCCTCGATCGAATAGATGTCGTGGTGCGGCGGCGGCGAGATCAGACCGATGCCGGGCTTGGCATAGCGCAAGCGCGCGATCAGCGGGTTGACCTTGCTGCCGGGCAACTGGCCGCCTTCGCCGGGTTTGGCGCCCTGCGCGACCTTGATCTGCAGGACTTCGGCGTTGATCAGGTACTCGGGGGTGACGCCGAAACGACCCGATGCGATCTGCTTGATCTTGCTGCGGCGGTCGGTGCCGTAGCGCGCGGGGTCTTCACCGCCTTCGCCGGAGTTGCTGCGTCCGCCGAGCCGGTTCATCGCGATCGCCAGCGCCTCGTGCGCTTCCGGCGACAACGCGCCCAGGCTCATCGCGGCGCTGTCGAAGCGCTTGACGATCGACGACACCGATTCGACCTCGTCGAGCGGCGTCGGCGTGGCGGCGGCGCGCAGTTGCAGCAGGTCGCGGAAGGCCGCGGGCGGGCGCGTGTTGACGTGGTCGGCGTAGACCTTCCAGTCGGCGCGTTCTCCGGTCAGCACCGCGCGTTGCAGCGACTGCACCACGTCCGGGTTGTACTGGTGGTACTCGCCGCCGTGCACATAGCGCAGCAGGCCGCCGGGCTCGGGCAGCGCGGTCTCGTCCTCGGCGTGGTCGTTCAACTGGCGCGCATCGGCTTCCAGGCGTGCGAAGCCGGCACCGCTGACACGCGACGGCGTACCTTCGAAGCAGCGTGCGACCACGGCCTCGTCCAGGCCGACGATCTCGAACAGCTGCGCGCCGCGATAGCTGGCGATGCTGCCGATGCCCATCTTCGACAGGATCTTCAGCAGGCCCTTCTTGACGCCGCGGCGGTAGCTGCGGCCGATCTGCGGCGGTTCGTTGCTGGTCTTGCCGCCGAGCAGGCCGCGGCGGCCGAGCGCGTGCAGCGTCTGGTAGGCCAGGTACGGATACACCGCGGTCGCGCCGAAACCGATCAGGCAGGCGAAGTGATGCGGGTCGCGCGCGGTGCCGGTCTCGACCAGCAGGTTGACGTCGCAACGCAGGCGCGTCTGCACCAGACGCTGGTGGATCGCGCCGGTCGCGAGCAGGGCATGGATCGCCGCCGCGCCAGCGCGCGGATAGCGGTCGCTGATCAGCAGCAGTTCGATGCCGTCGCGCGCGGCCTGTTCGGCTTCGTCGCAGATGCGGTCGATGGCGTCCGACAGCGATTCTTCGGGATCGAAGTACAGGTCGATCAGCAGGTTCGATGCGGCGAACCGCGGCGAGGCCAGCAGCTGGCGCAGCTTGCGCTGAGACAGCACTGGCGAGTTCAGCAGCACGTGGTGCACGTTGTCGGGGCTGTCGGCGAAGATGTTGCCTTCCTTGCCGATCTGCGTGGACAGCGTCATCACGCAGTCCTCGCGCAGCGGATCGATCGGGGGGTTGGTCACCTGCGCGAACGCCTGCCGGAAACAGTCGTAGAGCGGACGGATGCGCTGGCTCAGTACGGCCATCGGCACGTCGTCGCCCATCGAGCCGATGCCTTCCTGCTCGGTCTCCGCCAGCGGACGCAGCACCGCTTCCTGTTCCTCGCGGCTGAGCTGGAAGCGCTTCTGGAACGACAGCAGCGTGTCGACCGGGAAGGGCTCGGCGGCCAGCGCGGGATCGATCAGCTCGGTGTGCAGGTAGGTCATGCCGCGCTTGAGCCACTGCTTGTACGGCGCGCGCGTGCGGTTGACGTCGTCGATGGCGTCGTTGTCGAGCAGCAGGCCGCGTTCGAAGTCGATCGCGATCATCTCGCCGGGGCCGAGCTTGCCCTTGGCCTTGACCTGCTCGGGCGGCAGCTCGTAGATGCCGGCTTCCGACGCGATGATGAACACATCGTCGTTGGACAGCGTCCAGCGCGCGGGGCGCAGGCCGTTGCGGTCGAGGGTGCAGGCGGCATGGCGACCATCGCACATGACCACGCCGGCAGGGCCGTCCCACGGCTCGGAGTTGATCGCGTAGTACTCGTAGAACGCGGCGAGGTCGGCGTCCTTGTATTCGAGCGACTGCGTGGCCGGCGGCATCAGGATACGCATCGCCTTCAGCAGGTCCATGCCGCCCAGCTGCAGCCACTCGAGCATGTTGTCGAGGCTCTGCGAATCCGAACCGTGCAGGGTCACGGTGGAATCGAACTCGCTGACGTCCAGCAGCGGCGAACGCCAGACCATGTGGCGCGCCTGCGCCCAGCGGCGATTGCCTTCGATGCTGTTGATCTCGCCGTTGTGGGCGAGCCTGCGGAACGGATGCGCCAGCGGCCAGCGCGGCAGCGTATTGGTCGAGAACCGCTGGTGGAACACCACGCAGCGCGCGCTCAGTTCCGGACGGTCGAGGTCGGGATACAACTGGCGCAGGTGGCTCGGCAGCACCATGCCCTTGTAGCCGATCAGCTGCGACGACAGGCTGACCACGTAGTAGTCGGGCAGGTCCTGCAGCTGTTGTTCGCTGCGGCGGCGCGCGAGGAACAGGGCGCGGTCGAACGCGTTGGCGTCCTCGCCATTGCCTTCGACGAAGACCTGTTCGATGCGCGGCATCGACGATTGCGCGAGCTTGCCGCAGGCGCTGGCATCGACCGGCACCTCGCGCCAGCCGACCAGGCGCACGCCGACCTGCTGCAGGGTGTCGTGCAGCGTCTGGCGGCAGCGCGCGGCGCTGGCTTCGTCGTGCGGAAGGAAGACGTTGCCGGCCGCGAACAGGCCGTCGTGCAGCGAATGGCCGGACGAGTACGCGAGCATGCGGATGAAGCTGCCGGCACCATGCACCAGCACGCCGCAACCGTCGCCCGACAGGCCATCGGCGGCGACACCGCCACGGTGCGCCATGCGCGACAGCGCTTCCAGCGCAGCGTCCACGATCGCGCGCGAACCGCGTCCCTTGACCTTCGCGATCAGGCCGAAGCCGCAGCTGTCGTGTTCGTTAGCGGGGTCGTAGAGACCTCGCGCCGGTGTGGATGCACGCATCGTCATATGCCGTAGGAAGGTGGTCATGGCGTGGGGATCGGAGCCATCGATGCCTGTCCAAGCATCACCGCAACGCTTCCACGTGAAACCGAATAAATCACAAATTGTGCGGCGCGGCAATGGGGTGCGCGCACGCTGATTCGTTGCGCCTGCAACCAGTTGCCGGCGGCTGCCGGATACGTGCAGGCGTGAATGCGGTCGCCGTCGGCGACCGTTGCGACGGGTCAGCGCAGCCAGTCGCCGCTGCGTGCGTCGCGGATCGTCGTGGGCTGCGACAGGTCGCCGGTCCGGCCTTCGACGATCGCGTCGACGGCGACGACGATGGCCGGGTCGAGCGCGTCCAGCCGCTGTACCGCAGGCTGCCCGGCACGGTTGGCGCTGGTCGAGACGAGGGCGCCGGCAAATGCGTCGCACAGGGCGACGACGACCGGATGCGACGAAACACGGACCGCGACACTGGCGTGCTCGCCGGTGATCCATGCTGGCACGCCAGGCTGGGCCGGGACGACCCAGGTGTGCGGCCCCGGCCATGTCGCACGCACGTCGTCGCGACGCGCGGGCGACAGACTGTCCCAGTCGATGACGCGGTCGAGCTGTTCGACGCGCGAGGCGATCAGGATCAGGCCCTTGGCGACCTCGCGCTGCTTGATCGCCAGCAGGCGCAGGACCGCCTGTTCATTGGCCGGATCGCAGCCCAGCCCCCACACGCCTTCGGTGGGGTAGGCGATGACGCCGCCGGCACGCAGGGCGTCGGCAGCGTCCGCGGGCGTCCGCGAAGCCATGGCCGCACCACGCGCCGTCAGAACGGCGCGTCGCCTCCGACGGCTTTCTTGACCACGCGCTTCTTGCCGAGTTCGACCTTGGCCGGCGTCAGCAACGACTTGGCCGGTTCGACGACGGGCGCCGCCGGTGCCGGCTTGCGCACGGCCTTCTTGGCCGCCTTCTTCGCGGGCGTCTTCTTCGCAGCCGTCTTCTTGGCGGGGGCCTTCTTTGCCGCGGCCTTCTTCGCCGGTGCCTTGGTGGCGGCGCCGTCAGCGGTGGCTGCCGCGCTCTTCCTGGCCGGTGCCTTGCGCGCGGTGACCTTCTTGACCGCGGTCTTCTTGGCGCCAAACCCGCGACGCGCGGGCTTGCCGGTTTCTTCCAGCAGCTTCTGCACTTCCTCGAACGTCAGCGATGCCGGCTCGCGATCCTTCGGGATCTTGCCGTTGAGCTTGCCGTCGCTGATGTACGGGCCGAAGCGTCCGTTCAGCACCTGGATATCGCTGTCGGGGAATTCCTTGATGATGCGGTTGCGCGCGATCTCTTCCTTCTCTTCGATCAGGAACACCGCGCGCGCTAGATCGATCGTGTACGGATCGTCTTCCTTCTTCAGCGAGGCATAGACGCTGCCGCGCTTGGCGAAGGGTCCGAAACGGCCGATGCCGACGCTGACGTCCTCGTCCTTGTCCTGGCCGAGCGCACGCGGCATCAGGAACAGTTCGAGCGCGTCCTCGAGCGAGATCGTGTGCATGCTCTGGCCCGGCCGCAGCGATGCGAACTTGGGCTTGTCCTCGGCATCCTCGGCGGTGCTGCCGATCGCCGCGTACGGCCCGAAGCGGCCCAGTCGCACGCTGACCGGCTTGCCGGTCTTGGGGTCGGTCCCCAGTTCGCGCGCGCCGGTGGCTTCGGTGCGATCGACCGATTCGGTCTTCTCGTCGACGAGCTCCTTGAACGGGCCCCAGAACTTCTCCATCAACGGCACCCACTCTTCCTCGCCGCGCGATACCGCATCGAGGTCGTCCTCGAGCTTGGCGGTGAAGTCGTAGTCGACGTAGCGGGTGAAATGGCTGCTGAGGAACTTCGACACCGCGCGGCCGACGTCGGTCGGACGGAAGCGGCGGTTCTCGAGTTCGACGTACTTGCGGAACTGCAGGGTCTGGATGATCGACGCATAGGTCGACGGCCGGCCGATGCCGTATTCCTCGAGCGTCTTGACCAGCGAGGCTTCGGAGAAGCGCGGCGGTGGCTCGGTGAAGTGCTGGTCGGCATGGATGCGGTCCAGCGGCACGCGATCGCCGGGCTTCATCAGCGGCAGCTTGCGGCCCTCGTCCTCGTCGTCGGCGCTCTTGGTGTCCTTGCCTTCCTCGTAGACGGCCAGGAAGCCCGGGAACACCACGGTGGTGCCGCTGGCGCGGAAGTTGTGCTCGCTGCCGGCGGCCAGGTCGACCGACACGGTGTTGAGGATCGCCGGCACGATCTGGCAGGCGACCGCGCGCTTCCAGATCAGCTCGTACAGACGGCGGCCGTCGTCGTCGAGGAAGCGCGAGACCTGCGCCGGCGTGCGCAGCGCCGAGGTCGGGCGGATCGCCTCGTGGGCTTCCTGCGCGTTCTTGGACTTGGTCTGGTAGGTGTTGGGCTTGTCGGGCACGTACTCGGTGCCGAAGTCGCGCGCGATGACGTCGCGGATCTCGGTCAGCGCCTCGGCCGACAGGTTCACCGAGTCGGTACGCATGTAGCTGATCAGGCCGACGGTGCCTTCGTCGCCGATCGCGACGCCTTCATAGAGTTTCTGGGCGACACGCATCGTGCGCGAGGTCGTGAAGCCGAGCTTGCGCGAGGCTTCCTGCTGCAGCGTCGAGGTCGTGAACGGCGGCGCCGGGCGGCGCTTGCGCTCCTTGCTGGCGACATCGGTGACGTGCAGCGCGCCCTGCGCGGCGGCGACGATGCGGCGGCGTGCGTCCTCGGCGGTGTCGCCGTCGGTGATCGTGAACTGTTCGAATTTCTTGCCGTCGAGCTTGGTCAGCTTGGCGGTGAAGGCCTGCGAGGGATGCGCGCACTCGGCCTCGACCGACCAGTACTCGCGGGCGATGAAGGCTTCGATCTCCTCCTCGCGCTCGACGATCATCCGCAGCGCGGGCGACTGCACGCGGCCGGCGGACAGGCCGCGCTGGACCTTGCGCCACAGCACCGGCGACAGGTTGAAGCCGACCAGGTAGTCCAGCGCGCGGCGCGCCTGCTGGGCATCGACCAGGTCGGCGGCGATCGCGCGCGGCGCGGCCATCGCTTCCTTGATGGCGCGCGGGGTGATTTCGGTGAACACGACCCGCTGCAGGGTCCGGTTCTCGAGCAGGCCGCGCTCCTTCAGGATCTCGGCGATGTGCCAGCTGATGGCCTCCCCCTCGCGATCCGGGTCGGTCGCCAGGAAGATGCCTTCGGCGCTCTTGGCGGCCTTGGCGATGGCTTCGACGTGCTTCTCGTTCTTGTCGATCAGGTCGTAACGCATGCGGAAGCCGTCGTTGGGGTCGACAGCCCCTTCCTTGGGCACCAGGTCGCGGACATGGCCGTAGGAGGCCAGGACGTGGAAGTCCTTGCCGAGGTACTTGTTGATCGTCTTCGCCTTGGCGGGCGACTCGACGATGAGGAGGTTCTTGGCCATGTGGACGGAATTCCAGGTGCGGCGGGCATGATGCCGCACCATTCAGGGGCTGTAGAGAAACACGCCCGGGGACAGGCCCCGGGCGTTCAGGTTCACACTCTATTTATAGTGGTGTCATGCCGGGCAGGGGGCTGTCAAGCGCGGCGTCACCCGATTGCTGCGGCGCGGCATCCCGGACCGGGCGCCGGGGGTAGCTTCGTCCGGTGCCCGCCCCTGCCGCTCCCCCTCCGGTTCCGCTCGCTCGCGCCGACAGGCAGGTGCCAACGGCTGCGCCCGACGGCGGCGGAGCGCACGGGACGTGCGGGGTTGGACACCAGCGCGGGCCGTCAGCGCAGGCCCGCGCCGCGGTGTCACCCGGCCGCTTACAGCGCGCCGGTGCCCAGTGCGATCGCGACCGCGATCGCCAGCAGCGCCAGCGCCGTCAGTCCGAACCCGATGATCAGCACCACCCAGGCGACCACGCCCAGTTCGCGGCGCTGCAGTTCCGGCTGCGCGGTGTAGGCCCAGCGATCGACGACGTAGGTGCCCGCGACCATGTCGTGCAGGCCCTGCTTGCGCTCGGTGAAGGCCGCGACCAGGTAGCCGATGTACAGCGTGAAGTAGCACAACAGGTGAGAGACCCAGCGTCCCAGCGCATTGCCGCGGCTCATGCGCCCGCCTGCACGGTTCACGACCTTGATGCCGATGGCCATCTTGCCCAGCGTGGCCTGCCGCGACGACGATTCCATCGTGACGTAGTACAGGGCGCTGATGACTGGATAGAACAGGTAGCCGAGCGCCATCATCAGCCCGCCGCCGGTCGAAGCGATCTGCGGATCGAAGGCCTCCATCGGGTCCAGGCTCAGCGCCACCGCGGCGGCGATCAGCAGGGCGTAGTTGACGGCGGTGATGATGAAGGCATCGATCATCAGCGCCGCGGCGCGCTTCCAGAAACCGGCATCAACCACGGTGCCGCCATGCACGGCCTGCTCGGCGGCGGCGACCTCGGCGACCGGGGGTGCATACGGCGAGGCGTCGGCGGCCAGGTTGGCGCGGATGTCGGCGGGCTGGCCGCTGTCCACGCGTTCGCTGCCCGCGTGCCCGCCCTGCGCCCCGGTCCATGCCGGCGGCAGCGGGGCCGGTGGCACGGGCGGCACGGCGGAGGCGTCGTCGCGCGTCAGTTCGGCCTCGAAATCCTGCATCGGCTGCCACTGCGCCATGCCTTCGCGCCAGACCAGTGCCTGCCAGCTGATGTAGCCCTGCAGGCGCAGGCGGACCAGCGCATCGGTATCGACGGGCCCCTGTCGCCCGCTGTCGCCTTCGGCGTAATACCAATCAGACATGTGGATTCCTTTTCTGGTGCTGATGACGTTGCGGCCGATGCTGACCGCATGTCGCGGTTCGGGCAAGCAGCGCGCGCCGGCGGCCGCCGCTCAAGGCGAGCAGGATGCCGGCAGCAGGTACGCGGGCAGGTCCTGGTTGCGGCAGGCGATAACGATCGTGCTGCGCGTGAGGTCGACGTCGTAGTGAAGGCGCGCGGCGTCGATCGCCGGAGGAAATCCGAAGAAACGCAGCGTATAGGCGCAGGTGCCCGATGCCGGTGGTGCGCGTTCGAAGGTGAAGGCGACGTCGGTGCTGCCGTCCGCCTCGCGATCCGGGCCGACGACGTGGGCAGATCCCAACGTGCCCGGGTCGGGGCAGCGGGCGTCTGCTGCCGGCGCTTGCCCCTGGGCCTCGCGCGCCAGGGCCGCGTACAGCTGCGCGCGTGCGGACCGTTCCACATCGCGCAGGCGCTCGCCATCGATCTGCGCCTGGCGTGAACGTTCGACATAGTTGTTGTAGGCCGGGAGCGCGATCGCCGCGACGATGGGCAGCAGCAGGACGCCTGCGGCCGCGGTGACGATGGCGGCGATCAGGCAGCCATTGTTCCTGCGCGCAGGTGGCGACGGATGGTTGGGAAGGGCTGTGGCCAAGGTCCCGGTGATGGAGGGCGGCGGGAGCGGAGGAGGCTGCGACGCGTCGGGCTGTACGCCGTCCAGGTCGAGTTCCTCGCGCAGGCGCTCCAGCGGCTGCCACTCGCGCAGGCCGGCATGCCAGGCCAGGGTCTGCAGATCGATCCGGCGTTGCCGGTAGAAGTGCCGCAGCGTGTCCGCGTCGAGCGGGCCGATCCGGCCCTGGCCGGACTGGTGGCAGTACCAGTCGATCATCCCTGATTCCTGTCCGCCTTCCTGGCGGATCGTGTCGGCGGCCCCGGAGCGCCGGGGTCGGACGGGGCGCCGTTGCAGGCGGGCCCTTCAGCGATGTCCGTCAGGGCAGGTGAGTCAGTAAGGGCGGGTCAGTGCAGGCCCGTCAGGGCGCGGCCGATGCCGGCAGCCCCATGACGGCGGTGCCGGTCAATGCACCGGCTCCGGCTCGTCGGTGAACATCTGGGTTTCCATCCAGGCATAGGCCGCCTCGCTGCCGGGCTGGTTGAACAGCACCATCAGCACGACCCACTTGAGGTCGTCCAGGTCCAGCTCGTCCTGGTCCAGGGCCATCGCACGGTCCAGCACCAGCTCACGCTGGTTGGCGTCCAGGATGCCGTGCTGTTCCAGGAACAGCAGGAAGCCCCGGCACTCGACATCGAGCTTGTCGAGTTCCGGACCGAAGTAGATCCGGGTTGGGCCATCGGCACGCGGCACCGATGCGGCCGGGCGCTGGTCGGCCAGGGCATCGAGCCAGTCGAAGGCCTTGTTGATCTCGGCGGGGCTGAATCCGGCCTGCAACAGGCCGTTCTGCAGTGAGTCGCGGTCGCGGACGAGGTCCGGATCTTCAGTGAAATAGTGTTCGAACAGATAGAGCAGGACGTCCAGGATGCTCTCTTTCATTTCCCCCGGCCTGCGCCCTCGGGCGCGATGTGTGACGTTCGGGAATACCGGCCGTGCTCGACCACCACACGATCCTCCAGCTCCATGATCAGCAGCATGGAGGACAGGTCCGCCGTCGTCAATCCGGTTCGTGCAACCAACTGATCCATACAGGTAGGGTCGTGGCCAAGGGCCCGCCACAACTTCTGGTAGTCGGCGTCGACGTTCCGGCCCGGCGCGACGGGGGTGTCGGCAGGGGCTCCGGCGGGGTTCGTGATGGCCATGCCGTCCGGTGTCCCTGCGCACCAAATGGGGATGGCCAGGCGATGTTGCAAGGCAGCACCCAGTTCCCCTGCCAACGGCGCCAGCGCCTCGACGACCTCGCGCGCGTCCTCGACCAGCGCTGCGCCCTGGCGGATCAGCCGGTGGCAGCCGCGCGCCATCGGGTTGTGGATCGAACCGGGCACCGCGAAGACCTCGCGGCCGGCGTCCCCGGCCAGCCGGGCGGTGATCAGCGCGCCCGAGCGCTCGGCGGCCTCGACCACCAGGGTGCCCAGCGCCAGACCTGCGATGATCCGGTTGCGGCTCGGGAAATGCTCCCGCCTGGGGCCGGTCCCGGGCGGGTGCTCGCTGACGATGGCGCCGGCCTGGCCGATCTGCCGGTACAGCCCGGCATTGGCGCGGGGATAGGGGACGTCGATGCCGGTGCCCAGCACGGCGACGGTGATCGCGTCCTCGGCCAGCGCGGTCGCGTGGGCGATCGTGTCGATGCCGGCGGCCAGCCCGCTGGCGATCGCCAGCCCCGAGCGCGCCAGCGCCTGCGAGAACGACCGCGCATGCGCACGCCCACCGGCGCTGGGCGAACGGCTGCCGACCACGGCGACCGCCGGATGCCAGAGCCGGGCCGGGTCGCCGATGACGTACAGCGCCAGCGGCGGGTTACCGGCCTGCCGCAGCAGCGGCGGGTAGTCGGGATGCTGCCAACCGAGCAGGTGGTGTTGCGGGGCTGCTTCCAGCCAGCGCAGCGTGGCCGCCGCCGGCCGCGCGTCGGCCAGTGCCCGGCACTGCGCGCCGTCGAGGCCGGCGGCGCGCCAGGCCGCGGGACCGGCCGAGACCGCCGCTCGGGCGCTGCCATGGCGTTCGAGCAGGCCGCGGCGCGGCGCGCTGGCGCCACCCGCGTCGAGCAGGACCAGCAGGGCATCGCGTTCCTCGCAGTCGTGGCAATCGTCCATGCCGCCACCGTAGGGCGCAGACGACGACGGCGCCGTGGGGCGCCGTCGCATGTGGCTGTCAGGGAACGCCCCGGCGTGCGGGGCGGGCCGTCAGTACGGCGCGTCCGGGTGCTTGAGGTGGTAGCCCACCTTGGTCGGCTTGATGCTGTCCATGACCAGGCCATAGCTGACCTTGTCGAAAGTGCGGAACACCATCACGTGGCCGGCGAACTCGTCGGGCAGGCGGACCTTGTTCTCATGGAACACCGTGTCCGGGTCGCGGTACTCGCCCTTCTGCACGCGGTCCATGGTGTTGGTGCCCTCGCGCCACAGCGAGAACACGGTGCCGTTGTCGACGCCCTCGCGGCGGCCGACCGACAGCGCGACGACATCGTGCGGGCCGCCGTGGCCGAGCATGTCCGACACCGCGAGCACGCGGGCCTGGCCGTAGTCGGTCTGCTGGCGCGGCGGGTGCGGGAAGAACTGAAGGTCGTAGTCCTGGGCGGCCACCGGGACCAGGCGGTCGCCGATGCGGACCTCGCGGCCGGTCTGGTCCAGCAGCAGGGTCGAGGCCTGGAGGCCGCCGACTTCGCCGCGGGTGATGACGCCGATGTTGACCCGCTGCAGTTCGTGGCCGAGCAGCTCCACGCCCTTGTCCGGGGTGATCACATTGGTCCAGAAGCGCTGGAAGTCGGCGCGGCGGCGGCCACGGAAATCCAGGTCCTCGGTGTGCATCAGGTCGCAGCACAGGCCCGAGCGGTCGAGCCGGCTGAAGCGCACGGTCGGGCGGACCACGGCGTAGCGCTGGCCGGGCTCGGCCGCGGGCAGGCCGCGCACGTAGACCATCTGGCCCTCGGTGCCGCGCAGGCGGTCGTCCTCGAGGCCGACCACATAGGGCAGTTGCTCGAACGAGTCGACGACGCTGAGGTCCTTCAGGAAGGCCTCGATCTCCGACAGCGGGACCGCATCGATCGGCGCCGCGTCCTGGCGCGGGCCCGGCGTGACGCTGCCCTGGGCGACGCGGTTGAGGTAGGACAGGCTGACCACGTCGCCGGGATAGATCAGGTGCGGGTTGGCGATCTGCGGATTGGCCTGCCAGATCTCGGGCCACAGCCACGGGCGTTCGAGGAAGCGGCCGGCGATCGCCCACAGCGTGTCGCCGCGTTTGACGACGTAGGTGTCCGGATGATCGCCACGCACGCCCTGGGCAGCGGCATAGGTCGCAACGGTGAGCATCGCGACGGCGCATACCGTGCGAAGCCCTTGAGAAAGGTGCTGAAACATGCCGGCCATCTACCTGCTCCCCTTGGAGATTTCCCCTTGCAGCCGGGAGACTATAGCTTACCTGTCCCTGCTCGATGCAAGGCAGGCTGGGGCTACAATGCGCGTCCTGTCGCGCTGTTGTGACCGCATCCTCCTTTTCTTGCCGCGTCCTTGCCATGTCCCTGCTTTCGATCCTCGAATTTCCGCATCCCCGCCTGCGCAACCTGGCCGACGCCGTCGATTCCACGCGGATCGAGGATCCGGCGTTCCAGCGCCTGCTCGACGACATGTTCGAGACCATGTACGAAGCTCCCGGCATCGGCCTGGCCGCGACCCAGGTCGACACCCACCAGCGCTTCATGGTCATCGACGTCACCGAGGGCCGCGACCAGCCGCTGGTGTTCATCAATCCGGTGATCCGCACGGCATCCGCCGAACTGCGGGTGCACCAGGAAGGCTGCCTGTCGATTCCGGGGATCTTCGCCGACGTCACCCGTCCCGACGGCATCGAGGTGCATGCGCTGGACCGCCACGGCAAGCCGTTCGAGCTGCGTGTCGACGGCCTGCTGGCGACCTGCGTCCAGCATGAGATCGACCACCTCGACGGCAAGCTGTTCATCGACTACCTGTCGCCGATGAAGCGCGACCGCGCGATCAAGAAGCTCGAGAAGCAGCGCAAGGGTCGCGACTAGGGCGCTGCGTGCCGCGTGCCGCGCGCCGGGAACGGCGGGCACTGCATCCCGGTGACGCTGCAGCGCTCCGCAATGCCCCGCGCTGGAGGTCCCGCGCGTTGACTCCTCCTTCCCATTCCGCATGTCCCGCCCTATGAAAATCGTCTTTGCCGGAACCCCCGAGTTCGCCGTGCCGTCGCTGCGGGCTGCGATCGCGCGCGGCGAGGTGGTCGGGGTCTATACCCAGCCCGATCGCCCGGCCGGTCGTGGCCGGGGACTGACCGCGTCGCCGGTCAAGCAGGAAGCACTGGCACGCGGGATCCCGGTATTCCAGCCCGAGTCGCTGAAGTCGCAGGAACAGCGCGACGCGCTGCAGGCGCTGCAGCCCGACCTGATGATCGTCGTCGCCTATGGCCTGCTGCTGCCGCAGAAGATCCTCGACATCCCCCGCCTGGGTTGCTGGAACGTGCATGCCTCGCTGCTGCCGCGCTGGCGTGGCGCCGCGCCGATCCAGCGCGCGATCGAGGCCGGCGATGCCAGCACCGGCGTCTGCCTGATGCAGATGGAGAAGGGCCTCGATACCGGCCCGGTGTTGATGTCGCAGGCGCTGGAAATCGGCGCCAGCGAGACCGGCGGCCAGTTGCACGACCGCCTGTCCGCGCTTGGCGCGCAGGTGCTGTCCGACGGCCTGGGCCTGTTGCGGGCCGGCATGCGGCCTGTGCCGCAGCCGCAGCCTGCCGAGGGCGCCACCTATGCGCACAAGCTCGACAAGGCCGAGGCCCTGCTCGACTGGTCGCAGCCTGCCACGCAGTTGGCGCGGCGGGTGCGCGCATTCCATCCCTGGCCGATCGCCGAGGGCGATGTTGCCGGCGAGCGCCTGCGCATCCATGCCGCGACCGCGCTGCCGCTGGCGCACAACGCTGCGCCCGGCACCCTGCTGTTCGCCGGGCGCGACGGCATCGACATCGCCTGCGCGGAAGGCGCCTTGCGCATCCGCACGTTGCAGCGGCCGGGCGGCAAGGCGATCACCGCCGCCGACTACGTCAATGCGCGTCGCGGCCTGCAGACCGGGCCGGGCTGAGCCGATGGCCACCCACCGGACAGGGGCCGAGGTCGCGGGCGTGCAGCCGCGCGTGGTCGCCACCCAGGTCATCGATGCGGTGCTGCACCGGGGCCGCTCGCTGAAGGCCGAGTTGTCGACGGCCCTGCCGGCACTGCCCGATCCGCGCGATCGCGCGCTGGTCGAGGCGATCTGTTTCGCCGCGCTGCGTGGCCGGGCGCGTTTCGACGCCGCGCTGCGGGCGTGGATGCCGCGCCCGCTGCCGCGTCGCGACGATCCCCTACGCGCGCTGCTGCATGCCGGCTTCGCCCAGCTCGATCCGCTGCAGTTGCCGGCGCATGCCGCGCTGTCGGCGACCGTCGAGGCCGCGCGTGCGCTGGGCCGCAACCACCAGGCAGGACTGGTGAATGCATTGCTGCGGCGTGCCCAGCGCGACGGCATCCCGGCCGCGGATGCCGCGGCCGCGTGGCCGCAGTGGCTGCTGGCGCAACTGCGCAAGGACTGGCCCGATGCCTGGCCGCAGATCGTCGCGGCCAGCACGCAACCGGCGCCGACCTGGCTGCGCGTCAACCGTCGGCGCGGCAATCGCGAAAGCTACCGCCAGCGGCTGGCCGACGCCGGCATCTTGGCGACCGTGGTCGAGGGGGTCGATGACGCGTTGCTGGTCGACGGCTCGATCGCGGTGGCGTCGCTGCCGGGCTTCCACGACGGCGACGTGTCGATCCAGGATGGCGCCGCGCAACGCGTTGCCGATGCGCTGGCCCCGGTCGAGGGGGGGCATGTGCTGGACGCCTGCGCCGCGCCCGGCGGCAAGAGCGCGCACCTGCTCGAACGCGATCCCGCGCTGCGCCTGAGCGCGCTGGATGTCGACCACCGCCGCCTGGAGCGCGTCCGCGAGACGCTGGCGCGCGTGGGCCTCGATGCCGGCGCGCGGCCGCGCCTAAAGGCGGCCGACGCCACCGACCCCGCGCGCTGGTGGGATGGCACGCCCTTCGATGCGGTGCTGCTGGACGCGCCGTGTTCGGCGACCGGCATCATCCGCCGCCAGCCCGACGTGCTGCTGCATCGCCGTCCCAGCGACCTCGAAGCCCTGGTGGCGCTGCAGGCGCGGCTGCTGGACGCGCTGTGGCCGACGCTGGCGCCCGGGGGCGTGCTGCTGTACGCCACCTGCTCGATCCTGCACGACGAAAACGCCGGCCAGGTCGAGGCCTTCCTGCAACGCACGCCGGACGCCCGTGTCGAGCCGCTGCCGGACAGCTTCGGCCATGCCGCCGGTGCCGGCCGCCAACGCCTGCCGGGCGAGCAGGGCATGGACGGCTTCTTCTACGCGCGGCTGGTGCGTAGCGCCCACGCGACGGCGACCCTGCAGCAGGCATGAAGCGCGCATGACCGGGGGCGCGTTCAGCGTCATCTGCGTTGCTTACAATGTCGCCCGCAAGCGGTCCGGTACCCCCCATCGGCTGCAGACACACCATCGCGTCGGCAGCATCCGGCCCTGATCCAGCGCCGGCCTGCATTCGCCGCGCCAGGAGCCTCACCGGCATGACATATTGGCGGACATCGCGCGATGCCGATCCCAGTGATCGCGCATCAGGCGCACGCGGCCCTCTCTGGGCCCTGGATTCATGGAATTGGACGGGAGGCTTCGGTGGCGGACGCTGATGTGCTGGATGCCAGTGGCTTCGATGCCCTGGTCGTGGGTGCCGGATTTGCCGGAAGCGTCTGCGCACGGGAACTGGCCGATGCCGGCTGGTCGGTGCTGGTCGTCGACAGTCGCCCGCACATCGGCGGCAATGCCCACGACAAGCGCGATGCCTCGGGACTGCTGATCCATCCGTATGGTCCGCACATCTTCCATACCAACGGTAAGCGGATCTTCGAATACCTGTCGCGCTTCACGCACTGGCGGTTCTACGAGCACCGCGTGCTGGCCAGCGTCGAAGGCGCGCTGTACCCGATCCCGATCAACCGCACCACGATCAACACGCTGTACGGGCTCGCGCTCGACGAGGCCGGCGTCGCCGCGTTCCTGGAAGCGCGCGGCACCCACCGGCAGCCGGTCAAGACCAGCGAAGACGTGGTGCTGAACAGCGTCGGCGAAGACCTGTGCGACAAGTTCTTCCGCCATTACACGCGCAAGCAGTGGGGACTGGACCTGTCGGAGCTGTCGGCCGGCGTCGCCGCGCGCATCCCGACGCGCACCAACGACGACGACCGCTACTTCGGCGATACGTTCCAGTTCATGCCGGCCGAGGGCTACACGCGGATGTTCGAGCGTATGCTCGACCATCCGGCGATCACCGTCCGCACCGGCGTCAGCTATGTCCGCGAGCAGACCATCGCGCCGCGCCGGCATACCGTGTATTCCGGCCCCGTCGACGCCTACTTCGGCGCCTGCCACGGCAAGCTGCCGTACCGCAGCCTGCGCTTCGAGCACGAGCACCTGCCCGACCAGGCCTGGCTGCAGCGCACCGGCACCGTGAACTATCCCAACGACCACGATTACACCCGGATCACCGAGTTCAAGCACCTGACCGGCGAGGATCATGCCGGCACCTCGATCGTGCGCGAGTATCCGACCGCCGAGGGCGAGCCGTTCTACCCGATCCCGCGGCCGGAGAACGAAGCGCTGTACCAGCGCTACAAGGCGATGGCCGAGCAGGAAGCCGACGTCAGCTTCGTCGGGCGGCTGGCGCAGTACCGTTACTACAACATGGACCAGGTGGTCGGCGCGGCGCTGGCCGTGTCGGGCAAGGTACTGGGCCGTCGCCAGGAGAATGAAGCATGAGCCAGCGTCGCAACCTGGTGCTGGTGCGCGCCGGCGACCAGTCGACCCATCCCGGATGGCTGGAAGACGAGGATCGCAACTTCGATATCTTCGTCAGTTATTTCGGCAAGGAAGCCGGGCGTTACGCCGACACCGCCGAGTACCACGAAGACCGCAAGGGCATGAAGTGGCCGATCCTCGGCGAGCTGCTGCAGGCGCATCCCGAGCTGGTCGAGCGCTATGCCTATTTCTGGTTCCCCGACGACGACCTGGTCGCGTCCACGGACACCGTCAACCGCATGTTCGACCACGCGGCCGCGTTCCAGCTGGCGCTGTCGCAGCCGGCGTTGACGCGCGATTCCTATTTCACCTGGCCGCTGCTGCTGCAGGACGCGCACTACGCACTGCGCTTCACGCGCTTCATCGAAGTCATGGGACCTGTGTTCGATCGCGCCGCGTTGCGGGTCTGCCTGCCGACGTTCACCGAGAGCACCAGCGGCTGGGGCCTGGATTCCTTGTGGCCGGGCCTGCTGGCCGATCGCGGCGAGGAGGCGATCGCGATCATCGACGCCACACCCGTGCGCCACTCGCGTCCGGTCGGCGGCGGCGAGCTCTACAAGAACACCGGCATGTCGGTGGCCAACCAGGACAAGGCGGCGCTGTTCGCCAAGTACGGACTGACGGTCGATGTGCTGGCGGACGCGCGCTATTTCTCCGGTGGCATCCGTCGCGTGCGGCCGGGCTGGTGGGGCACGCAACTGGCTGCGATCTCGCGCAGCCTGCGCCAGTTCAACTATCGCCGGCTCGAGCGGCGCGAACGTCGCAATGCCCTGAAGGGCCCGCAGCAGGCTGTGGAGTAGTCCGGCATGTTGCCCGCGGACTGCCAGTGCTTCCTGATCAACCTCGACCGCTCGCCGGACCGGCTGGCGGCGATGCTGCCGCGCCTGCAGGCGCAGGGCATCACGTTCGAGCGCATCCCCGGCGTCGACGGCATGGCGCTGAGCGAGGACGAGTTCCGCGAACAGACGCGCGAGAACCGCTACTACAAACCGATCCGGCGTGGCGAGGTCGGCTGCCAGCTCAGCCACCTGAAGGCCCTGCAGCGCTTCCTGGCCTCGGACGCGCGCTACGCGCTGGTGCTCGAGGACGATGCCGAGTTCGACGCCGATGTCAGCGATGTACTGGCCGAAGCGCTGGCGTTGCGTGCGCGCACGACCGATCCGCTGCTGCAATGGGATGTGCTGAAGCTCAATCGCAAGCGCCGTCGCCATATCGACCTGGCCGCGCTGGGAGCGCAGCGCAGGCTGGTCGAGTACGGGCTCAGCGTGCCGTCGACGACCACGGCTGCGGTGTGGACGCGCGCGGGTGCGGAACGCTGGGTGCGGGCCTATCGCGGCACCGCGCGTCCGATCGATTGCGACCTGCAGCATCCCTGGGAATTCGGGCTGGGCATCCTGTCGGTGCATCCGCCGGTGGTCTCCGCCGAAGATGTGGCGTCGGCGATGGGCAGCTCCGACCGGGTGACCCGCAATCCATGGCCCAAGCTGCGCTACGAGCTCAACCGCGTCTGGCCGCGGCTGCGGCATTTCAGCCAGCGCTATGGTTGGGGCGTGCTTTTCGCTTGGCTGGGGCGCCGCCGCATCGACTACGCCGGTCGCGTGTCCGGCGAGGGCGCGCGTTGATGGCGTCGTCGCCGCACGGCAAGGTCCGCGTGCTGCATTTCGTCACCGGCGGATTCTCCGGCGGCGCGACCCAGGTCGCGATCCAACTGGTCAATGCGGAACATGCCGGCGATCGCATCGAGCCGTTGCTGGTGCTGCGGCGCAAGCGGCGCACGGATCCGGCGCGCATCGAGGAGCTGCAGCGCGCCGGCACGCCGTTGCGCGTGGTGGCGGGCTGGTCGCATGCGGCCACGATCTGGCAACTGATGCGCGTCTGCCGCGAATTCCAGCCCGACGTACTGGTCGCGCATGGGTTCAGCGAACACCTGTGGGGACGGTATGCCGGCCTGCTGGCCAAGGTGCCGCACCTGGTCCACGTCGAACACAACACGCGCGAGCGTTACACGCGCTGGCGGCTGGCGCAGTCGCGCTGGCTGGCCGCGCGGACCTCGCGTATCGTCGGCTGCTCCGAAGGCGTGCGCCAGGCCCTGCTGGACATGGGCATGCCGGCCGGACGCACGATCGCGATCCCCAATGGTGTCCGCCTGGAACCGTTCGCGGAGGCCGACGCGCATCCGTATGCCTCGCGCGTGCCCGGCATCGTCATGGTGTCGCGCCTGTCGAAGCAGAAGGACCATCCGACCCTGCTGCGCGCGCTGGCGCTGCTGCGCGACCGTGGCCTGCAGCCGCCGTTGTTGCTGGCCGGCGGCGGCAAGCGCGCGCATCGGCGGCCGCTGGAAAAACTGATCGTCGAGCTGGGCCTGCAATCGCAGGTCAGCCTGCTCGGCGTCGTCCGCAACGTGCCCGAGCTGTTGATGGGTCACCAGCTGGCGGTGTTGAGCACGCATTACGAAGGCATGCCGCTGGCCCTGATCGAAGGCATGGCCGCAGGTTGCGCGGTGGTCGGCAGCGCGGTTCCCGGCGTGCGCGAAGTGCTGGTCGATGGCGTCGACGGCCGGCTCGTGCCGGAGTCAGATCCGGTCGCACTGGCCGATGCGCTGGAAGCGTTGCTGCGCGACCCGGCGCAGGCCGCGCAACTGGCGGCGGCCGCGCGTCGCAAGGCGCTGCAGCACCACGGCCGGGAACTGATGAACCAGCGCTACGAAGAACTGTTCCTGTCGCTGGCGTAGCAGCAGCCATGGCCGGTGCTGCGCGGTTACGCGGCCGAACCGGTGGCGCCGCTCACCAGCGCAGCGGTCGCCGCGCGATTTCCTTCTGCAAACGTTCCAGCAAGACCTGCGCCTGTGCCAGCGGCAGGTAGCGGATCCGCAGCGAGGGCGCCATCGCTCCGGCACCGGCGGTGTCCAGCCATAGCGATGCCATGCCGGACCAGCGATCCAGCGGCGACTGACGCAGCTGCAGGGCCTGCAGTTTGTCGAGTTCGGCGAAGCGCCAATGCCGCGACCACCAGCCCTCGCGCACTGCGACCAGGTGGTCGTCGAGACTGTAGCCGGCACGCGCGGCGTGCCGCCGCGACAACAGCAGCCCCCATGCGATCCAGACCAGGCCCAGCAGTCCGGGCGGTCCGAACCACCAGCACAGGGCCGCGCTCAGCAGCACCGCCAGGACCACGTCGCCGATCAGCAGGCGCAGCCATGCACGCGGATGCAGGGACTGCCATTGCGATGCGGGGATCGGCCAGGTCGCACGGTCGAGCAGGTGTTGCAGCAGCGCATCGGCGTCGGCGGGCGTCGCGATCGGCGCAAGTTCCGGCAGGCCGCGCTCCTGGTTCGATGGGTCCTGCGCGCTGGCGGTGTAGATCTCCACGCTGCATCGCTTCAGCAGCCGATGCAGCAGGCCCTCGCGCAGGGTCCAGGCCTGGATGCGCCGGCGCGGCACGCTGGTGCGCAACTGCGTCAGCAGGCCACGGGTCACGGTCAGCCGGCGCCCATATTCGTCGAGCCGGAAGCCGTGATAGCGGATCAGCGCGAGCGCGATCGAGAACAACCGCACCAGCAGCAGCGCGACCAGCACCAGGCTGGCCGCCAGGGCGCCGGTCACCAGCCAGTCGCCGTTGAAGCGCCCGGCATAGCCGAGGCCGGCCTCTGCCAGGTCGCGGAGCGCGTGCGAGATCGTGCGCTCCGGAAACACCTGCCACGACAGCGCGAATGCACCGGCAATGACGACCATGCCGCGGTTGGACACCAGGCCGACGCGAACGATGTCGGCCCACGACAGGCGCAGCAGTGTGCGTCCGGTGCTCCCGGCATGGGCGTCGTCGAGTGTCGTCCCGGTGCCGGATGACTTCGACGGCATCGACGCCGTGGAAGCTGTGGGCGGGGACAACGCCTCCGATATGGCGTCGGCTGGAATGTCGGCAGGGTTCGCGCGACCGCGCGTGCGGATCGCCTGCTCCAGCGTCAGCGCGTCGGCCAGCTTCAGCACGCGCATCTGCGCTTCCGGCTTCTGCCCGCCGGCCGATTCCAGCTTGACCTCGGCGACGCCGAACGTCCGGTGCAGCAGCGACTGGTGCAGAGCGACGTTGTGGATGCGCGAGAACGGCACCTGGCGCAGGCTGCGTTCGAGCAGGCCGCTGCGGACGAACAGGCTGTCGCGGCCGATGCGGTAGCGATAGGTGAAGTAGCTGCGGACCGATCCGCCGACGAGCAGCAGCACGATGATGCCGGCACCGATCAGTTGGTAGCGGTCCTCACTGCGACCACCGAAGAACACCAGCACGATCAGCGGCAGCAGGAACTGGCGCAGCTGCGCCAGCAACACGAACAGCCACGACCACGGGTGCAGGCGCCGTTCCGGGCCCATCACCAGTCCGTGGGCGTCGGTCGCGTGGCCCCCCGCTGTCACGGGCGGTGGCGTTGCGGCCGGGTCGTGCTCCGGCGTCGTCTCAGTCGTCGTCATCGTCGGTTTCAATGCGTTGCGCCAACTGGTCGCGCAGCTGTTCGGCACAGGCGGTGTCCAATCCGCCGATCGACACCGCGCTGTGGCGGGTGCCGGCGGTGTGGATGATCAGCGTCGACAGGTCGAAGCGGCGCTCGATCGGCCCGCGGGTGATGTCGAGGTGCTGCACGCGCGAGCCGGGGACGCGGGTGTCGCTGTGCCACAGGTAGCCCCGGCGCAAGGCGAAGCCCTGCGCGTCGATCCGCCAGCGCGTATTCGCGTAACGCCTGCGCGCGCTCCAGACCAGCAACGCCGGCACCACGACCAGGGTCGCCACCGCCAGCGCGATCGCCAGGGGCTTCGACGACACCAGCAACCCGATCGGGATCAGGGCGACCACCGCGATGACGAGCGCGCTGACCAGGGCGGAGATCGTGAACAGGCTGCGCGCGCGCGCCGGCAGCGCCTGCCAGCCGTCGTCGCCGGGCGTCACGCCCGCGGTCCCCGTCTGCGCGGTGGCGCGAACGGCGACGGAGGCCTCGGCGCTGGTTGGAGCGAGCGGGGAGGGCTCGTCGACGGTCATCGGCGCTGCTCCAGGTCTTCGTAGGGATTGGGTTCGCCGCTGCCTTCCGGCCGTGCCTTGTAGCGCTTGTAGGTCCATTGGTACTGGGCGGGGTCGCGCCGGGCGATCTTCTCGACATCGCCGTTCAACGCAGCCAGCGCGGCGCGTGGATCGCTCGACGTCAGCGCGGCGTCGGCCGGCATCACGTGCAGCGCGAAATCCAGCCCGGTGCCAATGCGCTCGCACCAGGCGTACAGCACGGTCGCGCCGCTGCGCTCGGCCAGCCGGGGCAGCAGAGTCATTGTCAGCGCTTCGACGCCGAAGAACGGCGCAAACCCGCCATCGCCGGCCTTGGGCTGCTGGTCGGGCAGGATGCCGACGACGCCGCCATCGCGCAGCAGCTTGAACAGCGTACGGATGCCCTGCCCCTCGGCGCGGACCTGGGTGACGCGCTCGGCATCGGCGCGGACCAGGCGCAGGAAGGCTTCGCCGACCGCTGATTCCGGTGCCCGGTACAGGATCGCCAGCGGCGTCTGCGTGGCCAGCCACTGGTTCAGCAGCTCCCAGTTGCCGAAATGCGGCGCCGCGACGATGACGCCCTTGCCCGAGGCGATCGCCGCCTGGAAATGCGCCAGGCCGTGCACCTGGCGGATCAGGGCGAGGTTCTGCGCATGTGGCCGGGTCCACAGCCGGAACGTCTCCAGCGTCTGCCGGGCGGTCGTCCGCAACACGCGCCGCTGCAGCTCCTGGCGCTGGCTGGGCAGCAGTTCGGGGTACACCAGTTCCAGGTTGCGCAGCGCGACCCGGCTCTCGCGCGCGTCCAGCCGCCACCACAGCCAGGCCAGGCCATCGGCCAGCCGGCGCAGGACCGGCCACGGCAGCCGGGTGAACGCCGAAACGGCGAGATGCAGCAGGCGGGCGGTCAGGCGGGTCAGCACATTGGTCATCGCGGCAGTGTAGCGGGCCGTCGCGGCGGCAGATCGTGGCCGGGGCGCCAGACGGGACTCCCCGGCCGGGCGGTGGCTGGACGGGCAATTGGTGGAGGGGGCGGTCAGGGATGGCAAATCGCGGGCGACCATGGTCTGCTTTGCCGCCCCTCTTGCCGCGGTCCCGCCATGCTTGCCTTGATCCAGCGCGTCACCCAGGCCTCGGTCAGCGTCGACGACGCCGTCATCGGCCGGATCGGCCCCGGGCTGCTGGCGCTGGTCGGGGTCGAACCCGGCGACGGCGACTCCCAGGTGCAGCGGATGACCGAGCGCCTGCTCGGCTACCGGGTCTTCTCGGACGCCGAGGGCCGGATGAACCGCTCCCTGGCCGACACCGGCGGCGGCCTGCTGCTGGTCAGCCAGTTCACCCTGGCCGCTGATACCCGCTCCGGCATGCGCCCCGGCTTCAGCACGGCCGCGCCGCCGGCCGAGGCCGAGCCGGTGTTCGGGCGCCTGCTGGCCCGCTGCCGGGAAGTTCATGCGGGGGGGGTGGAAACCGGGCGGTTCGGGGCCCATATGGTGATCAGCCTGGTCAATGATGGCCCGGTCACCTTCCTGCTCCGGGCCTGACCCCGCCCCCGGGATGGTATAATTACGGGTTCACTTTTCTCCCCGGTGCGCGCCACATGGCGAACGAACGTCCAGCTCAGCAGTCCGACATCAAGCTCCTGATCAGCAAGGGCCTGGAGCAGGGCTACCTGACCTACGCCGAAGTCAACGATCACCTCCCCGACGATCTCGTCGATCCGGAGCAGATCGAGGACATCATCGGCATGATCAACGGCATGGGCATCGACGTCCATGAAGTCGCGCCGGATGCGGAGACCCTGCTGCTGGCCGGTGCCAGCGACGGTGGCCGCGAAGTCGACGAAACCGCCGCCGAGGAAGCCGCTGCGGCGCTGACCTCGCTCGACAGCGAAGGCGGCCGCACGACCGACCCGGTGCGCATGTACATGCGCGAGATGGGCACGGTCGAGCTGCTGACCCGCGAAGGCGAGATCGCGATCGCCAAGCGCATCGAGGAAGGCTTGAACCAGATGCTGGCCGCGCTGGCCAGCTTCCCGTGGTCCGTGCAGCTGCTGCTGGAGGATTACGAGTTGCACAAGGGCGGCAAGAAGCGCCTGGCCGAGATCGTGGTCGGCTTCAACGACCTGATCGACGAAGAGCCCGTGCCTGCCGCGGCTGCCAGCGATGACGACAGCGATGCCGAGGCCGACGAGGATGGCGACGACGACGACACCGGCGATGCCGAGGAAGCCGGTCCGACCGGTCCGGACCCGGCCGAGGTCGCGCGCCGCATGGAAGCGCTGGCCGACGGCTACGCCAAGTTCCAGAAGTCCTACGCCAAGAACGGCGCCGACGCCAA
The DNA here is from genome assembly GCF_054902115.1 of Luteimonas sp. RIT-PG2_3. NCBI lineage: Bacteria > Pseudomonadati > Pseudomonadota > Gammaproteobacteria > Lysobacterales > Lysobacteraceae > Luteimonas > Luteimonas sp. RIT-PG2_3. The sequence continues at coordinate 115,164 of NZ_JBUBPF010000011.1, read as the reverse complement.
GCCGGTGCTGAAGCTGCGCGAGGAGATGGCGGAGGTCTTCGTCACCCTGAAGCTGCCGCTGCCGCTGACCGATACTCTCGTGCGCAAGCTGCGCGACGTCGTCGGCGAGATCAAGGACCACGAGCGCCGCATCCTGGGCCTGGCCACGCGCACCGCCAAAATGCCGCGCAAGGACTTCATCCGCGCCTGGGAAGGCAACCAGACCAACCTGGGCTGGGTCGACGACGCGCTCAAGCGCAAGCAGAAGTGGTCGTCGGGCCTGCGCGAGGTCAAGGACCAGATCGTCGCCGAGCAGGAAGCCACCCTCGCCATCGAGAAGGCGATGATGGTGACCCTGGCTGATCTCAAGGAGATCAACCGCGCGATGGCCTATGGCGAAGCCAAGGCACGCAAGGCCAAGAAGGAAATGGTCGAGGCCAACCTGCGCCTGGTGATCTCGATCGCCAAGAAGTACACCAACCGCGGCCTGCAGTTCCTCGACCTGATCCAGGAAGGCAACATCGGCCTGATGAAGGCCGTCGACAAGTTTGAGCACCGCCGCGGCTTCAAGTTCTCGACCTATGCCACCTGGTGGATCCGCCAGGCGATCACGCGCTCGATCGCCGACCAGGCGCGTACGATCCGCATCCCGGTCCACATGATCGAGACGATCAACAAGCTCAACCGCATTTCCCGCCAGATGCTCCAGCAGTACGGCCGCGAGGCCACGCCGGAGGAGCTGGCCAAGGAAATGGACATGCCCGAGGACAAGATCCGCAAGGTCATGAAGATCGCCAAGGAGCCGATCTCGATGGAGACCCCGATCGGCGACGATGAGGACTCGCACCTGGGCGACTTCATCGAGGACACCAACGTCGAGTCCCCGATCGAGAACACCGTCAACATCAACCTGTCGGAAACCGTCCGCGACGTGCTCGCCGGCCTGACCCCGAGGGAAGCCAAGGTGCTGCGCATGCGCTTCGGCATCGACATGAACACCGACCACACCCTCGAGGAAGTCGGCAAGCAGTTCGACGTCACCCGCGAGCGCATCCGTCAGATAGAGGCCAAGGCGCTGCGCAAGCTGCGTCACCCGAGCCGCTCCGAGCAGCTGCGCAGCTTCCTCGATATCGAGTAAGCCGGCACGGCCTGTCGCACCCGCGAACCCGCCACCCGGCGGGTTCGCTGTTTTCGCGGGTAGAATTCCAGCCCGACGGGCCTATAGCTCAATGGTTAGAGCAGAGGACTCATAATCCTTTGGTTCCAGGTTCGAGTCCTGGTGGGCCCACCACTTCAGATCAGCGGGTTGCGGCAAGCCCATCCTGCGTGCACCAGGCAGGGCACGCATGTCTTGTCGTGGGCATCCATCGGCAACAGCTTGATGTCCATCAATAACCCATCCGGGGCGATCCGTTCGAGGCTTGTCACTCCTCCTCGATGTCGAGACAGCGCTGCGTGCGCATCACATGGCGGCATCGTTTCATGACGTGTGCATGACTGCCGCGCGCGGCTTCGCACTGCGCTTACAACTTTCCCGCTAGAGTCCTGCGCTTGATTGGGTCTGGCGGGTTTCTGGTGCGACGACGCGATGTATTGGCAGCGGCGATGGCGATGCCATGGCTGGGAGTGGGCTGGCAGGCACTGGCCGCGCAGGCCGGGGCTGGAACCGTTTTCAACGACGACACCGTCGCCCAGTTGGCGCGCGCATTGGCCGCCAAACCCTATGCGGCCCCCGACGATTCGCTGCCGCCGGTCCTCGATGGCGCCAGCTACGACCAGTACCGCGACCTGCGCTTCCGTCCCGACCAGGCGCTGTGGCGCGGGCAGGGGCGTCGCTTCGAGGCGCAGTTCTTTCATCGCGGTTTCCTGTTCAAGCCACGCGTGGAACTGCATGCGGTCGAGGACGGGCAGGCGCGTCGCTTGCCGTTCTCGACGGCCCAGTTCGATTACGCGCCGGGATCGCCGCCGCAGGTCGACGACGTCGGCTTTGCGGGCTTCCGCCTGCATGCGCCGCTCAACAGCACCGAGTATTTCGACGAGATCGCGGTCTTCCTCGGCGCCAGCTATTTCCGCGCGGTCGCCAAGGGCCTGGCCTATGGGCTGTCGGCGCGCGGGCTGGCGCTGGGCACGGGCGATCCGGGGCCGGAAGAATTTCCGCGCTTCACCGCGTTCTGGCTGCACCGGCCGGCGGCGGGCGCTAATACCATCACCGTCGATGCGCTGCTCGACAGCCCGCGGGTCGCCGGTGCGTTCCGCTTCGTCATCACGCCGGGCGACGAGACGGTGTTCGACGTCGACGCGCGGCTGTTCCCGCGCGTGGCACTGGCCGACGCCGGCATCGCCGCGCTGACCAGCATGTACCACTTCGATGCCGCCGATCGCCTGCGTATCGACGACTACCGGCCGGCGGTCCACGATTCCGACGGCTTGGTGCTGATGACCGGCACGGGCGAGCAGGCCTGGCGCGCGCTGCGCAATCCGACGCGGTTGCAGCACAGCGGGTTCCAGGATCGCCATCCGCGCGGCTTCGGCCTGATGCAGCGCAAGCGCGACTTCAGCGCCTACGAGGATGCCGAAGCCGGGTACGAGAAGCGACCGGGCGCCTGGGTTGAGCCGCTGGGCGACTGGGGCGCCGGCGAGGTGCACCTGGTCGAGATCCCGACGGCCGACGAGTACCACGACAACATCGTCGCGTTCTGGCGGCCGTCTGCACCGTTGCAGGCCGGCGTCGAGAGCCGCTGGCGCTATCGCCTGCACTGGACGGCCGGCCATGTCTGGCTGCCGGCGCTGGCGATCGTGCAGGCGACGCGCAGCGGCGCCGCGCCACGGCAGAAGGAGCCCTCTCGCCTGTTCGTCATCGACCTGGCCGGCGGTGCCGCGTTGCCGGGCGAAACGCTGCCGACGATCGAGACGCGCGCGTCGGCCGGCGAACTGCGCAACGTGGTCGTGCACCGCCGCCCCGGCGGCGGCTGGCGCGTAGGCTTCGAGCTGGTCCCGGGGCGCGCCGATGTCGCCGAGTTGCGCATGCGGCTGATGCATGCCGGCCAGCCGTACTCTGAAACCTGGTTGTACCGGTGGACGGCATGAGCCCGCGTCCCGTGGTCGATCCGGCGGCGATCGCCGGCTGGATGCCGGCCGAAGCGCCGTTGACGATGCCGGTGCAGTCGCTGCGCGAAGGCGCCCTGGTACAGCGCTCGCGGCCCTCCTCGCCCCATGGCATGGCCTGGCGACGCGCGCTGATCGTCAGCATGGCGGCGGTGCTGACACTGTTTGCGACCTACCAGATCTGGTGGCTGCTGCGGATCGGCGGCATCGATGTGCTCGAAGGCCTGCTGCTGCTGGTGTTCGTGCCTTTGTTCGCGTGGATCGTGCAGTCGTTCACCAGTTCGCTGGCCGGCTTCGTGCTGGTGCTGCTGCGCCAGCCGGCGCGGCTGGGCATCGATCCGGCGGCGCCATTACCGGCGCTGCGGACGCGTACCGCCCTGCTGATGCCGACCTACAACGAGGATCCCGAACGCCTGATGGCGGGCCTGCAGGCGATCCTGGAGTCGCTGGACGAGACCGGGCAGGGTGCGTGGTTCGACGTCTTCGTGCTCAGCGATACCCGCGATCCCGGCATCCATGCGCGCGAGTTGAATGCGTTCGCGCGGTTACGCCAGCACAACGGCGCGGTGAACCTGCATTACCGTCGTCGCGACGACAACACCGAGCGCAAGGCCGGCAACATCTCCGACTGGGTGCGCGGCTGGGGCGGCGCGTATCCGCAGTTCCTGATCCTCGACGCCGACAGCCTGATGACCGGCGACACGCTGGTCCGGCTGGCTGATGCGATGACGCGCAACGACGACGTCGCACTGGTGCAGACGCTGCCGGTGATCGTCAACGGCGCGTCGATGTTCGCGCGCATGCAGCAGTTCGCCGGACGCATGTACGGCCCGGTGATCGCCCATGGCGTGGCCTGGTGGCATGGCGCGGAAAGTAATTACTGGGGCCACAACGCGATCATCCGCACCGCCGCGTTCGCCGCGCATGGCGGCCTGCCGGCACTGGGCGGCACGGTGCCGTTCCGCGGGCATGTGCTGAGCCACGACTTCGTCGAGGCCGCGTTGCTGCGGCGCGGCGGTTGGGCGCTGCACATGATCCCGTCACTGGAAGGCAGCTACGAGGAAGGCCCGCCGTCGCTGACCGACATGCTGGTGCGCGACCGTCGCTGGTGCCAGGGCAACCTGCAGCATGGCGGCGTGCTGGCGACCCGTGGCCTGCATTGGGTCAGCCGCTGGCACCTGCTGATCGGTATCGGCCATTACCTGACCGCGCCGTTGTGGGCGATGCTGATCCTGATCGGCCTGGGCATTCCTCTGCAGCACGGCATTCCCGGCCAGGATGGTTTCTCGGTCGCCGGTTACTGGATGGCGCTCGATGAAGACCGCTTCCTGGGCGTGTTCCTGCTGACGATGGGAATGCTGTTCGCGCCCAAGGTCATGGGTTACGTGGCCACGCTGTGCGATGCGCGCATGCGCCGTGGGTGCGGTGGCGCGCTGCGCAGCCTGGTCAGCGTGCTGATCGAGAACGTGCTGGCCGCGCTGATGGCGCCGGTGACGATGTACGTGCAGTCGCGCGGCGTCGCCGAAGTGCTGGCCGGCCGCGACTCTGGCTGGGATGCGCAGCAGCGCGACGATGGCCGCCAGACCCTGGGCGACCTGTGGCGCAGCTATCGCGGTACGACCGTGCTGGGCCTGGTCATGGGCGTCGCGGCGTGGTCGATGTCGCCGGGCCTGGCGCTGTGGATGTCGCCGGTGATCCTGGGCCTGGTCGGGTCGATCCCGATCGTCATGCTGACCTCGTCGCGCGCGATCGGGGGATGGATGCGCCGGCACGGGCTGTTTTCGACCCCGGAAGAGCTCGCGCCGCCGAAGGTCCTGCAGCGCGCCGCCGAACTGCGTGCGCGTGCGGCGGACGACGCGCGCGCGGCGCTGCCTCCCGCCACCGATGCGCCGCTGAAGCCGGGCGCGATCTGAGCACCTGCTGACGCGCCTGCTGCGCTTGCCAGCTGGCGCGCGTGCGGTGCTTGAGCTGCTGATGTATCTGCACCTGCATGGCGCTTTCTACGTTCCGCCACCCGACCTCTGACTGCGCTCGCGACAGATCGTGAGCAGGGTTCGAGGCCTTGTCGGCATTGCTTCGCACTGACCGGTCGCGCGGCGGGCTGCCAGCAGGTTGCCGCCGGTTGTTATGCTGCACGGCCCCTAGACCTGGCTGCCTTGCCCCATGACCGACGCATTGCTGGACACCATCGAACGCGAGACCGGCGCCGACCCGCAATGGAGCGTGATCTGGCTGCATGGCCTCGGCGCGGACGGCAACGACTTCGTGCCGATCGTGCCGGAACTGCTGCGGCCGGAGTGGCCGGCGCTGCGCTTCGTGTTCCCGAACGCGCCGCTGCGCGCGGTGACGATCAACAACGGTGCGCGCATGCGGGCCTGGTACGACATCAAGGATTTCGATCTCGCCAACCGTGCCGACGAGCAGGGCGTCGAGGAGTCAATCGTGCAGGTGGACGCGCTGATCGAGCGCGAGCGGCAGCGTGGCGTGCCGGCGTCGCGGGTGATCCTGGCGGGCTTCTCGCAGGGTGGCGCGATCACGCTGGCAGCAGGCCTGCGGCGCAGCACACCGCTGGCCGGGCTGATCGGCCTGTCGACCTACCTGCCGGCCGCGCACAAGGCCGAGGGGTGGCTGGTCGAGGGCGCCGCCAGCCAGCCGCTGTTCTTCGCACACGGCACCCAGGATCCGGTGGTGCCGTTCGCCGCCGGCGAGCAGAGCGCGGCGCTGATGCAGCGCTTCGGATTCGACGTCAGTTTCCATCGTTACCCGATGCCGCATTCGGTTTGCGCCGAAGAGATCGCCGATCTCGGGCAGTGGCTGTCGCAGCGGTTTGCCGCCGGTTGAGGGCCGACCGGGTGCCGGCCTGCTGCTGACGGTCGCCGTCGCGGCGGCCGCTTCCCGGGGGATTTTGCGTTAACCCTGCTGTCAGGCCCGCCTGGACACGACAGACTGTGCCCGGGCGCCGCGATGACACCCTGTCGGAACCGCGGCTACCATGCGGACCGAACGGCGTCCCACGTCCGGGGCGCGGTCGACGCCAGGGTGCACTGTCCAGCAGGGGAGCCGATGTGAGGATCATCATTGCCGACGATGAGCCGCTGGCCCGTGAGCGCCTGCGGGCGCTGCTGCTCGCGCAGCCCGGTGCCGACGTGGTGGCCGAGGTCGGCGACGGCCGCGCTGCGCTGCAGGCCTGCGACGAACACGCGCCCGACCTGATCCTGCTCGACATCGCGATGCCCGGAATGGATGGCCTCGAAGTGGCGCGCCACCTGGCGGCGTTCGAGTCGCGTCCCGCGGTGGTGTTCTGCACCGCCTATGACGCGCATGCGCTGTCGGCGTTCGAGGCGGCCGCGGTCGATTACCTGGTCAAGCCGGTACGGCCCGAGCGGCTGCAGGCGGCGCTGGAGCGCGCGCGCACGTTCACCGCAGGTCGCGAACGCGCGGCCGACGATGACGGCGAGCAGGGCAAGCGGCATTCGCGGACCCATCTGTGCGCACGCATGCGCGGCAACCTTCGGCTGATTCCGATCGAAGACGTGCATTACCTGCAGGCCGAGGAGAAGTACGTCGTGGTCCACCACGCCCGCGGCGAGGACCTGATCGAGGAATCGCTGAAATCGCTGGAGGACGAGTTCGGCGAGCGCTTCGTACGCATCCACCGCAACTGCCTGGTCGCGCGCCATGAGCTGCTCGAGCTGAAGCGCGGCGTCGATGGCCATGTCCAGGCGCTGCTGCGCCATGGCAAGCAGCCGCTGGAAGTCAGCCGGCGCTGTGTTGCCCAGCTGCGCGAGACCATCCGCCACCTTTAAACGCCGATCTGGCCGGCGAATCCCGAATCCGTGCCCGGGTTTGGGATAATGCGCGCATGAACCGCATCCGCATCGCCACCCGCAAGAGCCCGCTCGCCCTGTGGCAGACCGAGCACGTCGCCGAGCGCCTGCGCGCGGCCCACCCCGGTCTCGAGATCTCACTGGTGCCGCTGAGCACGCGCGGCGACGAAGTCCTGGACCGTTCGCTGGCGGCCATCGGCGGCAAGGGCCTGTTCCTGAAGGAGCTGGAGCTGGCGATGGAGCGGCAGGAGGCCGACTGCGCGGTGCATTCGCTGAAGGACGTGCCGATGGAGCTCGAGCCCGGCTTCGTGATGCCGGCGATCCTGCCGCGCGACGATGCCGCCGATGCCTTCATCAGCGGGCGCTACCAGGACATTGACGACCTGCCCGAAGGCGCCTGCGTCGGTACCTCGTCGCTGCGCCGCCAAGCCCAGTTGCGCGCCCGTCGCCCGGACCTGCGCATCATCGACCTGCGCGGCAACGTCAATACGCGCTTGGCCAAGCTCGATGCCGGCGAGTACGACGCGATCATCCTGGCCTGCGCCGGCCTGCAGCGCCTGGGCCTGGACGCGCGCATCCGCACGCGGCTGCAGTCGCCGGACTGGTTGCCGGCGCCGGCGCAGGGTGCGATCGCGATCGAATGTCGCGATCGTGATCCGGCCGCATGGGCGCTGTTGTCGGTGCTCGACGATGCGCCGACGCGGCTGTGCGTGGAAGCCGAGCGTGCGATGAACCGCGCGCTGCACGGCAGTTGCCATGTGCCGGTCGCGGCGCATGCGCTGCTGGACGGCGACCGCATCACGCTGCAGGGCCTGGTCGGCTGCGCCGAGGATGGTCGTCAGGTGCGGGCGTCGGCAGAGGCGTCCGCGCGCGAAGGCGAGACGCTTGGCATCGCGGTCGCGCGCCAGTTGATCGAGGCCGGTGCCGGCGAGTTCCTGCGGCCGCGCTGAGAACCTGTTCACGATCTTGCTGCGCTTGCCATCTGGCGCGCGTGCGGTGCTCGAAAGAACCGCCTGGAGCGGTTCTTGACAGCGCATGGCGCTGGCCCGAAGGGTGGCCGCCATGGAGGGTGGCCACAAATGCTCATGTACCTGCATGTACATTGCGCTTTCTGTCTGCTCTTCACTGGTATGCACGCCACGCGCCACCTGAGTGCGCTCGCGACAGATCGTGAACAGGCTCTGAGCCTGGTCAGCGAGCTTGGTTGGCGAGTCTGATCAGCGCGAGCTCCGTCAGAACGCGAAGCGCAGCCGCACCGAACCTTCCTTGTCGGTCTGGCCGGTGCCGCCGTTGCCGCCACTGTCGTGACGCAGTTCGAAGTCGCTGAGCAACGACCACTGCGGATCGAGTTCGAGATCGAAGCCGATGATCTGGCGCAGGTAGGTGTTCTCGCGACCGGTCTCGACCTGCACGCGCTGGCTCAGGTGGGCGCGGTCGCCGATGCGCTGCGACAGCTGCATGCCGCCACGCGCGATCGGGCCCGCCGCGCGCGTGCCGTAATCGGAATAGGGCTCGATCCGGTAACCGGTGCCGAAGTCCAGCCGCAGGTCGGTGCCCGGCGTGCGCACGGCGTGGTAGCTGTAGGTGGTGTCGACGCGCACATGGTCGCCGCGCGTGCTGAACCAGTCGCGCCGGGTGGCCGGCGAATACAGCGAGATGAAGCGCCGGGTCGCCAGCTTTGGCGAACGGATCGCGGCGATCCGGTCGGCCGTGCCGGGGGCCTTGCTGGGGGCGACGATGCGGCGGTCGAGCACTGGCGATGCGGTCTGCTTGGCCGCGGCCCACTCGGCGCCGGGGCAGCTGATGGCATAGCAGCGCTGCCGCAGCGAGACCTGTCCCGCGGCAAGCGCGATCACCGCAGGCTGCGAAGGCGCCTCCGGGAGCGGTTGCACGAAGATCGGGAGGCCGGCCACAGCCAGCCAGAGGCCCGTGAGCATCTGATGTCCATCGTTGGGCGGCTGACCATGGATTATCGCGCGTTCCCGTGACCGGCCCAAGGCTGCCAGCTGAACGGGGAGTGCGGGATGGGGCGATCCTGGCCGGGTCGCCGGGTGTCCCCTGGCGCCGCCAATGGCCATTCAACCGGCCTGGCTGGGCCATCACGGGCAAGCCGGGGGCTGTCGGACGCTGGCTTGCCGGATGGACAGCCGGAGGGAAGGGCCCGCCCAGCCGCCGCCCGGTCGCGCCGGCTCAGCAGGACCGGCTTTGGTAGGGCAGCCTCAGTAGGGCAGGTCCAGCCGCGCTGGCTCAGTAATACAGGCTCACCACATGCCTGGCTTCGGCGAAGAACAGCCAGCGCTCGACGAAGGCGCCGGCCAGCGCGCCGAGTGTGGCCAGCGCCAGCCATGCGGCCGGCTGCGCCGGCCACAGCAGGTCCAGGCCGCAGGCCAGCAGCGGCAGGCCCGCGAACAGCAGCACGCTGGCGATGCGCAGGCGGCGGGCATGCCGGCGCGCGACGACGAAGACCATCTCGCGGGTGACGAAGCTGTCCTGCGTATGCGGGCGTTCGAACACCTCGACCTTGCGCTCCGGCAATCCGACGGCTGCGCCCCGCGACCCCGGCAGCGGCGCGGAGATCGCCTGCCAGTAGCGCGCCTTCAGCGCCGCCAGCATCAGCGCGAGCACCGCCAGTGCGACCGCCAGCAGGTGGCCGGTCATCGCGTGTGGCCGCAGCAGCGCCGCCAGCACGGCCAGCAGGCCAAGTCCGGTCAGCAGCGCGAACAGCAGGTAGACCGGCACCACCAGTGGCTGCGTCCACGCGGGGATCGGCTTCAGGGAGGCGTAGATCATCGCGGTGCTGGCGACCGTGGCCAGCGCCAGCGCGGCCAGTACGACCGCGCCGATACCGACGGCGATCGCCCGTGCGGGGGCCACGCCGATGCCCGCGTCCATGGCGGGCAGCACCAGCAGCGCGAACAGGCCGGTGGCGACGACCAGGGTCGCGATCGCCAGTACGCCTTCGCGCGACAGCCACGACGTGCGCCATTGCGATAATGCCCGCCACGCGCGCTGCGGCTTGCCGAGATGGGCCAGCGAACTCAGTAGTCCGATCACCGCCAGGGTGGCGCCGATACCGAGCGCCCACGGCGGCAGGGCCTGCAGGCCGCGCATCGCATCGCCGCGCAGCGCCAGCCACAGCATCGCCAGGCCCGACCAGCACAGCAGGCCGAAGCCGGCGCCGGACAGCGTCGTGAACAGGATCACCGACAACGCGGGATGCATGGGGTCAGTGGCTCCGGATGCGTGGGGATGTTGCGCTCATCGCCGCACCAGCCTGTCCAGCCAGCGCAGCAGCGACGGAGCAGGGGGCGTCGCTTCGACGGCGACATCGCCGTCGTCCTGGTCACGGCGCGGCCGCTGCGGCAGGTAGCGGTTGACCGGCTGGTAGCCCAGTTCCGGCATCAAGGCGACGCCGCCGCGATCGGCGACCAGTTGCGAGACTGCGGAATCGGGATCGCCCAGATCGCCGAAATGCCGCGCCTTGGTCGGGCAGGCCTGTACGCAGGCGGGCACGCGCTCGCTTTCGTCGAGGTTCTGGTTGTAGATGCGGTCGACGCACAGCGTGCACTTCTTCATGACGCCTTCGACCGGCGAGTACTCGCGCGCGCCGTACGGGCAGGCCCAGGAGCACAGCTTGCAGCCGATGCACTTGTCCTCGTCGACCAGCACGATGCCGTCTTCGGCGCGCTTGTAGCTGGCGCCGGTCGGGCAGACGGTCACGCAGGCCGGCGTTTCGCAATGCAGGCAACTGCGCGGGAAGTGCAGTGTCATCGCCGGCTGCTGTTCGCTCGGCGCGACCTCGTAGCTGTGCACGCGGTTGAACCAGACGCCGACCGGGTCCTTGCCGTAGGGCTGCTCGTCGGTCAGCGGGCCGGCGATGCCGCCTGCGTTCCATTCCTTGCAACTGGTCGCGCAGGCATGGCAGCCGACGCAGGTATCAAGGTCGATGACCAGGCCCAGTTTCTTCTTCGACGGTGGCGGCAGTGACGTCATGGCAGGGTGCTCGGGAGGATCGGCTTGGGAGGATCGGTGTGTCAGGGAGGCTCAGAACGGGAAGAACCGGGGAATCAGGGCGATGGCCGACAGCCAGAAGATCACGTTCAACGGCATGCCGATCTTGACGAAGTCGCTGAAACGATACCCGCCGGCGGTGTAGACCATCGTGTTGGTCTGGTAGCTGATCGGCGTGGCGAAGCTGGTCGATGCCGCGAACGCGACCGCGATCAGCAATGGCTTGGGGTCGATGCCCATCGATTCGGCGGTGGCCAGCGCGATCGGCACGACCAGCACCGCGGAGGCGTTGTTGCTCATGAATTCGGTCAGGGCCGAGGTCATCAGGTAGATCGCCGCCAGGGCGGCCACGGGGCCGTAGGGGCCGAGCGCGCTGATCAGGAACTCCGCCGCGATGCCCGCGCCGCCGGTCTTCTGCAGCGCCACGCCCAGCGGGATGATGCCGGCCAGCAGCAGGATCACCCGCCAGTCGATCGCGCGATAGGCCTCGTCGGGATCGATCAGCCCGAACACCACCAGCGCGACGCAGCCCAGCAGTGCCGATGCGACGATCGGCAGCAGTCCCAGCGCGGCCGCGCCGATCGCCAGCGCCATGATCAGCACCGACAGCGTCGCGCGTAGGCTGTCGACCTTGCGTTGCGCGCGCTGGCCCAGCACGATCAGCCCGCGATCGCTGCGCAACTCGTCGATGGCCTTGGCCGGCGCATCGATCAGCAGCACGTCGCCGACCGAGAGCTGCACATGGTCCAGCGGCTGGCGGATGTCGAGCTGGCGGCGATGCAGGCCATGCACGCGCGCGCGATAGGTATGTCCGAAGCGCATCCCGGCCAGCGTGTGGCCGATCAGGTGCGAGCCCGGCGACACCATCGCCTCGACATGCAGGCGCTCGGCATTGGGATCGCCGTCGAGGTCGCGCGCGACATGGTCGAATGCCAGCTTCAGCGCCTTGCGGGTCGCGGCGATTTGCTTCCATTCGCCGCGCAGCAGCAGGCGGTCGCCGGTCTGGACGACGGCGTTGCCGCCATGCATCGCCTGTCCCTTGCGCAGCACCTGCAGCACGTCGACGCCATCGATGCCGTCGGGTAGCAGGTCGTCGCGATGGGTGCCGATCGCAGTCGAGGCATCGGTCACCAGCAGTTCGGCGACGTACTGACCGACGTGGTCGGTATCGTCCCCGCCGGGAATGCCGCGGTCCGGCAGCAGCCAGCGGCCGACCGTCATCAGGTAGGCCATCGCGATGCCGACGAACACGATGCCCAGCGGCGCGAATTCGAACAGCGTGAAGCCGATGCCGGCGGTCTCGCGCGCCATCGAGTCCACCAGCAGGTTCGTCGAGGTGCCGATCAGCGTGCACACGCCCGCGGTCTGCGACATGTACGACAGCGGGATCAGGAACCGAGACGGCGCCCAGCGGTTGGCGGTGCTGGCGGCCAGCACCAGCGGCAGGAATACCGCCACGGTCGCGGTGTTGTTGACGAACGCGGCCACGCACAGCACTAAGCACATCATCACCAGCAGGAACAGCCACTGCAGGCGGATGCGTGCCAGCAGGTCGCCGATCGCCACCAGGGCGCCATTGCGCTGCAATGCGCCGCTGAGCACGAACATCGCCGCGACCATCACCGTGGCCTGGTTGCTGAAACCCGATAGCGCCTCGGGCAGCGTCAGCACGCCCATCACCAGCAGGCCGGTCATGACCAGCAAGGCCACGACATCGACGCGCAGCTTCTCGGTGATGAACAGGTAGACCGCCAAGCCCATCATCGCCAGCGTCAACCACAGATCCAGGCCATGCTCCATCAGTCCCTGCCCCATCAATCCGGGCTCCATGATCCGTGGTCCATCCATGCCCTGTTTCCATCAGGCCCTGCTTCCATCAGGCGTCGTCCTTGTCCTGTGCGGCCTTGTCGTGCGAGGCCTTGTGCAACGCGTTGGCCGTGCGCTGCGCGCGCAGGCCTGCGCCATAGCGCAGCGGCTGCGTCGGCGCCTGCCCCAGCGACAGTGCCGGGAACTGCGGTTGTGAGGTTGCCGTCTCCTGCGCGGGTGCCTTGCGGATCGCGACGCGCAGGTCGAACCAGGCCGCCTGGCCGGTGACCGGGTCGGCATTGGCGTAGTCGCCGCGCGGTGTCCGGTCGGAAATCAGGTGGTTCATCAGGAAGCCGGTATCGCCCTCGGGTGCATCCTTCGCCAGTCGCCAGGCACCGCGGCGCTTGCCGATCGCGTTCCAGGTCCAGACGGTGTCGGGCTGCACGTTGCTGGCGAACTTCGCCTGCACAGTGATGCTGCCGTTGTGCGAGCTGACCTCCAGCCAGTCCTCGTCGGCGATGCCGTGGCGGGCGCCGGTCTGCGGATGCAGGTACAGCCAGTTGCGCGTCGCGATCTGGCGCAGCCAGGCGTTCTGCGATCCCCAGGCGTGGTACATGAACATCGGTCGCTGGGTCACGGCGTTCAGCGGGAACGTCTCGCGCGAGGTCTGGTCGTGCTCGAACGGCTCGTACCACAGCGGCAATGGATCGAAGTAGGTCGCCACGCGTTCGCGATGCGCCTCCGGCGGCTGCTGTGGTCCATGTCCCTGCGCGGCGAGGCGGAAGCGCTGCAGGGGTTCGGCGTACAGCTGCAACACGATCGCTTCGGTGCTGCCAAGAAAGCCGAAGCGCTGCGCCCACGCGAGGTAGTCGCGGTTGGCCATCTTGAAATAGCGCGCGCTGGTCGGCAACTCTTCGCGCCAGAAGCCGCCGTTGTCGATGTAGCGCTGCAACTGGCCGGGATTCGGCGACCCCTTGCCATGCTGGCTGCCATCGCCGCGCCAGCCCGCGAGCAGGCCGACGCCGGGCGCGCGCTGGTGGTGGACGATATAGTCGGCATAGTCGCGATAGACCGGCTTACCGTCGTCGTCGACCATGCCGGGCAGTTGCAGACGTGCACCGAGGTCGAGCAGCACCGACTGGAAGCCGCGCACGTCGCGGCCGGGCGATTGCGTGGCCGCGTCCAGCACCGGGTGCCGGATCGCGTCGCTGGCGCCATCGGCATCGGAGATCGGGCGGTCGAGCAGGCTGATCGCGTCGAAGCGCTCCAGGTAGGTGGTGTCGGGCAGTACCAGGTCGGCGTAGGCGACCATCTCGCTGGCGTAGGCGTCGGCATAGATGATGTGCGGGATGCGGTACTCACCGGCCTCGTCCTTGTCGGTCAGCCAGTGCATCGTCTCGGTGGTGTTCATCGCCGAGTTCCAGCTCATGTTGGCCATGAACATCATCAGCGTGTCGATGCGGTAGGGATCGCCGGCCCAGGCGTTGCGGATCACGGTATGCATCATGCCGTGCGCCGACAGTGGGTAGGCCCACGAGAACGCATGGTCGATGCGTCGCGGCTGTCCGTCGGCATCGACGACCAGGTCTTGCGGGCCATGCACGAAGCCCAGCGGCGGCGCGTCCAGCGTGCCGTTGTCGCGGCGCAGCTTGCCCGGACGGTTCGGCAGCGGGATGGGCTTGGGATACGGCGGCTGGTAGCGGAACGAGCCGGGCGCATCGACCGCGCCCAGCAGCAGCTGCAGCAGGTGCAGCGCGCGGCAGGTATGGAAGCCGTTGCTGTGCGCGCTGATGCCGCGCATCGCATGCATCGAGACCGGCCGCCCGACCATCTCGGCATGCTCGCGGCCCCAGGCATCGGTCCACGCGATCGGCAACGTCAGCGGATCGTCGAAGGCGGCCGCGGCGAGTTCGCGCGCGATCCGGCGGATCGTCGCGGCGGGAATGCCGCAGCGATCGCTGACGCCATCGGGCGAATATTGCGGATCGAGGTAGCGTTCGACGATCAGCTGGAACACCGGCACCGCGAGGCCGCCATCGGGCAGCGCGAATTCGCCGACGACCGCAGGTGTGATGTCGATCGCGTCGGCGCGCGCGAGGGCGCCGGCGTCGCGATCCCAGCACAGCGCATGGCCATCGGCGTCGCGCGCGAACAGGCCGTCCTGCGCGCCACCGGGCTGCCGGATCACCAGCCAGTGCGCGTTGGCATAGCGGACCAGGTAATCGAGGTCGATACGGTCCATGCGCAGCAGTTCGTGGATCAGCGCGAACGCGAACAGGCCATCGCTGCCGGGACGGATGCCGATCCATTCGTCGGCGATCGCGCCATAGCCGCTGCGTACCGGATTGATCACGACGATCTTGGCGCCGCGCCCCTTGAGCTTGCCGAGCCCGAGCTTGAGCGGGTTGGAGTCGTGGTCCTCGGCGACGCCCCACAGCATCAGGTAGCGCGTGTGTTCCCAGTCGGGCTCACCGAATTCCCAGAAGCTCCCGCCGAGGGTGTAGATGCCGCCGGTCGCCATGTTGACCGAGCAGAAGCCGCCATGCGCGGCGTAGTTGACGGTGCCGAACTGCTGCGCCCACCAGCCGGTCAGCGCCTGCGACTGGTCGCGGCCGGTGAAGAACGCAAGTTCATCGGGGTTGCGTGCGCGGATCGGTGCCAGCCAGCCGGTGGCGATCGCCATCGCCTCGTCCCACTCGATCTCGCGGAACTCGCCGCTGCCGCGTTCGCCGACGCGCAGCAGGGGCTTGTCGAGCCGGGCCGGCGAATAGTGCTGCATGATCCCCGATGCACCCTTCGCGCACAGCACGCCCTGGTTGACCGGATGCGCGGGATTGCCCTGGATGTAGCGGATCCTGCTGCCATCGGGGCCATCGCTCAGCCACACCTTGATGCCGCAGCGGCAGGCGCACATGTAGCAGGTGGTGGTCTTCACCTCGTCGCCGGGCGACGGCGAGAGATCGATGGCTGGCTCTTTTGGAGCGGGCGACGTCATGCCGCTATTGTGCCTGTGTCGCGCTGTCGACGTCAGATATTCACGGACGACAGGCTTCGCGCTCGCGGTGCAGCGCTTCCTGCAACCGCCCGCTGTCGCCGCCGGGAGACAGCCGGGCGATGTGGTTGCGGATCCGTGGGCAGGGGCCGGCGCTGTAGCCGGGGCCGCCGAAGAATTCGCCGATCGATGCGACCACGGCCGCGGGGGGCGGCGGTGGCCGTTCGCGGAACCGCTCCCGGCGCGGCGTCCATGCCGGGCCCGTCGGGAGGGGGCGGGCCGTCCCGAGGGGCGCGGGTCAAGGCCTCGCGCCAGCTGCGGTTGCGCCCGACCATCCTGTTGCGCGGGCGCCGGCATCCGTTCGTCACCGCGAGTGGGCATAATCTCCCCATGGACCGATACGAACGCATTCTCTCGCTGCACCGCATCCTCAAGACTTCGCGCTATCCGGTGACGGTGGTGCGGTTGCAGGACGAACTCGAATGCTCGCGGGCGACGGTCTATCGCGACCTGGCCTTCCTGCGCGATGCGCTGATGGCGCCGGTGACCGGCGATGGCGAGTCCGGCTTCCGCTACGACGCCGAGGATGGCGGGCGTTTCGAGTTGCCCGGCCTGTGGTTGAACTCCGATGAATTGCATGCCCTGCTGGCCGCGCAGCAGTTGCTGTCGCGCAGTGGCGGCGGCGTGCTGTCGAGCGCGCTGGCGCCTTTGCAGTCGCGCATCGACAAGCTGCTGGACGAGCACTCCGCCGGCAAGCAGTGGCCGGTCGAACGCGTCCGCGTCATTCCGCATCGCGGCCGGCGCATGGACGAGCATGCGTTCCGCAATGTCTGCTCGGCGGTGCTGCAGCGCAAGCAGCTGTCGTTCGAATACCGCGCGCGCTCGACCGACGAGAAGACCCGTCGCACGGTGTCGCCGCAGCGCATCACCCATTACCGCGACAACTGGTATCTCGACGCCTGGGACCACGAGCGCGATGCGCTGCGCAGCTTTTCGGTGGATCGCGTCGTCGCCGCGCGCGTGCTCGACGCTGACGCCCGCGACATCGACGAGGCCGAGCTCGATACCCACCTGGCCGGCAGCTACGGCATCTTCTCGGGCCCGCCGAAGGGCATCGCGACGATCCGCTTCACCGCCAAGGCCGCGCGCTGGGTGGCCGACGAGCACTGGCATTCCCAGCAGCAGGGTCGCCATCTGCCCGATGGCCGCTATGAGCTGAAAGTGCCCTACAGCGCCGCGCGCGAGCTGTTGATGGACGTGCTGCATTACGGGTCCGACGCCGAGATCGTCGAGCCGGCATCGCTGCGCGAACAGGCGCGTTCGCTGCTGGCACTGGCGCTGTCCAATTACGACAGTTGATCAGACCCAGATGTCGACCCCCTTGCCGACACCTGCCGTGCCGTCGCTGCGGTGCCGCGTGCCCGATGTGGCGATGACCGCGACATGGCGGCGCCGATGACGCCTGCGGTCCCCGGGCATCGCCCGCCATCGGGCGAGGTTGCGCCCGTCGTGCTCCCACCGGTCCGCGAACAGGTCGCACTGGTGCTCGGCGCCGGCGGCGCGCGCGGGCTGGCGCAGATCGGCGTCATCGAAGTGCTGGAGGAACGCGGCTTCGAGATCGTCACGATTTCCGGCGCGTCCAGTGGCGCCCTGGTCGGCGGCATCCATGCGGCCGGCAAGTTGCGCGAGTTCCATGCGCGGCTGGCCGCGATGACGCGCCGCGATTTCGTGCGTCTGCTCGATCCCGGCTGGCGACGCCCCGGCGTGCTGCGCGGGACGCGGCTGGTCGATGCGATGCGCGAAGTCGTCGGCAATCCGCTGATCGAATCCCTGCCGGTGCAGTTCACCGCGGTCGCGGTCGACCTGCAGCGCCAGCGCGAGGTCTGGCTGCAGGATGGCCCGTTGTGGGATGCGCTGCGGGCCTCGTTCGCGATCCCCGGATTGTTCACGCCGCATGTGGTCAATGGCCGCTCGCTGGTCGATGGCGGCCTGCTGGCGCCGCTGCCGATCGCGGCGACGCGGTTGTCGGACGCGCATCGCCTGATCGCGGTCGACATGCATGGCTGGCCGGCGCGACCACCGGGGCGGCTGGCACAGCCGACGCGACCCGCGGCGGACGACGACGGCGAAGACTCCATTGGCGAACGCATCGGCGACTGGTTCGACCGTCGTCTTGGTGGCAGCGATGACGGCAACGCCTCACAGATGGGGCTGGTCGAGATCATGTCGCGCTCGCTGGACACGATGCAGGCGCAGATCTCGCGCGTGCAACTGGCGCTGGATCCGCCCGAGCTGGTGATCCGCATCCCGCGCGACGTCTGCCAGTTCTACGAGTTCTGGCGTGCCGCCGAGCTGGTCGAGGTCGGGCGCCGGGAAGCCACCGCCGCGCTGGACGCCGCCGGCTACTAGGCGGCGAGTCCCGGTTCCGTCGGTGGCGCGGGCGAGGGACACCCCGAGGCCCGACGTCCGGGCGCCGTCGCCATGGAGAGGCCGGTAGACGGGCCCAGGACCAGCGCCGTTCTGGTCGCGACGCGGGGTCGCAGCTTCTGAGATGGGCCCGTCGCAAGCTGGCCTTCCTGTCAGCGAGGTCGCCCCGATGTCCGCAATCACCGCTTCTTCCCCGGTTTCCCCACGTACGTCCCTGCCGCTGCTCGAACAGTGCCTGATCGGCGCGGTCGTCGTGGGGGCGGTCGCATGGTCGTCGCTGTCGGCGCTGCCCGGTGCCGCGGCCGGCCTCGGCTGGCTGGTGGTGCTGCCGCTGGCAAGCCTGCTGACTGCGTTTCTTCTTCGGCTGTCGCGTCGCCGTCACCCTGGGGCCTCGTCAGTCCGGGTGCGGCGACGCCGGCAGGCCGTGTCCGTCCGTGCCTGGCATCCGGCCCGCGGCAGTGCCCGGATGCCGGCACGGGCTATCCCGGCGCGGGCGATCCCGGCGCGGACCGTCGCAACGCCCGTCGCGCGCCACGGCTGAGGACCGTCGGGCCCCGGTCTCCTCCTGTCGTTTGGGGAGGTACCGGAATGTCACGGTCCCTGGACGGGGTGGTTCCTGGTCTCCCCGGCCACCCTGCGTAGGCAGACTGCCCGGCTCGGCCCCTTCCGGGACGACAGGGCCTTGGGGCAGGCGCACAACCGTGGGGCGCCTCGTGTCGCCGCCGCGCTGGGCCCCCGCCCACGTTGCGCAGGCCTCCCGCCGTTCCATGTGGTCGCGCCTCCGTCCGTGACCGGCGAGGGGCTCTCCAGTGGCTTACCAGCACTGGCTTATCCGCGGCCCCTCGATGGCCACAAGCCCACTTCCGGCACTCGGGGTGCTTGCGCCGCTGTGCTAGCGTCCCCGGTTCCATTGAACGGAGACGTTGCATGTCGATATTGACGCAGGCCTGCATGGCCGCAGGCGTGGCCATCGGACTGGCCGCTGCGGGTCCGCTGCAGGCCCAACAGGCGAACGCACCGGAGGCCAACGTGAGCGGCACCAAGCAGGACAATCCCCAGCAGGGCGATCCCTACCAGTGGCTGGAGGTGGTCGAGGATCCCAAGGCGCTGGACTGGGTCAAGGCGCAGAACGCCAAGGCCGAGGCCGAGCTTGCCGCCAGCCCCGAATTCAAGGCGCTGGAAGCGGATCTGCTGGCGGTCTATGACTCTACCGACAAGATTCCCGGCATCTACAAGCAGGGCGAGTGGTACTACAACTTCTGGCGCGACAAGCACAACGAGCGCGGCCTGTGGCGGCGCACCACGCTGGAGGAATACCGCAAGCCGCAGCCCAAGTGGGAGACCGTGCTCGACCTCGACGCGCTGAACAAGGCCGAGGGCACCAACTGGGTCTGGGGCGGCGCGAACTGCCTGCGCCCGAGCCAGGACGGCGAGCCCTACCGTCGCTGCCTGATCGCGCTGTCGCGCGGCGGCGCCGATGCCACCGTGACCCGCGAATTCGACCTCGACAGCAGGACCTTCGTCGACGGCGGCTTCTCGCGCCCGGAGGCCAAGGGCGGGCTGCAGTGGATCGACCAGGACAACGTCTACGTCTTCAGCGACTTCGGCGACGGCAGCCTGACCAGCTCCGGCTATCCGCGCATCCTCAAGCACTGGAAGCGCGGCACGCCGCTGGCCTCGGCCAGCGTGGTCTACGAAGGCAAGCCGGACGACATGTACATCTCCGGCGGCCGCGACGATACGCCGGGCTTCGTCCGCGACTACGTGTCGCGCACACTGGCGTTCTACAACGACGAGCTGTACCTGCGCGGCACCGACGGCACGCTGGTCAAGATCGACGCGCCCAACTCGGTCAACAAGGGCTTCCACCGGGAATGGCTGACTTTCGAACTGCGCGAGCCGTGGACCGTGGGCGGAAAGACCTACCAGGCCGGCTCGTACCTGGTCGCGAAGTTCGACGACTTCATGGCCGGCAAGCGCGAGTTCGACGTGCTGTTCGAGCCGACCGACACCAGCTCGCTGGCCGGCGTCACCTTCACCCGCAACCATGTCGTGCTCAACGTGCTCGACAACGTCAAGAACACGCTGACGGTGCTGACCCACGGTGACAACGGCTGGACGCGCAACGCGTTCGACGGCGTGCCCGCGCTGGGCACGGTCAGCGTCGGTGCGGTCGACAGCGACGAGGACGATGCGGTCTGGCTGACGGTGACCGACTACCTGACCCCGACCCGGCTGATGCTGGCCGAAGCCGGTGCCGGTGCCGGCGCGATCGTGGTGCTGAAGACCCAGCCCGAGTTCTTCAACAGCGACACCCATGAAGCCGAGCAGCATTTCGCGACCTCCAAGGACGGCACGCGCGTGCCGTACTTCCTGGTGCGCCCGAAGGACATGCCGCTCGACGGCGGCAACCCGACGCTGCTGTACGGCTATGGCGGTTTCGAAATCTCGCTGACGCCGGGTTACTCGGGCAGTGTCGGCAAGGGCTGGCTGGAGCGTTCGCGCAATGGCCGCCACGGTGTCTACGCGGTCGCCAACATCCGCGGCGGTGGCGAGTACGGGCCGCGCTGGCACCAGGCCGCGCTGAAGGCCAACCGGCACAAGGCCTACGAGGATTTCGCCGCGGTCGCGCAGGACCTGATCGCACGCAAGATCACCTCGCCGGCGCACCTGGGCGTGCGCGGGGGCAGCAACGGCGGCCTGCTGACCGGCAACATGCTGACGCAGTACCCGGAGTTGTTCGGCGCGGTCGTGATCCAGGTGCCGTTGCTGGACATGCAGCGTTACCACAAGCTGCTGGCGGGCGCGTCGTGGATGGCCGAGTACGGCAATCCCGATACCGCCGACTGGGAGTTCATCCGCACGTTCTCGCCGTACCACCTGCTCGATCCGGCCCGCACCTATCCGCCGACGCTGCTGCTGACCTCGACTCGCGACGACCGCGTGCATCCGGGGCATGCGCGCAAGATGCACGCCAAGATGCTCGACGCCGGCAAGGACGTGCGCTACTACGAGAACATCGAGGGTGGCCATGGCGGCGCTGCGAACAACCAGCAGGCTGCGCACATGGATGCGCTCTACTACAGTTTCCTGTGGCAGCAACTGGGAAAGTAGGGCGATTGCGTCCCGGCGTGCCGGGAGCCCCGTCCTGAGAACCTGTTCAAAGTCTGTCGCGAGCGCAGCCAGGTGGCGCGTGGTGTGCATACCAATGAGAGCGGGCAGAAAGCGCAATGTACGTGGAGGTACATGAGCAACCGAGCACCGCACGCGCGCCAGATGGCAAGCGCAGCAAGACTTTGAGCAGGTTCTGATGTGCAAAGGCTTGCGGCCGGCGGCGGGAGCGATCCCGCCGCCAGCGCCGTCCCGATCTTCCATCGGCGGATGTTGCATCCGCCTCCATCGGACCCCATCCATGACACCTGCTTCCCGCAAGCCCGCCGCCGCGCTGTCCACCACCCGGCCGCGCACGTCCCGGCTCGCCAAGCCCGTCCCCCTCCTGATCGCGACCTCCCTGCTGATGACCATGATGTCCGCCTGCAGCCCCGGCAACGATGCCGGTTCCCCCGATACCGCCGCCGCATCCGCGCAGGCGCCCGCGCAGACGGTCACCGCGGTGCCGCCCGATGTCGAGCAGCGCCCGCACGTGGTCAAGGCGCCACATGGCGCCGAGCGCAACGACGAGTATTACTGGCTGCGCGACGACAAGCGCGAGGACAAGGCGATGCTGGCCTACCTCAATGCCGAGAACGCCTACGCCGATGCGGTGATGGCGCCGCTGAAGGCCAACGAGGACACGCTGTACGCCGAGTACATCGCCCGCATCAAGCAGGACGACAGCTCGGTGCCGTATCGCGAGCGTGGGTACTGGTACTACTCGCGCTTCGAGACCGGCAAGGACTATCCCGTGCACGCGCGCCGTGCCGATGCCGAGGGCCTGGACGCGCTGTCGATCCAGAGGCGCAACGAAGGCGCGGATTTCGCCAGCGAGCAGGTGCTGCTGGACGTCAACGCGCTGGCCGCCGGCAAGGACTACTACAACGTCGGCAACTACGCGGTCAGCCAGGACAACCGCCTGCTGGCCTACGCCGACGACACCAACGGCCGCCGCCAGTACACGATCCGCGTCCGCAACCTCGACACCGGCGAGGTCCATGCCGACCAGATCACCGGCACCTCGGGCGACATCGTCTGGACCGACGACAACAAGAGCCTGCTGTACATCGAGAACGATCCCGAGACCCTGCTCAGCAAGCGCGTCAAGCGCCACGTGCTGGGCACACCGGTCAATGCCGACACCCTGGTCTACGAAGAGCCCGACGACAGCTACTACATGGGCATCGACCGCACCCGCGACGACAGGTACATCGTGATCCACTCGTCGAGCACGGTGGCCGATGAACTGCGTTATGCGCCGGCCGCCAACCCGGTCGACTTCAAGGTGCTGGCGCCGCGCCAGCGCGATGTCGAATACAGCGCCGACCATGCCGGCGGCCGCTGGGTCATCCTGACCAATGCGCCCGGCAGCGACGGCAAGCCGGCGACCAACTTTAAGCTGGTCACCGCGCCCAGCGCGTCGACCTCGCGCAAGGACTGGAAGGACCTGGTCGCACATGACGACAAGGTCTTCATCGAAGGCTATGAGGTGTTCGACGGCTTCATGGCGGTCGCCGAGCGCTCCGATGCCCTCGAGCGCGTGCGCGTGATCAAGGCCGACGGCAGCAGCGAGTACGTCAAGGCCGACGAGCCGGCCTATTCGATGGGCCTGTCGGTCAATGCCGAGACCGATACCGACTGGCTGCGCTACGCGTACACGTCGATGACCACGCCGGCCACGACCTACGAGCTCAACATCAGGACCGGCGAACGCCGCCAGCTCAAGCAGCAGCCCGTACTCGGCTACGACCCCTCGCAGTACGTGACCGAGCGTCTCTGGGCGCCCGCGCGCGATGGCCGCAAGGTGCCGGTGTCGGTGGTCTACCGCAAGGGCTTCGAGAAGAACGGCAAGGCCGCGCTGCTGCAGTACGCCTATGGCAGCTATGGCGCCTCGACCGATCCGGGTTTCAGCGCGACCACGGTCAGCCTGCTCGATCGCGGCATGGTCTATGCGATCGCGCACATCCGCGGCGGCCAGGAGATGGGCCGGCAGTGGTACGACGACGGCAAGCTGCTGCACAAGATGAACACGTTCACCGATTTCATCGACGTCACCAAGTTCCTGGTCGATGAAGGCTATGCGGCCAAGGACCGCGTTGCGGCGATGGGCGGCAGTGCCGGCGGCCTGCTGATGGGCGCGGTGTCCAACCTCTCGCCCGAGAGCTATCGCGTGATCATCTCGCAGGTGCCGTTCGTCGACGTGGTGACGACGATGCTCGATGCCAGCATCCCGCTGACCACCAACGAGTACGACGAGTGGGGCAATCCGGAGCAGAAGCCGTACTACGACTACATGCTGACGTACTCCCCGTACGACAACCTGGCCGCGAAGGCCTACCCGGCGATGTATGTCGGCACCGGCCTGTGGGATTCTCAAGTGCAGTACTGGGAGCCGGCGAAGTACGTGGCGCGACTACGCGATCTGAACACCAGCAAGTACCCGGTGATCTTCCGCACCAACATGGAAGCCGGCCACGGCGGCAAGTCCGGCCGCTTCCGCCGCTTCCGCGAAACCGCCGAAGCGATGGCGTTCTCGCTGGACCAGTTGGGCGTCAAGGGCGGCTGAGGCGCGCCTGGTGGAATCGGGCCGGTGTCGCCGGTTCCCGTTGGGCCTGCCTAGAATGCCGGCATGACCGCGTCCGATCCGCTTCCGCCCGCCGCTCCCGTCCGCAAGGTCCGCTTCCGCTGGGCCTGGTGGCTGCTGGCCTATGCGGCGCTCGGGCTCGGCGTGGTCGGCATCTTCCTGCCGGGGCTGCCGACGGTGCCGTTCATCCTGTTGTCGGCATTCGCGGCGGCACGGGGGTCGGAGCGCCTGCACCGCAGGCTGCTCGACGATCCCCGGTTCGGTCCGATGATCCGCGACTGGCAGCAGCATGGTGCGGTCAGCCGGCGCGCCAAGCGCCTGGCGGTGACGATGATGTCGCTGTGCGCGGTGATCATGTTCCTGACCGCGCCGCGCTGGTGGATGGCCGCCAGCGGGACCGCGATCATGGTGATCGTCGCGACCTGGCTGTGGCAGCGGCCGGAACCGCCGGGCGGCTGAGGACAGCGTCTCCCGGCGCGCATCGCAGGCCGGGCCCGGCCTGAATATGCCGCATCCCCGGTCCCGCCGGGTTTCCGCCGGTCCGGGGCTCCGGGCTACACTTGCGGGCATGAACATTCGTCCTGTCTGGCTGCTCGCCGCCCTGATCCCCGTCCTGTCCGCCTGCGGCAACAAGGGGCCGCTGATGCACCCCTCGCGCGTGCCGCCGGAAGATGCGGGCCGTTACCTGATCAAGCCCAAGCTGCCGCCGCAGCAGGACGCGGACCAGAACGTCGACCAGAACCGGACGCAGGACGCGCCGCTGCAGGACCGCGAGCAGGACCGCGAGCAGGACCGCGAGCAGGACGTGCAGGACGCGCAGGACGCCATCGACGAGCCTGCTGCCGATGCGACCGGTGCCGCGCAGACGCCCGTCGCCCCGGTGGCGCCCGTCGTCCCGACCGACAAGCCGTGATGCGCCCGGTGCGATCGCGATGAGCGCACCCCGCCCATCTCTGCGCTTCTCCAAGATGCATGGCGCCGGCAACGACTTCATCGTGCTGGACCTGCGTCATGGCCAGCCCGAACCGTCGCCCGCGCTGTGTCGCGCGCTCGCCGACCGCCATACCGGTGTCGGCTACGACCAGATCCTGACGATCGCACCGCCGCGCTCGGCGGACGCGGTGGCTGCTTATGGCATCTGGAATTCCGACGGCTCGCCGTCGCAGCAATGCGGCAATGGCGCGCGCTGCGTCGCCGCGTGGCTGGTCCGCGAAGGTGCGGCGGCCGCGTCGCGTTTCGTGCTCGACAGCCCGGCCGGCAGCCATCTGGCCGAGGATCTGGGCGAGGGCCGCTTCCGGATCGCGATGGGTCGCCCCGAGTTCGAGCCCGCACGGATTCCGCTGGCTGGCTTCGCGGTGTCGCAGGACACCTATGCGCTGACGCTTGGCGATGGCCTGGGGCAACCGCCGATCGAGTTGGGCGCGGTCTCGATGGGCAACCCGCACGCGGTCATCGAGGTGACGTCGGTCGATGTCGCGCCGGTCGCGCACTGGGGACCGGCGGTGCAGCGGCTGGCGAATTTTCCGGAATCGGCGAACGTCGGTTTCGTCCAGGTGATCGATGCCGGCCATGTGCGCCTGCGCGTGTTCGAGCGCGGCGTCGGCGAGACGCTGGCCTGTGGTAGTGGCGCCTGCGCGGCCGCCGCGGTGCTGATGCGCCGTGGCCGCATCGCGCGCGAGGTCACGGTGTCGCTGCCCGGCGGCGACCTGCAGATCGCGTGGCCGCATGACGAGGCCAGCGTCATCATGTCGGGGCCGACGGCTTTTGTTTTCGAAGGGGAATGGATCGGATGAGCAACACCGAAAAAATGGGCGCGCACGAAGTCGCGGCCTGGCTGCGACGCCAGCCGAAGTTCCTGCAGCAGTTCCCGGACCTGGCCCTGAGCCTGGTGGTGCCGCGCGAGGATGGCCCGGCGGCGTCGCTGGCCAGTTACCAGCTGGAAGTGCTGCGCGACAAGAACCGCGAACTGAGCCGCAGGCTGCATGACCTGTACGCGGTGTCGCAGGACAACGAGCGTCTGGCCGTGCGCACCCACCAGCTGACGCTGGCGTTGATGCGGCAGGGCAGCGCGGCCGGCGTGGTGCGCGCGATGGCGGCGACGCTGGCCGAGGATTTCAACGGCGACCTGGTGCGGATCGTGCTGTTCCACGCCCCCGAGGGCCTGACCGGCGAAGCAGACCAGGATGACAGCTGGCTGCAGGTCATCGCGCGCGACGATCGTGCGTTGGCGCCGTTCCACGATGCTTTGAAGGATGGCGAGCCGCTGTGCGGCCGCCTGCACCCGGACAAGCAGGCACTGCTGTATGGCCCGCGCGTCGACGAAGTGCAGTCGAGCGCGCTGCTGCCGCTGGAAGGCGTCGGCATGATCGCGGTCGGCAGTCGCGACGGCAACCGCTTCTATCCCGGCATGGGCACCCTGTTCCTGCGCATGATGGGCGAAGCGTTCGAGATCGCGCTGCGCAGGTTCGATGGCTGATGGTCGCGCGCGGGCCCGCAGCGCGTAGCCGCGCGGCTCGCTCCGCAGCGGCAGGCATGGGCGGCGGCACGCAGGCGCGCCCTCGGGCCGGGAGGCTGCGATGATCGAAGCATTCCTGTCGCATCTGCAGGTCGAGCGGCGGATGTCTCCGCATACGCTCGATGGCTACCAGCGCGACCTGCTGGCCTTGCAGGACTGGAGCCGCGCCCAGGGCGTGACCGATGTGCTGCAACTGCAGACCGAGCAGTTGCGGATGTTCATCGCCGCCGAGCATCGGCGAGGCCTGTCGCCCAAGAGCCTGCAACGCCGCCTGTCGGCCTGCCGCAGTTTCTTTTCGTGGCAGCTCAAGCACGGTCGCATCGCGGCCAATCCGGCCAGCGGCATCCGCGCGCCGAAGGCGCCGCGCAAGTTGCCGCAGGTGCTCGATCCCGATGAAGCCAAGGCCCTGGTCGAAGTCCCGACCGACGGCCCGTTAGGCCTGCGCGATCGCGCGATGCTGGAGCTGTTCTATTCCTCGGGCCTGCGCCTGAGCGAGCTGTGCCAACTGCACTGGCGCGACCTGCACCTCGACGACGGGCTGGTCAGCGTGCTCGGCAAGGGCAGCAAGCAGCGCATCGTGCCCGTGGGCTCGCATGCGCGCGAGGCGCTGGCGCAGTGGCGCAGCGAAACGGGCGCCGGCAACGATACGCCGGTGTTTCCCGGTCGTGGCGGCAGGCCGATCAGTCCGCGCGCGATCCAGATCCGCATGCGCCAGCTCGCGCAGCGCCAGGGCCTGTTCAAGCGCGTGCATCCACACCTGTTGCGGCATTCCTTCGCCAGCCATGTGCTGGAGTCGTCCGGCGACCTGCGCGGCGTGCAGGAACTGCTCGGCCACGCCGACATCGCGACGACCCAGATCTATACCCATCTCGATTTCCAGCATCTGGCCAAGGTCTACGACGCCGCGCATCCGCGCGCGAAGCGGCAAAAGGATTGATCGCCCCAAGGAAAGGAATTCCCATGAGTGAAAAGCCCCGGCCCGATGCGCGCTGGATACCTGTGATGATCGGGCTGTTGCTTGCAGTCCTGGCCTTGAACGCGGGTGCGCAATCTCCACCCGACTGGTCGACGCTGCTGAAGGCAAATCGTCCGTGGGCGGCCTTGCATGAACTTCGGCAGCGTCCGGAGCTGGCGCAGATTGCCGCGCAGGTCGCAGTCTTCGCGGGGGATGAAGCGCCGGCCTGCGCATTGTTCGGGCACGTGGAATTTGCCGATGGTGTCGAATACCGCGATGCGGTTGACGTCATTGCGGAGCGCGTGGCGGATCATCGGATCGTGATGCTCAACGAGTCGCACTTCAGGAGCGCGCACCGGGCATTCCTGTCGCGTTTGCTGGACGTGTTGCATGCGCGGGGATTCAGCGTGTTGGCTGCAGAAACATTCGGCTCGCAGGCGCCGGGTCGGCTGGGGAACGGCATCGTCGATGTCGATACCGGCTTTTACGTGGCGGATCCCACCTTCGCGGCTGCGCTGCGGAAGGCGCATGCGCTGGGCTGGGATTTCGTCCACTACGAAGCGATGGGGAACAAGGAGGCGCGCGAGTCCGGGCAGGCCAGCCATCTTGCGGCCTGGATCGAATCCAATCCCGGGCGCAAGTTGCTGGTCTACGCAGGCGCGTCGCATATTTCCAAGGTTCCCGAGGACGGGTGGATGGCGTCGCGTTTCATCGCGCTGACGGGCATCGAGCCGATCACGATTGCGCAGGGCGCAACCGCTTGCCCCGACAAGGAGCAAGCATGGCCGGTCGATTCCAGAGCGCCCGTGGTTGCGATGCGGGATGGGCAACCTGTCAGGGGAAGAGGAAACGCTGACATCGTCGTGATGCATCCTCCTGCCGCCATCGCGGCCGTCGAGGCGATGAACGGTGGGCTGATCCCGATCTGTGTGGAGCGTGTTCAGGAAGATACGTTGCTACGCGCGTTCGCCCAGGGCGATGCCGCGTCGGCCATTCCGCGAGCGCAGGTGATCGTGAAAGCGGGAGAGGGGGGCGGCAACCTGAGGCTGGCGCCAGGGCGGTGCCGGATGGAGCGCGAGCGCGTCGGTTCACGAGAGGTCATCGGAGATGTCGATGTCTCCGCTTTGCCACCGGGTGACTGCCTCGTGGCGGATCGCGCGGCCATAGACCTGCCAAAACGCTGAGCCGTCCGGGCGCCGATTGCCGTGCCAGCCTTGAACCGTCCGCGGTTGTCCCCATCCAAGGAATTCGATCCCCGGAGGCCGCATGGACCCCAGCCAGAACCCCAATGTGTTCCACGCCACGACGATCCTGTCGGTGCGCCGCAACGGCAAGGTCGCCGTGGCCGGTGACGGTCAGGTCACGCTTGGCCACACCGTGATGAAGGGCAATGCGCGCAAGGTGCGACGGCTCGGTGCCGACGGTCAGGTGCTGGCCGGTTTCGCGGGTGCGGCAGCCGATGCCTTTACCTTGTTCGAGCTGTTCGAGTCCAAGCTCGGCAAGCACGGCCAGTTGCAGCGTGCCGCGGTCGAGATGGCCAAGGACTGGCGCACCGAACGCCGCTTCGGAAAGCTCGAGGCGCTGCTGGCGGTGGCCGACAAGGACACCTCGTTGATCATCAGCGGCACCGGCGATGTCATCGAGCCCGAGGACGGCATCATCGCGATCGGTTCCGGCGGTTCCTATGCGCTGTCGGCGGCACGCGCGCTGCTGGCGCACACCGAGCTCGATGCGCGCGCGATCGCGACGGAAGCGCTGCACATCGCCGGGGACATCTGCATCTACACCAACCGCAACGTCGTCGTCGAAGAACTCTGATGGCGGTCGGTTGCGTTTGCAGCGCAGCTTGAGAGGACGCTGACGACACAGGTGGCGCGCGCGAGGCAGCGCGTACGACCGTGCCGACGCCCCAACCAGCCAAGCCAACGACAAGACCTTCCGCGCCATCCGTCCTGCGCGCCCAAGCGGCACCGCAGGCCGGACTCCCCATGTACCCCCCACGTACCCTGATGTACGCCAGACACGCCCTGCAGGCCACCACGGACGCCCCCATGCCGAACAAGCCCGATACATCCAACTCCACCATGACGCCGCGCGAGATCGTGCAGGAACTCGACCGCCACATCGTCGGCCAGTCCTCGGCCAAGCGCGCGGTCGCGATCGCGCTGCGCAACCGCTGGCGCCGCGCGCAGTTGCCGGACGACCTGCGCAACGAGGTGATGCCCAAGAACATCCTGATGATCGGGCCGACCGGCGTCGGCAAGACCGAGATCGCGCGTCGCCTGGCGACGCTGGCCAATGCGCCGTTCGTCAAGGTCGAGGCCACGCGCTTCACCGAGGTCGGCTACGTGGGCAAGGACGTGGAGCAGATCATCCGCGATCTTGCCGACACCGCGGTCAAGCTCTACCGCGAGCAGGCCAAGCAGCGCGTGCGCACGCAGGCCGAGGAGCGCGCCGAGGACAGGATCATCGATGCGCTGCTGCCGCGTCGCGAAGCGCCGTCGAGCGGCTTCGGCTTCACCAACACCGCCACGGTCGACATCGGTGCGGAGCCGTCGAGCAAGGAGTCGGAAACCCGGCAGAAGCTGCGCCGGCAATTGCGCGCAGGTGAGCTCGACCAGCGCGAGATCGAACTGGAGATCGCCGCCAGCGCCGGCGTCGACATCATGACCCCGCCGGGCATGGAGGAGATGGGCCAGCAGTTGCGGCAGATGTTCAGCAACCTCGGTGGCGGCAAGACCCACAAGCGCTCGCTGACGATCAAGGCCGCACGCCCGCAGCTGATCGAGGAAGAGGCCGGCAAGCTGGTCAACGAGGACGAAGTCCGCGAAGCCGCGATCGAGGCCTGCGAGCAGCATGGCATCGTGTTCATCGACGAGATCGACAAGGTCGCCAAGCGCGGAGAGAACATCGGTGGCGGCGATGTCAGCCGCGAAGGCGTGCAGCGCGACCTGCTGCCGCTGGTCGAGGGCAGTACCGTCAGCACCAAGTACGGCTCGGTGAAGACCGACCACATCCTGTTCATCGCATCGGGTGCGTTCCATCTGGCCAAGCCCAGCGACCTGATTCCGGAAATGCAGGGCCGCTTCCCGATCCGGGTCGAACTGACGGCGCTGAGCAAGCAGGATTTTGTACGCATCCTGACCGAGCCCAAGGCAGCGCTGACCAAGCAGTACGTCGAGCTGCTGAAGACCGAAGGTGTCGGCCTGACGTTCGCCGACGATGCCGTCGACCGGCTGGCGGAGATCGCCGCGCAGGTCAATGAGCGACAGGAGAACATCGGCGCACGCCGGCTGCACACCGTGCTCGAACGCCTGCTCGATACGCTGAGCTACGAGGCGCCCGACAAGGACGGCAGCACGGTCGTCATCGATCGCGCCTACGTCGATGCGCACCTGGGCGAGCTGGTGCAGGATCCGGACCTGAGCCGCTACATCCTGTAAGCCTTTGCTGTCTGCCCGCAGGAATGGTCACGCCTTGAGCGACAGGGCCGGCGATTGCCATAATCGCCGGCCCTGTTGGAGACACCGTCCATGAACCTGTTGCTCCGGATCGTCGCGATCCTGCAGATCGCCGGCGGTTTCTACGGCCTGTTTTCCGCGTTGCCGGCCTTGCTGGACGGGCGTGCCAGCGTGGTCCTGTTGATCGGCATGCTGCTGTCGGGCTTAGCGCTGGTCGCTGGCGTGCTGCTGATCGAAGGCCATGCCCAGGGTGAGCGCATGTCGCGGATCGCGCAGGGCCTGCAGGTGCCGCTGGTCGCCACGTCGTGGTTCAGCTATGCGTGGCACACCGGGGCCAGCGTGCCGCTGTTCCTGCGCTTCGGTCGTTCGGTGACGGCCGACATCGACTGGTCGCTGCCGTCGCAGGGCCTGCGGCTGGCCGCAGGCGGCCCGGCCACGGCCGTCATCGGCGTCAACGTGCTGGCGCTGGTGCTGTGGCTGGTGCTGTGGAGCCGGCGCTGACGGAATAGCGCGCGTCCCGGCCTGCCGGGCGCCGCTGCACATGCCGATAACGCGGGCGTGGCAGAATCAGTGTCCCCCGTAACCCGATGCAAGAACACCTATGGAATGGCTGTCCGACCCGACGATATGGATGGGTCTGACGACCCTGGTGGTCCTCGAGATCATCCTGGGCATCGACAATCTGGTGTTCATCGCGATCCTCGCCGACAAGCTGCCACCTGAGCAGCGCGATCGCGCACGCATCATCGGATTGTCGCTGGCGCTGCTGATGCGGCTGGTGCTGCTGGCGCTGCTGGCCTGGATCATGAAGCTGACCGAGCCGCTGTTCGCGGTGTTCGGCCATGCGTTCTCGGGGCGCGACCTGATCCTGCTGGTCGGCGGCCTGTTCCTGTTGTTCAAGGCGACGATGGAGCTGCACGAGCGGCTCGAAGGGCGTGCCCACGACAGCGGCGGCAGGAAGGCGTACGCGGCATTCGGCGTCGTTGTCGCGCAGATCGTCGTGCTCGACGCGGTGTTCTCGCTGGACTCGGTGATCACCGCGGTCGGCATGGTCGACAACCTGGGCGTGATGTACGCCGCGGTGACGATCGCGATGGCGGTGATGCTGCTGGCCAGCAAGCCGCTGACGAGCTTCGTCAACAAGCATCCGACAGTGGTCGTGCTGTGCCTGGGCTTCCTGCTGATGATCGGCTTCAGCCTGGTCGCCGAGGGGTTGGGATTCAAGATCCCGAAGGGCTACCTGTACGCGGCGATCGTGTTCTCGATCCTGATCGAGGCGTTCAACCAGTGGTCGCGTTTCCGGCGCGAGCGCAATGCCCGGCAGCTGCCGTTCCGCCAGCGCACGGTCGAGGCGGTGTCGCGGCTGCTCGGTGCGCGTCCCGACAGCGTGGAAGGCGAGGACGCGGCGGCCGAGCATGCGCAGGACGGCGGCGGCGATCGGCTGGAAGCCTCCGAGCACGACATGATCCGCAGCGTGCTGAGCCTGGCCGAGCGCCCGGTGACCAGCGTGATGACGGTCCGCAGCGACATCGCGTGGATCGACGCGACGCGTGGCATCGCGCATGCGACCGAGCGCCTGGTCGCGTCGCCGCATACCCGCCTGCTGGTCTGCGATGGCGAGCTGGATCAGCTGCTCGGCATCGTGCAGAGCAGCGACCTGCTGTCGAGCGTGCTGCAGGGCGCGGCGCTGGAGGTCACCGATTTCGTCCGCGAACCGCTGGTGGTGCAGGAGGGCACCTCGACGTTGCGGGTGCTCGAGCAGATCCGCGCGCATCCGATCCCGCTGGCCGTGGTTGTCGACGAGTACGGCAGCATCGAGGGCATGGTCACGGCCAACGACCTCCTGGCGACCATCGCCGGCGACCTGGCCGACACCCGCGACGCCGACTATGGCGCGGTGCTGAACGACGACGGCAGCTGGACGGTCGACGGGTCGATGTCGATGGAGGACGTCCAGCAGGCCACCGGGATCGCGCTGCTCCGGGAATCGACCTACGTCACGCTGTCCGGGCTGCTGCTGCACGCGCTGGACAGGATGCCGGCCCAGGGCGACCGCATCGAGCGGCACGGCCATGTGCTGGAGGTGCTGTCGCTGGAACGGCGCCGGGTCGGCAAGCTGCGGCTCGCCGCGGGCGCGAATGAGGGATAATCCGGGCATGAGCGACGAATCCCCCAAATCCGGTACCACCCATTTCGGTTTCCGCGATGTCCCGGTCGGCGACAAGCAGAAGCTGGTCGGCGAGGTGTTCTCCTCGGTCGCCGGCAACTACGACCTGATGAACGACCTGATGAGCCTGGGTATCCACCGGCTCTGGAAGCGCTATTTCGTGTCCACCGCACAGGTCAAGCGCGGCGACCGCGTGCTCGACCTGGCCGGTGGCACCGGCGACATCGCGGCCCTGCTGAAGGATCGCGTCGGCACGACCGGCGAGCTGGTGCTGGGCGACATCAACGGCGCGATGCTGCGCGTCGGCCGCGACCGCATGATCAACCGCGGCAACGTCAACGGCTTCGACTACGTGCAGTGCAACGCCCAGCAATTGCCATTCCCCGATGCCAGCTTCGACCTGGTGACGATCGCGTTCGGCCTGCGCAACGTCACCGACAAGGATGCCGCGCTGGCCGAAATGCTGCGAGTACTGAAGGTCGGCGGGCAGGCGAGGGTGCTGGAGTTCTCGGAAGTGACCTCGGACTGGTTCAAGCCGATCTACGACTTCCATTCGTTCAAGGTGCTGCCGCGGCTGGGCAAGCTGTTCGCCGGCGATGCCGACAGCTACCAGTACCTGTCGGAGAGCATCCGCAAGCATCCGCCGCAGGATGCGCTGAAGTCGATGATGGAGGGCGCGGGCTTCGCGCGCTGCCGTTACCGCAACCTGTCGGGCGGCATCGTCGCGATCCACGACGGTTACAAGGCCTGATCGCACCCGATTGCCCATGGGCGCATTGCGCCCGCCATGCGTCGTGCTGTCCGCGCGGCGCGGCGGTGACCCGCGCATCGGCGATCAACACATCGGCGCTTCTAGACGGACCGCGGTTCGCGCCCATCGAAGCCCATGCAAGCGCATGCGAGCTCATTCGAACTCACGGGTACTCCAGCAGCGAAGTGCCGGGCCGCGCTTCTGCGGGCCCGGTAGCGTCAGCCGGGCTC
Source organism: Luteimonas sp. RIT-PG2_3 (assembly GCF_054902115.1). Classification (NCBI taxonomy): domain Bacteria; kingdom Pseudomonadati; phylum Pseudomonadota; class Gammaproteobacteria; order Lysobacterales; family Lysobacteraceae; genus Luteimonas; species Luteimonas sp. RIT-PG2_3. The sequence continues at coordinate 81,201 of NZ_JBUBPF010000011.1, read as the reverse complement.
GCCCGCGGCGAGCGCGCGCCAGTGCTGCAGCTCCTGCAGGCGGCCGGTACGGCGCAGGTATTCGGTGTCGACCTCGGTGCCGTTGACCAGTCCGGCGGCGACGTGCACGGCACCGGCCAGCCAGAACGCGCCGGGCGCGCGGCCCGGGGCGGCGTGGTAGGCGACGGCGGCGACGATCGGCTCGGGCAGTCCCCACATGCCCAGCAGGTAGGCGCCGGCGATGCCGTGCGGGACGTCGGCCGAGCGGACTTCCGGCGGCATCAGCAGGCCCACTTCGGACAGCAGGCCGGCGGTCGCGGCCAGGCCCGAACCGCTGCCGGGCAGCAGTTGCGCGGCCAGCCACGAGATCCGCAGCGCGCGGTCGCGCATGGCCTCGGCCTCGGCACCTGACGAAAACACTTCGCAGGCCAGCACCAGCCGGCGCAGGGTGTCGTTGCCCAGCCGGACCACGGCCGTGCGCAGGTCGCCGATCTCGCGGCCGGTCGCGTAATAGGCCGAGTTGCTGAGCCGCAGCACGCGCGCGGTCAGCGCCGGGTCCTGTGCGATGACGTCGCTGATCGCCGGGGCGGCGACATCGGGGTCGCGCAGCAGACGGGTCAGCGCGAGGTACTGGGTCGGCGCCGACGGCAGCGCGCCGACGCGTTCGAGTGCCGCCTTCAGCGCCGGATCCGACAGCAGCACCTGCAGGTCGAGCACGCTCTGGATGGCGTCGACGACTTCATGCGAGGTCATCGGCTTGGGCAGCACGCGGTGGGCATGTTCGAGCGCGGCGACGGCGCGACGGTTGTCGCCGGGCTCCATCAGCGCAATGCGGATCGCATGCGGCTGGCGCTGGCGCACCTGGTCGAGCAGCCACTGGCAGCGGCTCCAGCCGCTGTCGGCGTCGCAGATGAAGACGTCGGGTTCGAGGTCCGCCGCCGAGCCGGTCGCGGCATCGCCGAGCGGCATCCATGTCACCTGCCAGTCGAGGCCATCGCGGGCGATATCCGCCTGCAAGGCCGCGATTTCGTCGTCGTGCTCCCATGCCACTACCAGATGCACGACCACTCCTCGGCGAATGCGGATGAAGGTCGCCATGATAGCAACGCAGGCGGGCATGCAACGCGGCATTGCATGCGTTGGCGTCGGCCATGCCGCGTGCGCGCGTTCAAGCGTCGCCCAACGGTACGCGGGCGGCGACCTGCGTGCCGCTGCCTGACGATGTTTCCTCGAGCCGGCCGCCGGCCAGCGTAGCGCGCTCGCGCATCGAGCGCCGGCCGAATCCGGGGGCAGCATCGACATCGAAACCTCGCCCGTCGTCGCTGATGCGGAGGCGCAGCGCATCGGCATCGGCATGGAGATCGACCTGGACGCGACGCGCGCCGGCGTGCCGCAGGGCGTTGCCGATGGCTTCCTGGGCAATGCGGTACAGCGCCAGTTCCCGTGCCGGTGTCGCGCGCGGCAGTGTGGCCTGCGCCTGCAGCGCGACCTCGACCGCGCCGCGCGACTGCAGCGTGCACAAGGCTTCGAGCGCCGCCGCCAGTCCCAGCGTGTCGAGCTGTGGCGGATGCAGTCCATGCGCGATCGCGCGCACGCGCACCACCGCTTCGTCGGCCAGCACCAGGATGTCGTCGGTCAGCGATTGCTGGATCGGGGATTGCAGCTGTGCCGCCAGGGCGTGCGCGCTCAGGCGCAGCGCGGCCAGGATCTGTCCGAGGTCGTCGTGGAGGTCGCGCGCGAGCGCACGGCGGTCGTTCTCCAGCGCATCGAGCAGGGCGGCCGTGGCGGCGGAGGGTGCGACATCGGGGCGGTCCGGGGTCGGCATGGCGCGCTGTCGCGTCTACGCCACGGACCGCATCGGCGGTGCCGCGCGGGCGCGTTGGTAGGTCTCGAGCCAGGCGCCGAAGTCGAGCACCGGCAGCGCTTCGGAATACAGGTAGCCCTGCACTTCGTTGCAACCCAGCGAACGCAGGAAATCGGCCTGCTGCACCGATTCGACGCCCTCGGCGGTGACCTGCATGTCGAAGTTGTGCGCGATCAGCAGGATCGAGCGCACGATCGCCGCGTCGCCGCGGTCGTCCATGACATCGCGCACGAAGCTGTGGTCGATCTTGACGCGATCGACCGCCAGGTGGTGCAGCATCGACAGCGAGGCGTAGCCGGTGCCGAAGTCGTCGTAGGCCGCGCGCACGCCGCGCTGGCGCAGCGCCTGTAGCGTGGCCGCGGCGACGTCGTCATCGCGCAGCGCGATGGTCTCGGTCAGTTCCAGCTCCAGGCATTCCGGCGGCAGGCCGCTGCCGCGCAGCGCGGCATCGACTTCGTGCAGGAAATCCTCGTGGCCGAACTGCGACGGGAACAGGTTGACGCTGACGGTCAGGTGCCGGCCATCGACCGCCGGCCAGGTGACCGCGTCGTGGCAGGCGCGTTCGAGGATCCACCAGCCGATCGTCGGCGCGATGCCGCTGATCGCAAGCGCTTCGATGAAGGCGGCGGGCATCAGCAGGCCGCGCTCGGGATGGCGCCAGCGCAGCAGGGCTTCGGCCCCGGTCGGGCGTCCGCTTTCGAGGTCGATCTGCGGCTGGTAGAACAGTTCGAACTCGCCTTCGCTGACCGCCCGGCGCAGTTCGAGGTCGAGCTTGCGGCGATCGATCGCCTCGGTGCGCATGCTCGGTTCGAAGCGGCGCAGCGACTGTCCGCGGCTGCGCTTGGCGTAGTGCATCGCCAGTTGCGCGCGCGCGACCATTTCCAGGCTGTCGGCGTGTACGTCGACATCGGTGCTGGCCGGCACCAGCGGGGCCAGCGCGCCATCGGCAACGACGCCCTCGCTGTCGCCTTCGCCATTGCCATCGAGCAGCAGGCCGATGCAGGCATCCAGGTGCACGCGGTGCATGTCGACTTCACAGGGTTGGGCGAGGTCGAGCAAAATCGCGTTCAACAGCGCTTCGATGGCCTTGGGCTTCTGGCCGCGGGTATGCAGCGCGATCGCGAACTCGTCGCCGTCGAGGCGGGCGAGGAAGGCGTCGTCGGGCAGGCGTGCCATCAGGCGGGCGGCGACGACCTGCAGCATGGTGTCGGCGGTATCTGGCCCGAGGGTCACGCTGATCGAGCGGAAGTTGTCCATGCCCAGCACGGCGACGGTGGTCGCGATGCCGGCCTCGCGGCGCGCATCGAGCGCGCGCAGCAGTCCGGCACGGTTCGGCAGGCCGGTCAGCCCGTCCTCGTCGGTGCGATGTCCTTCGAGCAGGGTGCCGACATAGTCGGCCATCATCTCGTCGTGCGGCGCCGGGGTCACGCGGCGCGACTCTGGGTGACGCCGGTCAGCGCGAGCATCCAGTCGAGCGCGGCGCGATAGGCGTCGGCGCCCTGTCCGGCCAGCGTTGCGTTGGCGGCGATCGCGCGGGCGTCGCGCAGGCGCGTGTCCATCGGGATCGGGCCCGGGCAGACGTGGGCATCGTACAGGCCGCGCAGGTGTTCGAGGCTTTGCTGGCTGCTGCTGGTACGGCGGTCGAACAGCGTGGGCAGCACGCAGCGCGGCAGCGGACGCCGCCGCGACGACTGCACCATGTCGGCGGTGCGCAGCATGTCGGCCAGGCCATGCAGCGCCAGCGGGTCGGTCTGGGTCGGGCAGACCAGCAGGTCGGCCGCGGCCAGGGCGTTCACCATCAACAGCCCCAGCGTCGGCGGGCAGTCGAGCAGCACATGGTCGTACAGCGGGGTCACGCCCTGCAGGGCGCGCTGCAGCGCCATGCCGAGGCCGGGCTGGGTCGCGCTGCGCCGTTCCAGCGTGGCCAGGGCGGACTGTGCGGCGACCAGGCGCAGGCGTTCGACGGCGGTACTGCGCGCCAGGCTGTCGAGCGGGGGCGGCTGCGGGACGAACAGTTCGTGGGTGCCCTGCGGCGCCGGTTGCCGGGCGATGCCGAACGCGCGCGTCAACGAGGCATGCGGATCGAGGTCGATCAGCAGCACGCGGCTGCCATCGGCGGCCAACCCGCGAGCCAGGCACAAGGAACTGGTGGTCTTGCCGACGCCACCCTTCTGGTTCGCGATCGCCCAGACTTCCATGTCAGCGCTCCCCTGCGGCGGCGACGGTTGCCGGTGCGTTCGGGCTGGGGGTGTCTGGGGTGTCGGACGCGTCGTGGGTGCCGGAGATTGCAATGGCGGGGGCCGCCGACGGCACGGCATCGGGGCCTTGCGGGGCCGCAAGGATCACCAGCATCACGCGACGATTGGCGTTACGTCCATCCACGGTCGCATTGTCGGCGATGGGTTGGAATTCACCATACCCTATCGCGGCCATCCGTGGCTGCGCAATGCCTTCGGCGGCAAGCACATGGACCACGCTGGCCGCGCGCGCCGCCGACAGTTCCCAGTTGGACGGGTACTGCACGGTCCGGATCGGCTGGTCGTCGGTGTAGCCCTCGACGCGGACCGCGTTGGGGACATCGCGCAGCACCGCGGCGATCTTGCGGATCGTCTCGGCGGCGGTCGTGCTCGGCGCGGCGACGCCGCTGGAAAACAGGATGTCGCTCTGGATCTCGACTTCCAGGTAGCTCTGGCCGCGGCGCAGGGTGACCAGCTTCTTCTCGACCAACTCCGACAGTGCGGCCTGGATGTCCTTGCCCAGCGAGACCAGCCCACCTTCGCCGTCGCGCTCGCCCTTGCCCTGCTTGTCGAGCAGGGTCGCGCCATGGCCGTTGACGCCGGCGGCGTAGCGCGGCATGTCGAGCGCCTGCTGCATGCGCTGCTGGATCAGCATGCTGGCCGGCGCCGGGCCGGTCTTGGCGGCCGAGGTGACCACCGAGGGGCGGTCGAACGAAGACCCCAGGCGCTGGCTCTTGCCCAGCTGCAGCGGCGAGACCGAGCGCGGCGGACCGCCGAACGCGGCATTGAGCGAGTCCGAGACCGCGCGATACTTGCCTTCGTTGACCGAGGAGATCGCGTACATGACCACGAAGAACGCCAGCAGCAGCGTCACCAGATCGCCATAGGGGATCGCCCAGGCTTCGTGGTTGGCGTGTTCTTCGTGGACGTGCTTGCGGGCCATCGGCGGCGACTCAGTGCACGTAGCCGCTGAGGCGCGATTCGATGTTGCGCGGGTTCTCGCCCTGGGCGATCGCGATCAACCCCTCGACGATCATCTCGCGTTCCTCGGTCTGGGCGTTGATCAGGGCCTTGAGCTTGTTGGCCATCGGCAACAACAGCAGGTTGGCCGCACCGATGCCGTAGATGGTCGCGGTAAAGGCGGCCGCGATGCCGCCGCCGAGCTTGCTCGGGTCGGCGAGGTTCTTCATGACCGCGATCAGGCCGAGCACGGCGCCGATGATGCCCAGCGTTGGCGAGTAGATGCCCATGCCTTCGAAGACCTTGGCCGCGGCGAGGTCCTTCTGGCTCTGGTGGTGCATGTCGGTCTCGAGCACGGCGCGGATCGCGTCCGGGGCGATGCCGTCGACGACCATCTGCAGGCCCTTCTTGGTGAACTCGTCGTCCTGGGTGGCGACCTGCGCCTCCAGGCCGAGCAGGCCCTGCTTGCGTGCGGTGTTGGACCATTCGACGATCCGCGCCAGGATCGCGGCGCGGTCCTGCGACGGCGGCTGGAAGACCCATCGGGCGATCTTCATCGCGCGCTTGAAGGTGACCAGGCTGGTCTGGATCAGGATCGAGGCGATGGTGCCGCAGATCACGATGACGAACGCGGCCGGTGACCACAGGCTGGCCAAGCCCGCGCCCTTGAGCACGCTGCCGATGAGCAGCGCGACCAGCGCGAGAATGACACCAATGACACTGAGCTTGTCCATGCAATCGTTATCGGTCGGGATTCGGATTTCTGAAGCGGTTTCTTCACGTGGACCCGAGGCCGTCGCCCCGGCGGGGGGCGACGGGATTCCGGCGCCGGCCGGGGCAGGGGGCGGGCGCTTGCAGGGACGGCCGGTCCGCGATCAGCCGCCGGTCCGTGACGGGATCGATGCGGCCCTCAGGTCGGCCAGGCGTCGTCGCGCGGCGGATCGGGCTTCCATTCCGCCAGCCGGGCGCGCAGGCGCACCATGGCCTGACCATGGATCTGCGAGACCCGCGATTCGCTGACCGACAGCACCGCGCCGATCTCGCGCAGGTTGAGTTCCTGCTCGTAATACAGCGACAGCACCAGTCCCTCGCGTTCGGGCAGGCCCTCGATGGCCTCGGCCAGGGCGACGCGGAAGGCCTCGTCCTCGAAGCTGCGTGCCGGGGTCGCGTTGTCGCGCGTCGCCAGCCGCGGCTCGCCGTCATGCGCTTCGATGTGCGCGTCCAGGCTTGCCAGCTGGCCGCGCGCGGCGTCCTCGACGAGGCGGTGGTATTCGTCCAGCGGGATCTGCATCGCGGCGGCGACCTGGGCCGGGGTGGCGGTGTGCCCGGTCTCCTGTTCGACCCGCCGGACCGCCGCGATCATCTCGCGGTAGTTGCGGTGCACCGAACGCGGGGTCCAGTCGCCGCGCCGCATCTCGTCGATCATCGCGCCGCGGATGCGGATCGAGGCGTAGGTCTCGAAGGTCGCGCCCTGGTCGGCCTGGAAATTGCGCGCGGCATCGATCAGGCCGAGCATGCCGGCCTGCACCAGGTCGTCGATCTCGACGCTCGGCGGCAGCCGCGCGGCAAGGTGGTGGGCGATGCGCCGGACCAGTTCGCCATGGCGTTCGACGATGTCGGCCGCCGAGCCGTTCTGTTGCGCCCGGTAGCAGGCGGCGGCAGGGTTCATGAGGTGGCGCTCCCGGGGACAGCCGCCACGGCCGGGGAGACCAGGCGCTCGAGGAAGAATTCGACATGTCCGCGCGGACCCGCCGGCGATTGCCAGGTACGGGCGCGACGTGCGATGTCGCGATAGGCGATGGCCGCCGGTGCCGACGGGAACGCATCGACGACGGCTTCCTGGCGCTGCACTGCGCGACGCAGCCATTCGTCGCGCGGGATCGAACCCAGGTGGTGCAGGGTCACGTCGAGGAAACGGGTGGTCACGCGTTCGAGCTTCTCGAACAGCGCCGGGCCTTCAGCGGCGTCGTGGACCTGGTTGGCCAGCACCTGCACGCGCTGCACGCCGCGGTCGCGGTTGAGGACCTTGATCAGCGCGTAGGCATCGGTGATCGATGCCGGCTCGTCGCAGACCACCACGATGACGTCGTGCGCGGCCTGGCAGAACGTCAGCACGCCATCGGCGATGCCGGCGGCGTTGTCGACGATCATCGTGTCGATCGGCGTGCCCAGTTCGGAGAACGCATGCACCAGGCCGACATGCTCCTGCGGGGTCAGTTGCGCCATGTGCTGCTTGCCCGACGCGGCCGGCACGACCATCAGCCCGTTGGGGCCTTCGAGGATGGTGTCGGCGAGGTCGCAGCGGCCGGCGAAGACGTCGGCCAGCGTGAAGCGCGGCGACAACCCGAGCATGACGTCGACGTTGGCCAGACCCAGGTCGGTGTCGAGCAGCAGCGTGCGCTGGCCGGCATTGACCATCGCCGCGGCGAGGTTCACCGAGGTCGTGGTCTTGCCGACCCCGCCCTTGCCGGAGGCAACGGCAATCACGCGTGGCATCGACGTGGTGGCGGCATCAGACGGCATTGCGGATCTCGTTGTGGGCCGGCAGGTCGGCGTGGTGGGAAGGGGCTGTGGCATGGTCGGGACGGCCGGCATTGGCCATCGCTTCGGCGATGCGCATGCGGTTGCCCGATTCCAGATCGCGGTCGGCGCGCTGGCCGTTGGTGACGTAGGCGATCGGCATCTCGTTGCGCACCGTCACCGACAGGGCCGCGCCGAGATAGCCGGTCTCGTCGAGCTTGGTCAGGATCAGGCCTTCCGGCGAGCACGGACGATAGCGGCGGATCACCGCATGCATGTCCTGCGGATTGCCGTTGGCCGGCAGCACCAGCAGGCTGCGGACGCGGCGCGTGGATCGCAGCCAGAGGATCTGGTTGAACAGGGCGCGATCGTTGGGCGCGTAGCCGGTGGTGTCGACCAGCACCAGCGGGTAGTCCGCCAGTTGCGCCAGCGCATGCTGCAGGCCGGTCATTCCGCGGGCCTCGCAGACGGTGATGCCGAGTTTGCGGCCGTGCGCCTGCAACTGCTCGTGCGCGCCGGGGCGCTCGCAGTCGGTGGTGATCAGGGCGACGTCGCGGGCGCGGTGGCGTGCGGCGAAACGGGCCGCGAGCTTGGCCGCGGTCGTGGTCTTGCCGGCGCCGGTCGGCCCGACCAGGGCGATGACGCCGCCGTCGTCGACCGGTTCGGCCGCGGCGATCTCGAGCATGCGCGCCAGCGCTTCGATCATCGGCGTATGGATCGCGTCGACCGGCAGCGTCGGATCGAGTTGGGCGGCGACGGCCTGTGCCAGCGCTTCGTCGCAGCCGAAGCCGAGCATGGCTTCGAACGCGGCGGTGCGCGCGGGCGAGCCGCGCAGGCGCTCGCGCTCGAGCTGCGCCATCTGGATTTCCATCAGCTGGCGCATCTGCGCCATTTCTTCGCGCATCGCGACGATCGCAGGCGCTTCGATGTCGTCGGCGATCGCCGGCACCAACGACAGCGCGGGCGGCGAGACGCCGGCATGCGCGACCGGCTTGCGGACGATGGCGGTCGGCGCCGGCACCGGTGCGGCGGCGTTGATCAGCGATGCGAACGACACGGTGTCCTGGTCGAGCAGGGCATGCAGGTCGTCGCTGTTGCTGTCGTCGACATCGAGGGCGGGCGCGAGGTTGACGGTGGCCTGCAGCGGCAGCGAGCGTGCGACATCGGCGATGACGGCGGCCGGGCGCATCGAGGCGGTCAGTTCGTCCAGTGTCGGGCCGTCGCTGTCGCGCAGGCGGGCCAGCGCGCGGTTACGCAGGTTGGCCTGGGCGTCGGCGGTCTGGCGTCCGTGGTCGAGCGCGGCGGCGAAGGCGGCGGCCGGATCGGTGCGCTGCGGCGGCGCTGCCGGCGCGGGGGCGGCGAGCGGTGCGACTGTTCCGACAGATGCGTTCGGCGAGGCTGCCAGACCGGCCGGCGCTTGCGCGGCGGCGGGGATCGAGACGGGTGCGACAGGCGACGACGCGACGTAGGCCGGTGCGACCTGGACCGGCGTTGCGAGCGCGGCGGCAGGGGCAGTGACGGCTAGCGCTTCGCTGGCTTCATCGGCTTCGGCGGCGCGCAGCACGCGGGCCAGCGCGGCTTCGTCGTAGCCCAGCGAGGCGACGACCTCGATGCCCTCGGGCGTGCTCCTGGTCGACAGGATCACCGCGTCGGCGCCGAGCGTCTCGCGGATCTTCCGCAGCGCGGTCCGCATGTCGGGGGCAACGAAACTCTTGATCTTCATCTGCTGCTTCCTTTGGGGCGCCGGATATCCGGCGCGACCCCTGCGCTAATGTGTGCGGCGATGCCGCTGCCTTAACCGACCGCTCCGACCAGTCTCAGCCGCTTGTCTTCGGGAACCTCGGCGTAGGCCAGTACGGACAGCGACGGAACGCTGTGCCGCACCAGCCGCGCCACCGAGGCACGGACCCCGCCGGGGACGAGTAGGACGGCGGGTTCGCCCTTGCTCTCCTGACGGGTGACGCACTCGCTGAGGTTCTGGTGCATCCGCTCTGCGAGTCCCGGTTCGAGCGCTGCGCCCTGGCCGTTGACGGAGTCCTGCAAGACACGTTCCAGTTGCGGCGCCAGGGTATAGACGGGCAGTTCCTCGGCCATGCCGTTGAGCTCCTGCACGATGAAGCGACCCAGGGCGACGCGGACGGCGGCGGTCAGTACCGACGGGTCCTGGGTATGCGCGCCGTGCTCGAGCAGGGCCTCGACGATCTGGCGGATCTGGCGCACCGGCACGCGGTCAGCCAGCAGCGACTGCAGCACCTTGACCACCACCGACAGCGGCAGCAGCTTGGGCGTCAGGTCCTCGACCAGCTTCGGCGCGCTGCGGCCGACGGTTGCCAGCAGTTGCTGCACCTCGTCGTGGCCCAGCAGTTCGGCGCTGCGCTCACGCACCAGGTGCGACAAGTGGGTGGCGACGACGGTCGCGGCATCGACGACGGTGTAGCCCAGCGATTCGGCATGGGCGCGCTGGCTCGGCAGGATCCAGGTCGAATCCAGGCCGAACGCCGGGTCCTTGCCGGAGATGCCGTCGAGCGGTCCGAACACGCGACCGGGGTCGAGCGCGAGTTCGCGGTCGGGATGGATCTCGCCGCCGGCCAGCGGCACGCCATGCACCAGCACGCGGTATTCGCCGGGCGCCAGTTCGAGGTTGTCGCGCACGTGCACGGCCGGGATCAGGAAGCCGATGTCCTGGGTCAGCTTGCGGCGCACGCCCTTGAGCCGGGCCAGCAGTTCGCCGCCCTGCTGCTTGTCGACCAGCGCGATCAGCTTGTAGCCGACCTCGAGCGCCAGCGGTTCGACCGGGCGGATCTCGTCCCAGCTCAGTTCGGCCATCGGCGAGGTCGCGGCACTGGCGGCGGCCGCGGCCGCTTCGGCTTCGGCCTGCGGCGCGGCGGCTTCGCGCGCCTGCAGTTTCCACGCGGCGAAGCCGAGGATGGCCGCCAGGATCAGGAACGGCAGGTTGGGCATGCCCGGGATGATGCCGATCAGGCCCATCAGCAGTGCCGACACCGTCAGCGCACGCTGGTGACCGAAGACCTGTTTGGAGACCGCGGCGCCCATTTCCTGTTCGCCGGTCGAGCGCGTGACCAGCATCGCGACCGCGGTGGCGATCAGCAGCGCCGGCAACTGCGCGACCAGGCCGTCGCCGATCGCCAGCAGCACGTAGGTGCGCGAGGCCTCGGCGAAGCCCATGTCGTGCGACAGCATGCCGATCAGCAGGCCGCCGACGATGTTGATGACCAGGATCAGGATGCCGGCGATGGCGTCGCCGCGGATGAACTTGCTGGCGCCGTCCATCGATCCGTAGAAGTCGGCCTCGTCGCGGACCTCCTGGCGGCGCAGCTTGGCGTCCTCGCGCGTCAGCAGGCCAGCGTTGAGGTCGGCGTCGATGGCCATCTGCTTGCCGGGCAGGGCGTCGAGGATGAAGCGCGCCGACACCTCGGAGATGCGGCCGGCGCCCTTGGTGACGACGACGAAGTTGACGATGGTCAGGATCGCGAATACCACGATGCCGACCGCGAAGCTGCCGCCGATGACGAACTGGCCGAAGGATTCGATGACGTGGCCGGCGGCGCCCGGGCCCTTGTGGCCGTGCAGCAGCACGACACGGGTCGAGGCCACGTTCAGCGCCAGCCGCAGCAGCGTGACCAGCAGCAGCACGCTGGGGAAGATCGAGAAGTCCAGCGGCTTGCGCACGTAGACCACCGCCAGCAGCACCACCAGCGACAGCGCGATGTTGATCGTGAACAGCGCATCGAGCACCGGCGGCGCCAGCGGCACGAGGATCATCGCCAGCAGCGCGAGCACCACGACCGGCGCCGCGGCGCCGCCCTTGATCGATCCCATGACCCCGCCGACGGATAACCGTCCCGGCTGCGCACTCATCGCGACGGCCCGTTGACGCCGCCGCCGGCGTCGTAGTCGACCGCGCCCTCGGGGCCGGCATCGATGTCGGCCAGCGCCGGCATCGGCCCACGGCCGGGCGCCCAGGCGCGCAGCTGGTACACATACGAGAGGACTTGAGCGACTGCGGCGTAGAGCTTCACCGGGATTTCCTGATCGACCTGCGCCTGTCTGTACAAGGATCGTGCCAGCGGCGGTGCCTCGACGATCGCGATGCGGTGCTGGTCGGCCAGCGCACGGATCGCCAGGGCCATTTCGTCCACGCCCTTGGCGACCACGACCGGCGCCTGCATGCCGCTGTCGGCCTTGTACTTGAGCGCGACCGCGTAGTGGGTCGGGTTGACCAGCACCAGGTCGGCCTCGGGGACCGCCTCCATCATCCGCCGGCGCGACATCTGCATCTGCACCTGGCGCACGCGCGCCTTGAGTTCGGGGTTGCCCTCGGACTCCTTGTGCTCGTCGCGGATCTCCTGCTTGGTCATCTTCAGCCTGGCGCGATACTGGTAGTGCTGCCAGGGCACGTCGATCAGCGCCAGCGCGGCCAGCGCGCCGACCATCGCCAGCAGCGCGTTCATCGCGATGCCGACGCCGCCGGCGACCGCCTGCTCCAGCGACGCCAGCGGCATGCCCAGCAGCGACGAGAACGCGTGGTAGACCATCAGCGTGCCGACCCCGCCGATCAGCAGCACCCGCAGCAGCGAGCGCACCAGCTCGGCCGCGCCCTCCTTGCCGTAGATCCGCGACAGCCCGTTCTTGGGATTGAGCCGGTTGAAGTCGACCTTCAGCGACTGGCTGGCGAACTGCAGGCTGCCCATCACCGCCGGGGCGATGAAGCAGGCCGCCAGCGCCGCCAGCAGCAGCGGCAGCATCACTACCAGCAGGCCGCCGAATAGCCCGACCGCGTGCGGGATCAACTGACCCGGTGCATCCAGCATCGCCGGGTCGACGGTCAGCGCATTGCGCATCCAGGTCCGGCTGGACTCGCCGATATGGCCGCCGGTGGCTTTCAGTGCCAGCACCGCGCAGCCCAGCACGGCGACGTTGGCCAGCTCGCGCGAGCGCGGCACGTTGCCTTTCTCGCGCGCTTCCCGCAACCGTTTTTCGGTGGGAAGTTCGGTCTTGTCTTCCTGGTCGCTCTCGCTCATCGCGGCCTCAGCCAAGCAGTCCGCGTGCGGCCAGGAACGCCTGGTCGAACAAGGCCTGCACCGGCGCCTGCAGGTTGCGCATCAACAGCATCAGCAGCACCAGACCGGTCAGCAGCGATACCGGCAGGCCGATCGCCATCGGGTTGAGCTGCGAGGCCGCGCGCGACAGCACGCCGAACGCGATGTTGACCGACAGCAGCGCCATGACCACCGGCAGTGCCAGCAGCACCCCGGCGCGCAGCGCGGTCGAGAAGAACGCCGGCACCGCCGACAGCAGGGCGTCGCGATCGGGCAGGGCGGTGCCGATGGGCAGGCTGGCGTAGCTGTCGGCCAGCAGGTTGATCAGCGCGAGGTGGCCGTCGAGCGTGAAGAACATCAGCGCGAACACGATGAAGAACCATTGCGACAGCACCGGCGACGAGGCCCCGCTGAGCGGGTCGGCCATGGTCGCGAACGACAGGCCCATGCCTTGCGACACCAGTTCGCCGGCCAGTTGCCCGGCCTCGAAGGCCATCCGCAGCACCAGGCCGATAGCGATGCCGACGGTGAACTCGCGCAGCACGCCGAGTACGGTGGCCGAATCGACCGCCATCGGCGGTGGTGCCGGCAGGACGCTGGTCATCGCGGCGGACAGCGCCAGCACCAGGATCAGCCGCGCACGCGCGGGCATGGTCCGTCCGCCGACGACCGGCAGCACCTGGAACGCGGCACCGATGCGCACGGCGTGCCAGAGCACGGCGGCGAACAGCGCGAACAGGTCGACGCCGGTGGACGTGGTGAGGGTGACGGTGTCCATGGTGCGGGGGCTGCGATCCTGGGGCGCGGCGAGGGGCGCGAGGGTGGATGCAGGATTTGTGCCGTGGGTGTTGGGGAGGGGCTTTCGGGCGGGGCTCATTGAGAAGCAGAAGAGCAAGGGCTTCTGAAGAGCCGAGCAGCAAGGGCTTCCACTCGCCTGCGGCGAGCGGGTTCATTTCTTTTGGTAAGCGCCAAAAGAAACGGAACCAAAGAAAAACGCTTCCTCGACAACAGCAGCCTCACGCGTTGTTCGTTCCGGGATTTTTCGACTCGCCATCCATGGCTCGGTCGGAAAACGGCGGGCGTCCATGCCCGCCGCCCTCCGGGTCTGCAAATGACATCCGTCAGTCTCTGCCGCGAAGAAGCAAGGCAGAAGCCGAGTGGGCCTTCGACCCGTTGGGATCAATGAATCGCTCAAGCTTTTGCTTCGGGAATTCCGTGCCACCCCCGCATTGCTTGCAGACCCGCAGGGCGCCGCACATGGATGTGCGGCGTTTTTCGATCGAGCCATGGATGGCGAGTCGAAAAATCCCGGAACGAATGAAAGGTGGGGTTGCTTGCTCGGGGAAGGCCCTTTTCTTTGGTTCGTTTCTTTTTGGCCTTAAAAAAAGAAATGAACCCGGCCGCGCCAGCGGACGGAAGCTCTCGCTCTTAGCTCGGCAAGAGAGACCCCGCGCAGGCCACTCACCCGATCAAATGCGGAATCCGATGGAACAGGTCCGTCGTGAACGCCACCAACCGGCCCAACAGGAAATGCCCTGTCAATGCGAACGTCGCCACCAGCGTGATCGCCTTGACCACGAACGCGATCGTCGGCTCGTTGATCTGCGTGGCCGCCTGCAGGATGCCGACGACCACGCCGATCGCCAGCACCGCGATCAGCGGCGGGCCGCCGAGCAGCAATGCCATCTGCATGCCGCGGGCGATTTCGGACAGTGCGGTTTCTGGACTCATGGCGTTGGTCTGCTGCCGTCGATGGGGCTGCCGTCGAGGACGCTGCCGTCAAGGGTGCCGACATCAGCGGTGCCGACGTCGAAGGGGGGCATGTCGAACGTCGTCATGGCTAGACCGCGTTGAAGCTGGCGGCCAGCGAGCCCACCACCAGCACCCAGCCGTCGACCAGCACGAACAGCAGGATCTTGAACGGCGCCGAGATCAGCATCGGCGACATCATCATCATGCCCATCGACATCAGCACGCTGGCCACCACCAGGTCGATGATCACGAACGGGATGTAGATCAGGAATGCGATCTCGAACGCGGTCTTGAGTTCGCTGGTCAGGAACGAGGCCGCCAGCACGCCGAAGGGCACGTCGGCCGGAGTGTTGTATGGGCCGGAGTTGGACAGGCCGGCGAAGGTCATCAGGTCGTTCTCGCGGACCTGCGCCAGCATGAAGCCGCGGAAGGGTTCACTGGCTGCGGCCCAGGCGGCGCGGAAATCCAGGGTGCCGTCGAGGTAGGGCGCGATGCCGCTGCTCCAGGCGGCGTCGAACACCGGGGTCATCACCATCATCGTCAGGAACAGCGCCAGCGCGAGCAGGACCTGGTTGCTGGGGGTCTGGCCGGTGCCGAGCGCCTGCCGAAGCAGGCCGAGCACGATGATGATGCGGGTGAACGCGGTCATGCCCAGCAGCGCGGCCGGCAGCAGGGTGATGCTGGTCATCAGCGCCAGCACCTGCAGCGGCATGCTGACGGTCTCGCCGCCGACCTTGCCGACGGTCACCGCCGGCATCGACTGCGCGCTGAGTTCGGCAAAGCCGGGCACGCCCTGCGCAGGGGCGGCCGGGGCCAGGGGCGCCGGCGCCTGCACCGGGGCAGGCGCGGTCTGGGCAGAGGCGCTGCCGGCCAGTACCAGCAGCGTCAACAGCAGGCTCATCAGCAGCGCAGCGACAGGGCGGCGCAGGGGCGTGCGGATCATGGACGCTTCTTTCCGAAATGTTGGGCCAGGACCTGCGCGAATGCCGGTGACGGTGTGTCGACGGGCGTGGGCAGCGGGGTGTCCAGGGTGTGCAGGACGCGGGTGCCGGTGGCACCGGTGCCGACCAGCAATTGGGTGTCGCCGACGGCGATAACGACCACGCGTTCGCGTGGGCCCAGCGACAGCGAGCCGAGCACGCGCAGTGCGGGATTGGCGGTGCCGCCGCCGACACCGGGCAGGCGCTTGGCCAACCAGCCCAGCAGCACGATCAGGCCGACCACCAGCACCAGGGCCAGCAATGCGCCCCCGATGCTGCCGGCGCCGGTCGGTGCGGTCCCTGCGGCCGTGGCCTGCGGGGAGGCGACGCCGAGCTGCGCGGTCTGCGTGGCGGCGGCGGTCCCGAGATGGCCGACCGACTGCGCTGCCAGCGGAGTCTGGTGGCTGGCGCTATCGAGTGCGGCGGCGGGGGCATCGATGACGAAGGCATCGGAACCGATCGCGACCGCGGGCGTATCGCCGGCCACCGGCGGACGCTGCGGAACCGCAACGTCGGCCCCGACCGCAACCGACGCCTGCGCGGCGGCGATCGCCGCGTCGTTGGCGGTCGTCAGCGCGGTCGTCATTGCGGTCACTTCAGGCGCTTGATGCGTTCGGCGGGGCTGACCACGTCGGTCAGGCGCACGCCGAAGCGTTCGTTGACCACCACCACTTCGCCCTGTGCGATCAGGGTGCCGTTGACGTAGACGTCGAGCGGCTCGCCGGCCGCGCGTTCGAGTTCGACGACCGAGCCCTGGGTCAGCTGCAACAGGTTGCGGATCGGGATGCGCGTGCGCCCGACTTCCAGCGACAGCTGGACCGGGACGTCGAGGATCACGTCGAGGTTGAGGTCGCCGGTCGCGGCGGCCGCGGGTTCCGCGGTCAGCGGATCGAAGGCCGCGGGGGCGGGATTGGTGTCCTGGGTCATGGGGTGGCCGTCAGCAGTTCGTTGGAGTCGTTGGAGGCGGGCACGCGCGGAAAGCGCTCCTGCGTGACCTTGATGGCGTTGAAGCCGTTGTGGATGCCGAACTCGCCATCGAACATCGGCGTGCTTTCGACTTCCAGCTGCACGACGCGTGCCAGCTCGATCGGGATGATGTCGCCCACGCGCAGCCGTGACAGTTCGCGCAGGCTGATCTGGCGATGGGCGATCGACACGCGCAGTTCGAGGTCGGCCGCTTCGATGCCGGCGCGCAGGTGGCGCGACCAGGTCTCGTCGCTGTCGACGCGCTGCTTGCGCGTGGTCGTGGCCTCGAGGTGGTCGCGCAGCGGTTCGAGCGCCTTGTACGGGATCGCGATGTGCAGGTCGCCGCCGCCGCCATCGAGGCCGATGCTGAAGCGGCTGACGACGATGTGGTCGCGCGGGTCCAGCACGTCGGCCTGCAGTGGGTTGGCCTCGGTGCGCTGGAACTGGCATTCGATCGGCTGCAGCGGCGCCCAGGCGTCGCCGAGGTCGTTGAAGACCTGGCGCAGCATCAGCTGCACGATGCGCATCTCGGTTGGCGTGAACTCGCGGCCTTCGAGCTTGGCCGGGAACCGGCCGCCGCCGCCGAAGAAGCTGTCGACGACGGTGAACACCAGGCGCGGTTCGAACACCACCAGGCCGGTGCCGCGCAGCGGCTTGAGCTGGACCAGGTTGAGGTTGGCCGGCTGCGGCATCGAGTGCATGTATTCGTCGAAGCGGATCACGTCGACGCCGCGGAACGTCAGTTCCGCCGAGCGCCGCAGCAGGTTGAACAGGCCGACGCGGAACGCGCGCGCGAAGCGTTCGTTGATCGCATCCAGCCCGGGCAGCTTGCCGCGCACGACGCGGCCCTGCGACGCGAAGTCGTAGACGCGGACCTCGCCCGGCGCGGCCGGCGGCGACGTGCCGACACTGCCGCTGTCGACGCCGTGCAGCAGCGCGTCGATCTCGTCCTGTGACAGCAGGTCGTTGCTCATCACTGCACGACCAGGCTGGTGAAGATCACGGCTTCGGCGGCGGCGGGCTGGCCTTCTTCGGTCAGCACCTTGCGTACTTCGGCCAGCGCGTCTTCCTGCAGGCGTTCCTTGCCGCTGCGCTGGGCGAGCTGGGCGGCGGTCTGCTGGCCGAACAGCAGCAGCAGGCGGTTGCGGATGGCCGGCGCCTGCGCCTCGATGGCTGCCAGCGTCTTCGGGTCGCGGGTCATGACCTGGACGTCGGCCTGGAAGTAACGGCTGATGTCGGGGTCGGCAAGATTGACGACGAAGGCCGGGTCGAGCGCGAAATAGGTCGCGACGGCCTTGGCGGCGGTCGCACCGGGCGCGCCTTCGCCGGCAGCGCCGGCTTCGGCTGCATGCGCGGCGGGGCTCTTCTGCGTGGTCCACCACCAGCCGCCGCCGGCACCGCCGGCAAGCAGCACGACCGCGCCGAGGATCAGCGGCAGTTTGCTCTTCTTCTTTTCGGTGGCGGGCTTGTTGTCAGCGGACACGTGCGGCAACTCCGGTAGGCGATGCCGGAGGGATGCAAGCGGTGTGCCGCGGCGTCAACGCGTCGCCGTGGCGGAAGCTTGACGCCACAAGTGCGCCTTGTGGGAGCGCCCATGGGCGCGAAGGCGAGTGGTGTCGGTGGGGGGGCGGTTTCGCGGACATGGCCGCTCCTACAGCAGCGCATCCCACGACAGTCCATCCCACCAAAGCCCATGCCTGTGGGAGCGCCGATGGGCGCGATGCCCGTCAGGCGTATTCGTCGAGCAGGCCGCGGCTGTGCGTGCTGGCCGCCGGCGGGCGGGCGGCGAGGTCGGCGGCGATGCCACCGTCGCGGTTGCCGTCGTGGCCCGATGCCGACGCGGTCGGTGCCGGCTGGCCGGGTTGGCCCTGCGACTGGCGGTGGCCGACGTCGGCCTGGCCGAGTTGCATGCCGTGCTGGCCGAGCATGTCGCGCAGGCGCGGCAGGCTGGCTTCCAGGGCCTGGCGGACATCGGCATGGGCACTGCTGAACTCGGCGGCCAGACGGTTGCCATCCAGCTGGATGCGGACGTCGATGCGGCCGACATGTTCGGGGTTGAGTCGGATCTCGGCATGGCCGAGTTTCTGTTCGGCCATCCAGGCGATGCGCGCGCCCAGGCTGTCATCGAAACCGTCGTCGGCGCGTGCCGGCATCGCCAGCGGCGTGGCGGCGACGGCCTGCGGCGTCAACGGGCGGTTGGCGGCCTGCGGTGCGGAGATCGACGTCAGCGCGCCGTCGGGCAGTTCGAGCGCGGCGCGACTGGCGGTATCGCCGTCCTCGCGCGTCGCCAGCGCCTGTGCGGCCTGCGCGGCGGCCATGGCCGGTGCCGCCAGCGCGAACGCCGTGCTGGCCGCAGTCGCGGTGGTCGCGGCGGGAAGATGGGTGGCGGCCGGCAAGCGCGCAAGCAGGGCGGACAACGCCGCATCGTCGGCGGCCGCCGTCTGCGCGGGATCGACCGGCACCGCGGCCAGCGGCAGCGGCGTGGCGGCATCGGCGCCAGCGTCGGCAACCGCTGTACCCGCGGCCGCATCGGGCGTCGGCGTGGCCGGCGTGGCCATCAGCAGGGCGAACATCTGTTGCGACAGGATGGCATCCGGTGCGATCGGCAGGCCGTCGCCGTCGTGTTCCTGCGCGGTCGCGACGGTGCCCGGCAATCCGGTGGCAGCCAGGGCATCGCGCGCGGCCAGCGCGGCGTCGCCGCCGGTGGTCGACGCCAGCGCGACATCGCGCAGCGGATCGATCGACGACGCATGCCAGCTGCGTGGATCGGCCGCGCGTTCCTGCGCGGATGCGTTGGACTGCGCGGCCGTGGCCGCATTCGCTTTCGGCGCACCTGCGGTCGTTGCCTGGGTCTGCATGCCATCGTTTCCTGAGGGACCAGACGCGGCCAGGGCACCAGCAAAACTGGTGGGTGCGGAGGCGTCGTCGCCGCGTGGTGGCGCGCCGCCGTTGTTGGCGGCGGCGCCGGTGGCACGCGCTGCGGGCAGTGGCGGACCGGCGCCGATCACCAGGTAGTCCCGCTGTCGTCGACGTCGGCGGTACTGGCGCTGCGCGCCTGGCGGCCACCGATTTCGTCGAGTTCGCGCTGGGTCTTCTGCTGTTCGGCGTGGGCTTCCTGGGCGCGATAGCTGTCGGCCAGCTTCTCGAGCACCTTGGTCTCGCGGCTGGCCAGCATCAGGCGCGCACGCTCGACGTCGCTGACCTGACGGTTGTGGTCGACGATGCCGGCCTGCTGCAGCACCGCGGCGTTGAGGCGCTCGCGGAAGGCCATGCGGTTGACCAGCAGCGCCGGCGAGATCGTCGCGGTGGCCGGGGAGGCGGCGTATTCCTCGGCGTAGCGGCGCAGCGCATCGAGGCGTTCCTGCTGCTCGCGGACCACGCGTTCGCGGTCGGCGACCTTGCGCGCGGCCTCGTCCTGACGCTGTTGCACGACCTGGATCAGCGGATCGAGTCGTTGGGATCGCATGGCGGTCATCAGCCTTCAGCGTGTGGGGGCGTGGGGGGAAGCGGGAATGCGTGGTTGCCGCCATCGTCGAGCAGGCGTGCCAGGGCCTCGCGGCTGGCGGTGACGTTGGCGGCCTCGTGCACGTCCTGGCCCAGGAAGTTCTGGATGGCCGGCCAGCGTGCGATGGCTTCGTCGACGGCCGGGTCGCTGCCGCGCTGGTAGGCGCCGATCGCGATCAGGTCGCGCTGCGCGGAGTGCGCCGCCATCAGGCGCTTGAGCCTGCGGATGCGTTCGCGCCACGGGGCGTCGGTGATGTCCTGCATGACGCGGCTGACCGAGGCCTCGACGTCGATGGCCGGGTACTGTCCGGCGTCGGCGATGCGGCGGGTCAGCACGATGTGGCCGTCGAGGATCGCGCGCGAGGCGTCGGCGATCGGTTCCTGCTGGTCGTCGCCTTCGGTCAGCACGGTGTAGAACGCGGTGATCGAGCCGCAGCCGTCGGCACCGTTGCCGGCGCGTTCGACCAGCGCCGGCAGCTTGGCGAACACCGACGGCGGATAGCCGCGGGTCGTCGGCGGTTCGCCGACCGACAGGCCAATCTCGCGTTGCGCATGCGCGAAGCGGGTCAGCGAATCCATCAGCAACAGTACGTGCAGGCCCTGGTCGCGATACCACTCGGCGATCGCGGTCGCGCGCAACGCGCCGTGCAGGCGTGCCAGCGGCGGCCGGTCGGCCGGGGTGGCGACGACGACGCTGCGGCGCAGCCCGGCTTCGCCCAGCGTGGCCTCGACGAAATCGCGCACTTCGCGGCCACGCTCGCCGATCAGGCCGACGACGATGACGTCGGCCTCGGTGTACTTGGTCATCATGCCCAGCAGCGTCGATTTGCCAACGCCGGAGCCGGCGAACAGGCCGACGCGCTGGCCGCGCCCGATCGGCAGCATGGCGTTGATCGAGCGCACGCCGACGTCGAGCGAGCGCGTGATCGGCTCGCGCGTCAGCGGATTGATCGGCGTGCCGGCCAGCGGCACCCAGTGTTCGGCGCGGATCGGGCCGCGCCCGTCCAGCGGCGCACCGTCGCTGTCGATGACGCGCCCGAGCAGGCCGTCGCCGACGGCGACTTCGCCCTTGCGCCGGGTCGCGATGACGCGCGCGTTCGGCAGCAGGCCCTGCAGGTCGGCGGTCGGCATCAGGAAGGTGCGGTCGCCGGAGAAGCCCACCACTTCGGCGTCGACCCAGCGGTCGCCCGAGGTCGCCACGCGGCAACGTGCGCCCAGCGGCGCACTGCAGCCGGAGGCTTCCAGCGTCAGTCCGACCGCGCGCCGCAGCACGCCTTCGCGGACCAGTCCGAGGTTGGCGGTCGCGGGATCGCCGCTGCGCAGGCGCTCGGCCAGGCGCAGGCTGCGTGCGCCGTGCCAGCCGGCCAGGGTGTCGTCATGGGCGGCGATCGCGATCGCCTGCATCGCGGGATTCATCAGCCGGCGTCCTCGGCGTTGGCGGCCAGCGTGGCTTCGAGCACCGATTGCAGGCGCGCGGCCAGCGTGCCGTCGATGCGTACGCCTTCGCTGTGCAGGCGCAGTTCGCCGCGCGCGAGGTTGCCGTCGGGCGTCACGCGCACGCCGGTCAGGCCGGACAGGTGCGGTGCGAGCACGTTGTAGTCGTCGGGGTGCAGTCGCAGTTCGATCTCGCGGCTGCCGCTACCGACGGCGTCCAGCGCCTCGCGCACGAGGTCGGCCAGCAGGGTCGGGTCGGCGGCATAGGCGCGGCCGACCAGCACGCCGGCGATGCGCACGGCGAGGTCGGACAGCGCGTCGGTGACTTCGGCATCGAGCCGTGCCAGCGGCTGGGTGAAGCCATCGAGCACCCCTTGCAGCTGCGCGATCCGGCGCTGGATTTCGAGTTGGCCCGCGGCCAGCCCTTCGGCATGGCCGGCGGCGCGGCCTTCGTCGTGCGCGGCCTGGCGCAGCGCGTCGATCTCGGCGGCGGTCGGCGGCTTGGGCACTGTCGGCGCGGCCGCATGGGCGGCGGCGCGCGACGGCGCACCGAACCCCGGTGCGGTCCAGCGGACGGCATCGTGCGCGGGTGCGAAGGCGTTCAGACGAAGGCCTCCGAACGCGTCGACAGCGTGATGTCACCGGCCTCGGCCATGCGCCGGACCTGGCCCAGGATTTCCTTCTGCGCGGTCTCGACTTCGGCCAGGCGGACCGGGCCGCGGGCTTCCATGTCGTCGAGCAGGATCTCGGCCGCGCGCTGCGACATGTTGGAGGTGACCTTGTCGCGCACGCGGGCATCGGCGCCACGCAGCGCCAGCGCCAGGGTGTCGGTGGAGACTTCGCGCAGGATGGTCTGCATCGTGCGGTCTTCCATTGTCGCCAGGTTGTCGAACACGAACATCAGGTCGCGGATCTCGTTGCCGAGCGAGCCGTCCATTTCGCTGATCGCCTCGAGCAGCTTCTCGTCGGCGCCGGCTTCGACGAAGTTGAGGATGTTGGCGGCGACCTTGGCGCCACCGACGACGGTCGGCTTGGCGGTCTGGCTGCCGGAGAACTGGCGCGCCATGACGTCGTTGAGTTCGGTCAGCGCGTGCGCGGGGATGCCGTCGAGCGTGGCCACGCGCAGCAGCACGTCGCCGCGCGCTTCCTCGGGCAGGCAGCGCAGCACTTCGGCGGCCTGGTCGCCTTCGAGGTGGGCCATGACGATCGCGATGATCTGCGGGTGCTCATGGCGCACCAAGTCGGCGATGGCCTTGGGTTCCATCCACTTCAGCGCGTCCAGGCCGGGCGTGTTCTGGCCCTGCAGGATGCGGTCGATCAGGCCGCTGGCGCGTTCCTCGCCCAACGCCTGCATCAGCACCGCGCGCACGTATTCGTCGGCACCGTCGCCGATCTTGGCCGGCTGCTCGAGCACGCCGACGAAATCGCCGATGACGCGTTCGACGGTGCGGTGCGGGATGTCGCCCACGCTGGCCATCGCCACGCCGAGCTTCTGGACTTCCTTGGCGCCCATGTGGCGCAGCACTTCGGCGGCCTGCGCTTCGCCCAGCGACAGCAAGACGACGGCCGCGCGCTGGGTGCCGGTCAGGGCCTCTTCGGTTTGATCAGCCATCGGCGGCCACCATGTCGCGCACGACCTGGGCCACGCGCTTGGGATCGGCGCTGGCCGCGCCGCGCGCGGCCTGCAGGTTCTGGTCGAAGCCCGGCGCCGGCGGCAGCGCGGGCTTCGGCGAATACGCCGGCGACAGCTTCACCGGCACGTCGTCGTCGTCGACCATCTCGGCGGTGACCGTGCCCATGTTGCCGCTGGCGCCGGTCGGCACCAGGGCATTGCCGGTCGCCTGGTTGCGCGTGCCGATCAGTTGCCGGAACGCCGGGCGCAGCACGAACACGATCACCAGCAGCACGGCCAGTCCGCCGAGCAGCATGCGCAGCAGGTCGCGCGCCATCGGGTTCTGCCAGATTGGCGGACCGTCGGGAGCGTCGATGGTCGGCCGCGCGAACGGCGCGTTGACCACCGAGACCACGTCGCCGCGCTGGGCGTCGAAGCCGATCGCCTGCTGCACCAGGGTCTCGATGCGCTGGATTTCGCCTTCGTTGAGGGCGCGTTCGGTCGGCGCCGCGCCATCGGCACCGGGCGCGCCGGCCATGTTGTCGACCAGCACCGCGGCGGTGACGCGGCGGATGCGCGGCGCGGCCTGGCGGGTATGCGTCAGCGTGCGGTCGATCTCGTAGTTGCGCACCGAGGTGCGGCTGCCGGGGCCGCTCGCGGTGGCCTGCGCGGTGGCGGTGGCGGCGGCCGGGGCTGCGCCTGCGGCGGCATCGGCCGGTGCCGTGGTGTTGGCGGCGGTCGGGGTGTTGCTGGCGCTGCCGGGCACGCCCTGCGCGGGACCTGCGGCGGACAGGTTGCCGCTTTCGGACAGCTGCTCGCTGCGTACGATCGCCGGCTCAGGGCCGTAGCGTTCGCTGGCCTGTTCGGTCTGCGCGAAGTCCATGTCGACGCTGACCTTCGCGCTGACGCGGCCGGGGCCGGTCATCGGTGCCAGCAGTTCCTCGATGCGCTGCACGTACAACGCTTCCTGGCGGCGCTGCTGTTCGAACTGCTTGCCGCTGATGGCTTCTTCGCTGTTGGGGTCGGTGTTGGACAGCAGGCGACCGAACTGGTCGACCACGGTGACGCGCTCGGGCGACAGGTCGGGCACGCTGGACGCGACCAGGCGCTCGATCGCGTCGATCTGGTTCTGCTCCAGCGACTGGCCGCCATGCAGCTGCAGCACGACCGACGCGCTGGCCGGTTCGTTCTGGCGGGTGAACGCGCTGGGCTTGGGAATCGCCAGGTGCACGCGGGCTTCGCGGACCGGGCGCAGGTTGGCGATCGTGCGTGCCAGTTCGATTTCCATCGCGTGCTGGTAGCGCGCGTTCTCGACGAACTGGCTGGTGCCGAAGCCCTGGTCGCCCTGCAGCGATTCGAAGCCGGCCGGTCCGGTGCTGGCGATGCCGGCCGAGGCCAGCGCCATGCGCGCGGCGCCGGCCTGGTCGGCGGGCACCGACAGCGCGCCGCTGGCGGCGTCGAGCTTGAACGGGATCTGCGCGGTGCGCAGGGTGTCGGCGGCCTGGCTGGTGGACTTGGCGTCTAGGCCGCCCTGCAGCGGCACGAAGTCCGGCTTCTGCGTCCAGAAGAACAGCCACAGCCCGAGGGCGATCGTCGCCGCGACCAGCAGGAACAGGCCGAGCTGGCGCACGACCGGGATGTCCTGCAGGCGGCCCAGGTCGCGCAGCGCGGCGGCGGCCTTGGGAAGTCCTGAGTTGGGAAGGGAAACGGCGCTCATGGGCGGGATTCGAAGGTCTGCAGGAGAGGGGGCGGACGGTGGTGTGGGGCGTGTGGGCTGGGGTCGGGTCGGGCCTGTCGTCAAACCGGCCTCGCTTCTGGACCGACCTCGCTTCTAGGCAGGGCTCGCTTCTAGACAGGCCTCGCTTCTAGACAGGCATGTTCATGACGTCCTGGTAGGCCTGCACCAGGCGGTTGCGCACTTCGACGGTCGCGCGGAACGCCACCGACGACTGTTGCATCGCGACCATCGTCCGCGCGAGGTCGGCACGCGGGTCGCCGAGTTCGAACGCGGTCTGCATCGAGGCGGCATTGGCCTGGGTCGCGCTGACCTTGTCGATCGCGTTCGACAGCAGGTCGCCAAAGCCCGGCGCCTGGGCCGTGCCCTTCGCGCCGTTGACGCCATCGAGCAGGCGTCCGCCCGGATTGACGTCGATCGCATTGCCCTGCGCCACGTCGCCGCGCGTGCGCATTTCATGCGCGCGGATCTGGGACAGGATCGAGGAGATGGCGTCGGTCATCGCGGCTGCTGCACAGGGACTTGATACGGGTCAGGCAAGAGGCGTGCCAGCGCGCTGTCAGAAACCTGCCGCCGCTGCCGTTGCCGGGTCGGTCTCGCGGTCGATGCCGTACTTGCGCAGCTTTTCGACCAGGGTCGTGCGGCGCAGGCCCAGCAGCGGCGCGGCATGCGCGACCACGCCGCCGGTCTGTGCCAGCGCGGCGCGGATCAGCCGCAGCTCGATGCCGGCGATGTGGTCGCGCAGGTCGATGCCTGCGCTCGGCAGGGCGGCCTCCTCCTGGCCGGCGTCGTCGGCGACGGCCTCCTGGCGGGCCGGCGTCTCGGCGATCAACTGCACGACGGGGCGTTCGGGCGCGGCGATCTGGCGGATCGCCGGCGCGGTGTCGAGGCCGTCGGCGCTGCCCGCCGCGCGATAGCGGGCCGGCAGGTCGGCGGCGCGCACGACGCCGTTGGGCTGCAGCACGGCCAGGCGCTCGAGCAGGTTGGACAGTTCGCGCACGTTGCCGGGCCAGCGGTGCTGTTGGAGCGTGGCGATGGCCTCGTCCGACAGCGCGACCTGGCCGCGGCCCTGTTCGGCCTGCTGGCGGCCGATCGCGGCGATCAGTTCCGGCAGGTCCTCGATGCGGTCGCGAAGCGCCGGCATCTCGATCGGGAACACGTTGAGGCGGTAGAACAGGTCTTCGCGGAACTGTCCGGCGTCGATCCGCGCTTCGAGGTCGCGATGGGTCGCGGCGATCACGCGGACGTCGCACTTGAGGGTGGTGGTGCCGCCGACGCGCTCGAAGCAGCGTTCCTGCAGCACGCGCAGCAGCTTGACCTGCATCGGCAGGCTCATGTCGCCGATCTCGTCGAGCAGCAGGGTGCCGCCCTCGGCCATCTCGAAGCGGCCCTTGCGCTGGGTCAGCGCGCCGGTGAAGGCGCCTTTCTCATGGCCGAACAGCTCGCTCTCGAGCAGGTCGGCCGGGATCGCGCCGCAGTTGACGGCCACGAACGGGCGCTCGCGGCGCGCCGAACGCTGGTGCACGGCGCGCGCGGCGACTTCCTTGCCGGTGCCCGATTCGCCGAGGATCAGCACGGTGGTGTCGTGCGGGGCGACCTGGTCGATCATGCGGTCGAGCGCGACGATGCCGGCGCTGCGGCCGGTCGGTCCGCTCTGCGAATGGGCGGCGCGGGCCTGGACTTCGGCATGCTGGATCGACGCGCGCTGCAGGCAATCCTGCAACTGGCTGCGGCGCAGCGGGAAGTCCAGCGGCCACACCGACTGGCGGTGCAACTGGCCGCGCCAGGCGGCGTCCGGGGCGTGCCCCGGCAGTTCGAGCACTGGCGGATGCAGCGCCTGCTTGGACAACCAGCCGGCGAACGCGGTCATGTCGCCATCATCGACATCGCCGACGATCACCGCCAGCCAGTCGCCGGCGCGGCGCGCGCGCGACAGGTCGAGGTCGTCGAGGCTGGCGGCGATGCGCGGCGCGTATTCCATGAACTCCAGCAGCGTGGCGACGCGCTCGGCGCGTTCCATGTCCTGGTCGATGACGAGGATGCGGGCGGTGTTCATCAGGCGGCGACCGTGGCAAGGCGGGACGGACGGGAGACGTGGCGGGCCTTGGCGGGTCCGATCGACAGTTGTTCGCGGTACTTGGCGACGGTGCGGCGCGCGATGCGCACGCCCTGGCGGGCCAGCAGCCCGGCGATGACATCGTCGGCCAGCGGCGCGGTGCGCGGCTCGTCGTCGATCAGGCGCTTGACCATCGCGCGCACGGCGCTGCCGGCGACGTCGGCGCCATCCAGGCGCACCGCGAACAGGCGCTTGAGTTCGATCGTGCCGCGCGGGGTCTGCATGTACTTGCCGGCGACGATGCGCGAGACCGTGGACTCGTGCACGCCGATCGCGTCGGCGACTTCGCGCAGCGTCAGCGGCAGGATCGCCTCTTCGCCACGCTCCAGGAAACCGCGCTGGCGCTCGACCAGCAACTGCGCGGTGCGCATCAGGGTGTCGTTGCGCATCGCCAGGCCGCGGACCAGCCAGCGCGCCTCGTCGAGCAGGCCGCGCAGCACGGCATGGTCGCCGCCATTGCCCGACAGGGCCCGCTCGCAATGCGCGGCGATGCGCACGCGCGGCGTCGAGTGGCGGCCGAGCGCGACGCGCCAGCTGCCACCGGCGAACCAGGTGACGACGTCGGGGACGATATGGCTGTCTTCGACGCTGGCCGGGGCTTCGACCGGGTGCGCGCGTAGCGACAGGATCAGGGCGATCGCGGCGCGGACCTCATCGGCGGGCACGGCCAGTGCGGTGGCCAGCGCGGCGTCGTCGTGCGAGGCCAGCAGGCCGACGTGCCCGGCCAGGATGCGCAGCGCCAGCGTGCGGGTCCCGGAGGCGGGCAGCACGCGCAGCTGCGCGGTCAGGCATTCGGTAGGGTCGGCGGCGGCGATACCGGGCCACTCGCCATGCAGCAGGCGCTGGCGCACCACGCGCAGTTCATCGCGCTGGCCTGGGAACGCGGTGGCGCCTTCGGCCAGGGCGTCGACCAGCGCCGGTTCCAGATAGCCGCGGTCGTCGCAGCGGTCCAGCCACCAGGCGGCCATCGCGAGGTCGGCGTCGTTCCAGTCCAGCGCCAGGGCCTTCAGCAGGCGCAGGCGCATGTCGCTGGACTCGCCATCGGCGATGCGCGAGGTGGCGTCGTCGAGATCGCCGAAGCTGCCATTGGCGCCCAGGCCCGACAGGAAGGCCGGTTCCGGCAGTTCGTCCCAGGCCGCGGCTTCAAGGTCGGCGATGTCGGCTTCCGGCGCTTCGGTCTCGAGTTCGGGCTCGTCCTGCTCCAGCAGCGGGTTGCGCTCCAGTGCCTGCTGGAGTTCCTGCTGCATCTGGACCGAAGTCAGCTGCAGCAGTCGGATCGACTGCAGGAGTTGCGGCGTCAGGTTGACGCCCTGTGCCATGCCGGTACGGAGTGAGCCTTTCATGTTCCAAGCCTGTGTGGCCGATCCCCATCGGCGCCTTGGAAATATCGTGATGTCGGGAAGCCGGCGTTCAGATCAGGGCAAACCCTGACCGTATTCAGGGCAATCCTGTAGGCATGTCAGGGAGTCCCTGACTTTGCGTCGTTAATATGACGTGAACAGAGTGTGATTGGCATGAAATGACCTGCTGCGTCACGTGTGATGCCCGTCACAAAGCCATTTTCAAGGGGTTTTTGCGTGGTTTCGGCCGGCCGGAACATTGACGCGTCCGGAAGTCGACGGCGGCGGTGCCGGTTGTGGGCCTTGCCGCCCCCTGTTTTCGACCTTTACGGAGGGGCCTGGCGTATTCGCGTCGGAGTTCCGACGCTCCGGGCGATCGCAGCCATTCCCCCGTCCCGACAGGGGCAAGCGGCGTGCCGCAGGCGATGGCGACGGGCGATGGCGACGGGCGATGGCGACGGGCGACGGGCGACGGGCGACGGAAGGCCGGCAGCAGACGGACGCAGCTGTGCCCGCGCGCGGCATCCCGGGCCGTCGTGGTGACGTCAGCGGCCTGCGAGCCGGTCGGCGGCACCGATCAGGCAGTAACTATCAGGGAGTACTGATCAGGGCGTCGGGGCGCGATCAGGGACGGTCGTGGTGACGCATCGCGATGCGCAGCAGTTCGCTGGCATTGCGGCAGCCCAGGGCTTCCATCATCCGCGAGCGGTGCGTCTCGACGGTCTTGACGCTGATGTCCAGGTCCGCGGCGATCTGCTTGGTCGTGCGCCCGGCGCCGAGGGCGTCGAGGATCTCGCGCTGGCGGCGTGGCAGGTTCTCGACATCGCCGGTCGCGCGTTCGGCGCGATAGCTACGCAACTGCGGCGCGGAGACCTGCGGGCTCAGGAAGGTGCGACCGGCCGAGGCCGCGCGCAGCGCGATCTCCAGCTCGGCCGGGGGCGCGTCCTTGACCACGTAGCACA
Source organism: Luteimonas sp. RIT-PG2_3 (assembly GCF_054902115.1). Taxonomy (NCBI): domain Bacteria; kingdom Pseudomonadati; phylum Pseudomonadota; class Gammaproteobacteria; order Lysobacterales; family Lysobacteraceae; genus Luteimonas; species Luteimonas sp. RIT-PG2_3. The sequence continues at coordinate 52,180 of NZ_JBUBPF010000011.1, read as the reverse complement.
GCGCGCCGCGCGACAGCGCTTCGCGCACATGCAGCACGTCCTCGTGCATCGACAGCACCACGACCGCGCTCTCGGGCACGGTGCGCCGCAGTTCGGCGAGGGCGTCAAAGCCGCTGCGGCCCTTCAACGACAGGTCCAGTACGACGATGTTGGGCAGAAGCTGGCCCGCGCGAATGACGACATCGTCGGCATTGGCCGCTTCCCCGACCACTTCGACACTGTCCATCGCTTCCAGCAGACGCCGGATCCCTGCGCGAACCAGCGCATGGTCGTCGCAAATCAGCACTCGTGCCACCACGTGACCGCCTCTCCCTTCGTCGTTCCCCCGGCGCTACCTTAACCAAGATCACCGGGGCGCGACAGCCATGGACAGCAGGTGGCAATAGATGACAGGCCCTAGCGACGACGGCGCTCGGCGACCTCGCGGCGATGGATGCGGAACACGTGCCGTTCCAGCGCTTCGGTGAAGGAAGGTGAAAGGGGTCCGAATTGCAACCAGATGCGCGTCACATTTTCGTGCTCCGGCGCGGTTGCGATGACGGTGGCCGGCAACAGCAGCGGCGTCGGCAGCCAGTCGGACGCGCTCACGCGGAAGCGTCCGGTCGATCCGGTCGCGATCTCGCCGCGGGTTTCAAGCTCGGCGCCATGCGCCGACCAGTGCAGCGCAAGCAAGGAATCCTGCGTGCCCTGGGTCGCGGCGATGCCGGCAATCAGCAGCGTCAGCACGTCGAGCTTGGCTTCCAGCCGCTGCAGCGCGGCGTCGGCAGGCTGGTCGCTGTCCTCGCTGCGGGGCGCGCTGTCGTCGACCACGGCCAGTGCGTGCAGCAGCGATTCGCCCTGCAGGGCCATGCGGTCCAGCGTTGCGTGGTCGAGCGGGCCGGGCAGGAACGCGGCGGCGCGGATCTCCTGCAGCGCCAGGATGTCGCCGAACAGGCGCTCGCGCGCGGCGGCGGGGCTGGCGGCAACGGTGATGGCCGCATCGGCGCTCATGCCAGTTCCCGCAGCCAGGCGTTGGTGCCGCGGCGATCGCGGCTGAAGGAGGCGAGTTCGGCGGAGGCGGCATCGCGTGCGATGCGCAGCGCGTCGAGCAGGTGTCGGTGTTCGTCAAGCAAGTCGAGCCAGGGCTGCCGCGGCGCGGTCTTCAGGTCGACCCTGGACAGGGCGAAGACGATCTCGGCATGGTGCCTGTCGAGCAGCTGCATCGCGGTGTCCCAGTCCTCGTCGGCGATCGCGTCGTGCACCGCGTAGACCGGCAGTGCCGGCACCCGGGCAAGCGCGACGTCCGCGACGGCGTCGTCGGCAGGGCGAGCGTCGGCGCGATCGGCGACAGCGGCGAGCATGTTCATTCCTTCGGCGCGATCTGGCGCCAGGCGGCCTCGATGTCGCCGAGGATGTCGTCGATCTCGCGCAGCGGGGCCACGTCGTTGTTGAGGTTGGCGTCGAGCAGGCGGCGCTGGCAGTAATCGTACAGTGCGGCCAGGCCATCGGCGATCTCGCCGCCGGCGTCCATGTTCAACGAGCTGTTGAGGCCACCGATGATCGCACAGGCATCGGTGATCGCCGCGGCCTTGCGCGGGACGTCGCCACGCTCGAGCGAGGCGACCGCCAGGCGGACGCGCTCGCGCGCGGTCGACAGCATGATCGCGATGAGCTGGTGCGGGCTGGCGTCCAGCGCGGCGCTGTCGGCACCGGTCTGCTTGTACTGGTTGGCGAGGCTGCGCGCGTACATGGCGTATCTCAGGAAGAGCTCGTCGACGACGACGAGAGTTGTTGAGTCAGGAAGGTGCTGGTGCTCTGCAGTTTGGTCATCATCGTGTCCAGCGCCAGGAACTGCGCCTTGTAGCGTGCCTCGGTCAGCGTCATGCGGCGGTCGAGGGCGTCGCGCTGGCGGGTCAGCTGCTTGGTGCGTTCGGCCAGGCTGTCGTCGCGGCTCTTCAGCGGGCCATCGGTCGACAGCAGCGCGGTCATCGATGCGCCGAGCTTGCCGCCGAGGCTGCCTTCGGCGCTGCCGAACAGCTTGGATACCGCCGCCGGATCCTTGGCGATGCCGGCGTTGAAGTCGGCATCGCTGAGGGTCAGCGTGCCGTCCTTGCCGATGGTGATGCCCATCGCCTTCAGCGCGGTGACGTCACCGCCGACCATGTCGCGCAGGTCGCGGGTGACGCCGCGTACCATCGCGTCGCCGTTGAGCGCCGCCGCGACCTTGGTGGTGGCGTTGTAGGTGGTGGTGCTGGCGATCGCGTACAGCGCGGCGTTGTAGTTGGTGACGAAGGTCTTGACCGCGGTCAGCTGCGCCGCGGTATCGGTGCCGACGGTCATCTGGATGACCTTGCCGGCCTCGGCTTCCTTCAGCGTGAAGCTGATGCCCGGCACCAGGTCGGTGATGGTGTTGCTGGCATTGGTGCGGACGATGCCGTCGACCTTGATCTGGGCGTCGCTGGCAGCGACCAGCTGGCTCATGCCGCCGCCGCCGGCCGGGTAGGCCAGGGCCGCGAGCCCGCCATTGCCGCCGCTGGCGCTGACGGTGATGGTCTTCGCGGTGCCGCTGTCGAGTGCGCCCAGCACCAGCTGCGCACCGCCGTCGCCGGTGACGATGGTCGCCTGCAGACCCTTGCCGGCAGCCTGTGCGTTGATCGCGTCGCGGACCTCGGCCAGCGAGTCGGCGCCTTCAGCGATGTCGACGGTGAACGTGTGCTCGCCGGCGGTGATCGTCAGCTGGCCGTGTCCGACGACCGCCTTGTCGTCTGCATAGGCCGCCGAGGCCAGCTTCTGCGCGCTGGCCAGGGCCAGCACTTCGACCTGGTACTGGCCGGTCGGTGCGCCGGCCGAGACCGTGGCCGAGAAACCGGTGGTGGCCGACAGCGCGACCGAGCGCGCCTGCGTGGCCTGGTTGCCGCTCAGTGCGCGCAGCGCGGTCTGCAGGTTGGTCATCGCCGAACGCAGCGAACCGATGGCCGAGACCTGCGCCTTGATGGCGGTCTCGGTCTTGGCATGGCGGGCATCGGCCGGCGCGCGTTCGGAGGCGGTCAACTGGGCGGCGATGGTCGCCGGGTCGATGCCGGAGCCGACGGTGCCGACGGCCATCAGCGCACCTGCCCTTGCGACAGCCGGCCACTCCCCGCGCGCGCGCTGGCGCTGCGGAAGGGCGGTGCTGCGTGGTGGTCGGTGGCGGTCATGACGGCTGCCTGTGCATGGAAGGAAAGCGGGGGGTGTTGCGGGTGTCGCCCTGTTCCGCTGCCGCCTTGCACGAGGCGGCAGCGGAACAGGGCGTGGCCGAAGCCACGCCCTGGCCTGGATCAGCGGATCAGGCTCAGCACGCCGGAGGCGGACTGGTTGGCCTGGGCCAGCATCGCGGTACCGGCCTGCTGCAGGATCTGGTTGCGCGTCAGCGCCGCCGATTCCTTCGCGAAGTCGGCGTCCTGGATGCGGCTGCGGGCAGCCGACAGGTTCTCCGAGGTGGTGCCCAGGTTGGCGACGACCGAAGTGAAGCGGTTCTGGATCGCACCCATCTCGGCGCGCGCGGTGTTGACGGCGGTCAGCGCGGCGTCCATCGCCAGCAACGCGTTGTCGGCACCGGCCACCGTGGCCAGGCTCAGCGTGGCGAAGCCGGTCTGCGCAGCGCCCGGGACCGTCGTCGCGGTGCCGGCGGCGGTCGCCAGGCCGGTCACGCCGGTGGCGCCGGCGATCGTCAGGTTGGCATCGGTCGACACCACGGCGCCAGCGGCGCTGAAGGTCACGTTGGCCAGCCCGGTGTTGGCGGGCAGCGCCTTGGCAGTGTCGAAGGCCGCCGACAGGGCGGTCAGCGCCGCGGCACCGGTGGTGCGTGCGGCATCCGCTGCAAGGCTGATGGTCACGCCGTTGATGCTGACCGAGATCGCACCCGGAGCGGCCGCGTCGGTGATCGCTGCGGTCTGGGTCTGGGTGTAGGCCGTCGTGCCCAGGCCAGTCCAGCTGCCCAAGGCTGCGGACGAGGCGTTGGTAATGGCGGCAATGTCGATGGTCTCGCCCTGATTGGCGCCGACCTGGAAGGACTGCGCGGTGAACGAACCGTCGAGCAGCTTGACGCCGTTGAAGTTGGTCTGCGCCGCGACGCGGTCGATTTCCGACTTCAGGGCCTGGGCTTCGGCGTCCAGCGCAGCGCGGTCGGTGACCGAGTTGGTGGCGTTGCGGCTCTGCACGGCCAGCTCACGGATGCGCTGCAGGTTGTCGCCGATGCTGCCCAGCGCGCCTTCGGCGGTCTGCGACAGCGAGATGCCGTCGTTGGCGTTGCGGGCGGCCTGGTCGAGGCCACGGATCTGGGTGGTGAAACGCTGGCTGATGGCCAGACCGGCGGCGTCGTCCTTGGCGCTGTTGATGCGCAGGCCCGAGGACAGGCGCTGCAACGAGGTAGCGAGGTCGGTGCTGGACGCGGTCAGGTTGCGCTGGGCGTTGAGCGACATCACGTTGGTGTTGATGACTTGCGACATTGAAGCTCTCCTGGAAGGTAGGGTCCGGCGGCGACGAGAGGGCCTTGGCCGGGGTCCGCAGGGTGTGGCCGGGAATGGTCCTCTCCGCTGCTGCTGTCTATAACGGCGCCGCGCCGGGTTCCTTTAGCGTCGTGGCGAAAAAACTTCCAACGGCCGTCCCCGGGCCGGGCCTGAAGCGTACGTCGGCGGTCGCGTGGCGCGCTGTGACCGGCCGCCCAGCGCGGGCATGGCGGCCCTGCGGGGCGAGGGCAACGCAGGCGTCGTCGGGCACGCGACCAGCAGCAGGATCGGCACCGGCCCGCAACCACGGCGCGACCCGCGGCGGCGGTCGCGGCGCACGACGCAGGCACGTGGGGCGGGCAGAGGCAGGGCGGACAGAGGCAGGGCGGACAGAGGCAGGGCGGACAGAGGCAGGGCGGCGGTCGATGTCGCCGCCGCCGCCGCGGGGATGACGGCGGCGGATGCGTGGTCCGGAGAGAGGCCGGTGGCGGCGATCTTCAAAGCAGGTCGAAGATCGACATCGACTGCACGCGGATCAGCGTCTTCTGCGCAGCCTCCAGCGCAGTCGCCTGCAAGGCCAGCCGGGCGGCGGCTTCGGCGGGATCGATGTCGCGCAGGTTCGACAGCGTGGTCTCCAGGCTCAGGCCATAGGCGCTGCGGCTGTCGGTGGCATCGTCGAGTGCGGCCAGGCGGGTACCGGTGCTGGCGCGCGCGCTGAGGAAATGGTCCTGGGTGCGACTGATGTCGCCGAGCGCGGAATTGACCGCGTTGTTGCGCGCGGCCTTCTCGGCATCGGTGGTGGCCGGCGTCTCCAGGGCGGTCGCGATCGCATCGAGGGTCGCGAACACGTCCTGGGTCGGCGCCTTGCCGACCTGGAAGCTGTCGCCGGTCGCGGGCGCGCCGGTCAGCGTCATCTGCACGCCGCCAGCGCTGATCGTCGCGCCGGCGGTGTAGGCGCCGGTCGAGATCACCGTGCCGCCGGCATCGACGACACGATAGGTGTCGGGGGCGGTGAACTCCAGCGTCAGCGTGCGACCGGCCCAGGCCGCGCTGTCGGTGACCGCGCTGTGCTTGAGTACGCCGCTGCCGGCATTGCCGGTGTCGGCGGCGCCACGGCTGAGGCCGTCGCCGGTGCGGATACGCAGGAACAGGTCGCTGCCGGGATCGGTGCCGGCCACGCGCAGTCCGGGTGCGACCTCGACCTGGTTGCGGCCGTCGTCGCCGACGTAGGTGATCGCGCCATTGCTGTCTTCGGCGAACGGCTGCACCGCGTCGCGCTCACCGGCGAACAGGCGATGGCCGGTGCCGTCGTCGCGGTTGGCGATGGCGATGATCGCGCTGCGGATCGAGCGCAGTTCCTCGGCGATCGACTTGCGGTCGGCTTCCGACAGCGTGGGGGTATTGGCCTTGACCGTCAGTTCGCGCGCGCGGTCGAGCTGGGTGCCGACATCGGTCAGCGCCTGCTCCTGCGAGCGCAGGCGGTGTTCGAGCAGCGCCGAATCCTGGTCCTGCTGCTCCAGCGTCGCCAGTGCATGGTCGAGCCGGGTCGCCTGCGCCATGCCGGCCGGGTTGTCGGCGGCGGTGATCAGTTTCTTCTGCGTCGTCAGTTCCAGCTGCGCGCGCGCGACATTGGACTGCTGGCGGAGCAGGGCGGTCACGCCCTGCTGGTGCATGGCGGCGGTGGAGAGGCGGAGCGTCATGGCGGTTCCTCAGCGACTCACGGTCGCCAACAGGGTCTGGAACATCGTGTCCGCGGTCTTCAGGATCTGTGCGGCCGCCTGGTAGGCCTGCTGGTACTTCATCAGGTTGGTGGCTTCCTCTTCGAGGTTGACGCCACTGATCGACTCGCGCTCGGCGCCGACCTGCAGGTCGATGGCCTGCTGCGCTTCAAGGCTGAGGTCGGCATGGCGGGCCTCGGTTCCGGCCTTGGAGACCAGCTCGCTGAGGCCGACCGTCAGCGACACGCTGCCGCCGTTGAGCACGCCACGGGTATCGAGCGTCGAGAACGCCTGCGCGTTGGCATTGCCGCTTGAACGCGCCGGCGTGCGCCCGAGCGCGAAGCTGTCGCCCGCCCCCGGCGTGCCAGACAGCGTGATCGACCAGGCGCCGCCGGGATCGGCGATCGCGCTGCCCGGCGTCCAGGCGAAGGGGCCGGCGCCGTTGACGGTGTACTGGGTGTCGTCGATGAACTCGATGCTGGCGCCGGTGAACGCCGCGAACGCCGCCGCGTTGGTCACCGTCGTCGTCGCGACGCGGCCGTTGCCGAGGTTGCCGGTGTCGGCACTGGCGACCATCGGGCCGGCGGCGGCGATGTGTGCGGGATCGGAGATCGCCACGCGCAGGCTGCCGGCGGCGCCCGAGGTCGGACGCAGGCTGAAGCGGTCGCCCGCGGCGGCGCTGCCGGACATCACCAGCGACACGCCGTCGACGACGAAGGGATCGGCCGCGGTGCCGCTGCCGGTCATCGCGACCGGCAGGCCGTTGTCGGCGCGCTGCGCGCTCCAGGCGCTGCCGTCGAAACGCATCACCACGTCGTTGCCGGTCAGCGCCGAGGCATTGCCGATGCTGCCGACGAAGCTGGCGGTGCCGGTGTTGGCGGCGTTCTGCTGCACGGTCGGCGGCTGCAGCGCGAACAGGTCGGTCCCGGGATTGCCGTTGTAGTCGACGCCGGCGCGCTGCGCCTCGTTGAACGTGGTGGCCATGACCGTGGCCAGGCGGCCGAGTTCGTTGCGCGCGGGATCGAGCACGCGGCTGCGGAATTCGAGCAGTCCGCCGAGCTCGCCGGACAGGCCGCTGTCGGCCAGTCGGGTCGGAGTGCCGTGGCCGGTGTCGATGGCCAGCTGCAGGCGGTCGGGACGGAACGGATCCTGGATCGTCGACAGCGGATTGGCCTTGGCGCCCAACACCAGCGGCTGGCCGCCGAGCGTGAACACGTTCATCGAGCCGTCGTCGGACTTGGTGATCGTCGCACCGGTCATCGCCGCGAGCTTGTTGATGCGGGTCTCGCGCGCGTCGAGCATGTCCGGGGTCACGCTGCCGCCGGCGGCAGCGATCGAACGGTTGAGGTCGGCGATCTCGCGCGCGAGCTGGTTGGCGTCGTTGACCTTGCCGAGCAGGCTGGCGTCGGTCTCGTCCTCGATGGTCGACAGCTGGGTGTCGAGCGAGTTCCAGCGCGTCGCCAGCGATTGCGCGGCGGCCAACAGGGCAGTGCGCGCGGTCGTCGAGGTCGGGTCGGCGCTGACGCCGCGTGCGGCCTTGAAGAAATCCGAGAACGGCACCGACAGTCCGGTGGTGCTGTCCGACAGCAGCGCATCGACGCGCGTGGCCATCGACGACAGGCTGGTCAGGCGACCGACTTCACCGCTGCTGTCGACCTGGCGCGCGAACACCAGGCCATCGGCCAGCCGCTGCAGCTTGGCGACATCGACGCCCTGTCCGATATAAGCCCCGCCCTGCAGCGGCGTGCCGGCGCGTGCGGCCAGCTCGACGCGTTGGCGGCTGTAGCCGTCGGTCGTGGCGTTGGCGACGTTGTGGCTGATCGTGCCCAGCGCGCGCTGGAACGCGAGGAGGGCGGAGCTGCCAGTGGAAAGCATGCCGGTCATGGGAGTCCTTGGTTAGCGCGCGTCAGTAACGCGGGCCATGGGGCGCGCTCTGCGAAGCAGACGGGGAGGCAAAGGGCGAAGCGAATGCGGCGGCCGAGCGCGCGGCGAGCAGGCCGGCGTCGCCGCCCTGCGTCGGTGCCAGGGCCAGCGTGGCCTGCGCGGGCACGGAAGCCGCGGCATAACGTGGCTCGGTGGCGCCCGGCAGGCGGCCGTTGCCGGGCAGGCCGGCCAGCGCACGGTCGATGGTCGGGCCGTTGGCGATCGCCGTCAGCTTGGCGGCGTAGCGCGGATCGGTGGCGTAACCGGCGCGCTGCAGGGCACTGGCGAAGCGATGCGTGTCGTCGCCGGTGCCGCGTGCGGCGGCATAGCGGTCGTTGCCGAGCAGCTGGGTGTAATCGGCAAAGCTGTCGGCCGGCGAGGCATAGGCGCGGAAACGCGCGCGCTCGTTCTGGCGCACGCCGTTGACGTATTCGTGGGTGGCGGCGTTGACGCTGTCGCCGGACCAGCGGCTGCCGGCCTTGATGCCGAACAGGTTGTTGGAGGTCACGCCTTTCTCTCCGGCGAGGCGACGGCCCCAGCCGGTTTCGAGCGCGGCCTGCGCGACCAGCGCCTTCGCCGGCACGCCGAGTTCGGCGGCGGCTTTCTGCGCATGCGGCCAGATCGACTGCACGAAGGCTTCGGGACTGCTGCAGTCGATGTCGCAATCGCCATCGAAAGTGAGAGTGCCGCTGGACAGCGCGGACGCGTCGGCGACCGGCGCCACCGGCCATGCCGTCATCGGCAGCGCCTGCATCGAGACGCCGGCGCTGGGCGCGGCCAGCGACAGCGCGCCGCCAGTCGAGAACGGCAGGCCGGATGAGGATGCCGGTGCGCGCAGCGGCAAGGCCGCCGGCGCCGCGGACGACAACGGCAGCGCGCGTGCGCCGTCGTCGCCGGGCAGGCGGGTATCGAGCGGTGTGGCGGCGTCGTCGCCGATGCCGCTGCTGCGCTCGAGCTGGCGCTCGATCATCGAGGCCAGGCCGAGGCCACGGCCCTTGGTCAGTTCGCGCGCGAGCTGCTGGTCGTACATCTCGCGATAGGTCGCGTTGTTGCCGCCCAGCGGATCGCCCGAGGTCGTGCTGCGCATCGACTTGATCAGCATGTGCGCGAACTGGGTTTCCAGTTCACGCGCGGCCTCGCCGATCCGCGGCTGCGACGGCGTCGCAGCCCGGTCCAGGCCGATGCCGTTCACACGGTTCGCGATGGCGCCGGGAATGGACATGGCCGGCGGGTCAGATGACTTCCAGCTCGGCGCGCAGTGCGCCGGCTCGCTTGAGTGCTTCGAGGATCGCGACCAGGTCGCCCGGCGCCGCGCCGACGGCGTTGACCGCGCGCACGATCGACTCCAGCGTGGTGCCGCCCTCGAACAGGAACATCTTGCCGCCGTCCGCGGTCGCGCTGACCGTCGACTGCGGCACGACCACGGTCTGGCCGCCGCGCGAGAACGCCTCGGGCTGGCTGATCGCCGCGCCTTCGACGATCGAGACCGTCAGCGAACCATGCGCGACCGCCGCCGGCAGCACGCTGATCGCGCCGCCCATGACCACGGTGCCGGTGCGCGCGTTGACGACGACCTTGGCCGCGGCGGCGCCGGGGCTGACGTCCAGCGATTCGAGCTGCGCCAGGAAGCCGATGCGGTCGCCGGGCGGCGGCAGGATCTCGATGGTCACGCCATCGATCGCCTGGGCGGTGCCCTGGCCGAAGCTGCGGTTGACCGCTTCGACGATCCGCGACGCGGTGGTGTAGTCGAACTGGTGCAGGTTCAGCGTAACCGTCTCGCCGCGCGCGCCGACACCCGGCACCGCGCGCTCGACGATCGCGCCATTGGGAATGCTGCCGCCGTTGGGCGCGTTGACCGAGATCTTGGAACCGTCGCGGCCGGACGCACCGAAGCCGCTGACGACCAGCGAGCCCTGCGCGATGGCGTAGATCTGTCCGTCGGCACCGCGCAGTGGCGCCATCAGCAGGGCGCCGCCACGCAGCGACCCGGCGTTGCCGATCGACGACACGGTGACGTCGATGGTCTGGCCGGGCTTGGCGTACGGCGGCAGTTCGGCCTGGATCGCGACCGCGGCGACGTTCTTGAGCTGCGGGTTCACGCCCGGCGGAAGAGTCACGCCGAGCTGGTCGAGCATGGTCTTCAGGCTCTGCACGGTGAACGGCGTCTGCGAGGTGCGGTCGCCGCTGCCGTCGAGGCCGACGACCAGGCCGTAGCCGACCAGCGGGTTGCCGCGCACGCCTGCGACCTGCGCGAGATCCTTGACGCGCTCGGCCTGTGCCGGAGGCGCGGCCAGCAGGATCGCGACGCTGCCCAGCAGGGCGGCGGCGATGCGGACGCGGAACGGAAGGAGGGACATGTCGGCAGGCCTGTCAGTAGGGCGCGGCGGCGGAGTTGAAGAACCGGCCGAGCCAGCCCATCGCATTGGAGCGCGCCATCGCGCCGCGACCGCCATAGACGATGCGGGCGTCGCCGACGCGGTCGGAGGTCACGCGGTTGTCGGGGCCGATGTCGGACGCGCGCACGATGCCCTGCACCTGCACGAGTTCGTCGCCCTGGTTCAGGCGCATCTGCTTTTCGCCGGCGATGCGCAGGTTGCCGTTGCCCAGTCGCTGCACGACGGTCACGGTGATGTTGCCGGCCAGTGCGTTGCTCTGTGCCGAATCGCCGGCGCCGTTGAAGCCACGCTGCGCGGCGACTTCGGCCTGCAGCAGGTTGTTGCCGTTCATCGTCACCGACTGGCCGAACAGTGTTGGCGCTTCCAGCCCGATCGACGCATTCTTGCTGATGCCGGTCTTGGCGTTGGAGCGCGCGCTGGTGCTTTCGACCAGCACGATCGTCAGCAGGTCGCCGACCTCGCGCGCCTTGTTGTCCTGGAACAGGCGGATGCCCGGGTTGCCGCTGCCATCGGCGGCACCGGCGAAGATCGAACCACCGCCACTGGCTTCGGCGGTGGCGTACTGGCCGTCACCCGACGCCGCACCCGGATAGCTGCCGCCTTGCGGCGCGACCGGCGCGACCTGCTGCGGGAACGGCACGACGTCGCCGACGAAGCTGGCGCAGCCCGACAACGCGGCCAGCAGGGCAAGGGAAAGGAGGGTGCGCATGGCGGTCATCACAGGTTGTTGTTGAGGTAGCCGAGCATCTGGTCGACGGTCGAGATCGCCTTGGCGTTGGTCTCGTAGGCGCGCTGGGTTTCGATCATCGACACCAGTTCTTCGACGGTGTTGACGTTGGAGCTTTCCAGAGAGCCCTGCACCAGCCGGCCGACGCCGTTCTCGCCGGGCGCGCCGGTCTGGGCCGGGCCGGATGCGCTGGTCTCGGTATAGAGGTTGCCGCCCAGCGCATGCAGGCCGGCGGGATTGACGAAATCGGTCAGCGTCAGCGCGCCCACCTGCACCGATTCGGTCTGCCCGGCGATCTGCACGCTGACGGTGCCGTCGGCGGCGATGGTGACGCTCTGTGCGCCTTCGGGAATCTGCAGGCCCGGCTGCACTGGATACCCTTCGTTGGTGACCAGTTCGCTCTCGGCGTTGACCTGGAAGGCGCCGTCGCGGCTGTAGGCGCTGCTGCCGTCGGGCATCAGGACTTCGAAAAAACCGCGGCCGTTGATGGCGACGTCGAGCGCGTTGCCGGTCTGCGACAGGTTGCCCTGCGTGAACGATTTGGCGGTGGTCGCCACGCGCACGCCGGTGCCGGTGGCCATGCCGCTGGGCAGCATGGTCTGCTCCGAGGAGGCGCCGCCGGGCTGGCGCTGGGTCTGGTACAGCAGGTCCTCGAAGTTCGCACGGTCGCGCTTGAAGCCGGTCGTGTTGACGTTGGCGAGGTTGTTGGAGATGACCGCCATGCGCGTCTGCTGCGCGTCGAGGCCGGTCTTGGCGATCCAGAGTGCCTGTGTGGTCATGGTGGTTGCTCGTCAGGTGTGTCGGAAAATCAACGTGAGGACAGCAGGGAGTTGGCGCTGCGTGCGGATTCGTCACCGCTCTGCAAGACCCGTACCTGCATTTCGAACTGGCGCGCCAGCTCGATCATCGAGACCAGTGCGCCGGTGGCGTCGACGTTGCTGTTCTCCAGCACGCCGGTGGACAGCACGGCGCCAGAGGCGGGCAGGGGGGCGGCGGCGCCGGGCGCGGTCCGCATCAGGCTGTCCTCGCCGCGGACCAGGGCGCGGGTGTTGGTTTCGACGACGTGCAGGCGTCCGACCTGGGTCATCGAGGACGCCGGCGAGCCCTGCGGGATCACCGAGATCGTGCCGTCGGCGCCGATCTCCATGCCATCGTTGGGCGGGATGGCGACGGGTTCGCCGCCGGCATCGAGCAGTTGCAGGTCGCTGGCTGTGGTCAGCAGTCCGTTCTGGGTTATCTGCAGGTCGCCGGCGCGGGTATAGGCGGTGCCGCCGTTGGCGTCGCGTACGGCGAACCAGCGGTCGGGCTTGAGGGCGACGTCGAGGGCGTTGCCGGTGGTGCGCATCGCGCCGGTGGCATTGCTGACGCCGACCAGGCGTTCGCTGGTCGCCACGCGCGAGGGCAGTCCGGCTCCGGCGACCGGCATCGCGGTCGTCGCGCTCAGGGTCGCGCGGAATCCGACGGTGTCGACGTTGGCCAGGTTATGCGCCACGGTCCCCTGTGCACGCAGGGTCGCGCTGGCGCCGGTCATTGCGATGTAGAGGGCTTTGTCCATGGTCGATTGCCATGCAAGCCCTGTGCCGCGACGCCTCTTTGACCCTGTGGATGCGGGGGCGGGGCTTCTTGGGGACATCCCGGGCGGGGTGGCGCGCGGTTTCGGTTGGAGAAGCCCAGAGCCCAGAGCCCAAAGCCCAAAGCGGGTTTGCTCGCTCCGGAGGCGCATCGGCGCGCCGGGCAGAGTCCGCTCTCCCTCGGTCAGGGCATCCTGCCCTGACTCGGGCGCACGCCATCCATAGCGTGCTTGACGCGGCCTCCGCCCGACACGCCGCTGCCGCAAGCGTCACGGTTGCGGTGTCGCCAAGTCGCCGAATCGGAGCCTGGGTAGGCCGGGTCTCTACCCGGCGTGTTTGTGTTTGATGTGTGGGACGTTCTGGAATCCTTGTGGCGGGTCGAGACCCGCCCTACGGCGGCACGCCATTCATGGCGTGCTCGACGCGGCCCCCGCCCGCCACGCCGCTGCCGTGCGCTTCCGGATTGCGTTGTCGATACGTCTGGGGAACTTGTCTCTGAAGATCGAAACAGCAAACCATCCGACGTCCGGCGGCATCCAGACTAGGGATTGCGGAAAGCAGGCCATGGATGGCCTGCGGCGGCGAGTCAGCCATGGATGGCTGATCGAGCCGAGGAGTAATCCCTGGTCGGGATGACGCGGCTTCCGAAGCCGATAGCGCATTTGGCTTCGACTTCCCTGAACGCATTGAAATCCAAAGCAGGTTCGTTGTCTCCGGACCCGCATCGGCATACCGGCAAGCGTCCGCTCTCTCTCGGACCCAGACCTCACACAGCACAACGCCCCCGCAAACGAAGGCGTGTGCCTTCGACTGCGGGGGCGCGTGGGTGATCGTCAACGCAGGTTGATGATCGTCTGCGTGACCTGGTCCTGGGTCTGGATCATCTGCGCATTGGCCTGGAAGTTGCGCTGCGCGGTGATCATGTTGACCAACTGCTCGGTCAGGTCGACGTTCGATGCTTCCAGCGCGCCGCCCTGCACCAGGCCGAACTGCGCCGTGCCGGCAGAACCGCGCAGCGGTTGGCCCGACTCGAAGGTCTCGGTGAACGCGTTGTCACCGTTCTGCTGCAGCCCCTGCGGATTGGAGAACATCGTCAACGCCACCTGGCCCAGCGCCTTGGTCACGCCGTTGGTGTAGCTGGCCTGGACCACGCCCTCGGGCGACACCGAGATGCCCGACAGGCTGCCGGTTGCATAACCGTCCTGGGTGATCTCGTTGACCGCGAACTTCTGGCCGTACTGCGACGAGTTACCCAGATCCAGCGCCAGCGTCATCGCACCAGCGCCGCCGGGCGGCGTATAAGCGGGCAGGGTGATGCTGCCGCCGGCCGGGCTGAGCAGCGCACCCGTTGACGAATACGTCATCGTCTGCGGTGTGCCGACATCCACACCGTCGATCTGCGTGCGTACCGACCATTCATTCGGATTGGCCGTCTTCGTGAAGTACAGCGACTGCGAGTGCGCCGCGCCCAACGAATCGTAGACCGTCAGTGACGTCGTGTGGTTGTACGAGGTCGGGTCGGTGGCATCGAACGTTGCCGTCGTCGGTGGCGTCGCGTTGCCGGGCAGCGTCACGCCGACATTGACCTTCGTGCTCGGTGCCGGCGGAGCATCGCCCGTCGCCAGCTGCAGATCGACCAGACGTCCCGTGTTGAAGGTCTTGCCGTCGCCGTTGGGCGCGTAGACCTGCAGGCGCTGGCCCGACGGATTGCCGACAAAACCATCCTTGTCGGTGGTGAAGTTACCGGCACGCGAATAGACGATCGCACCATTGTTGGACAGGGTGAAGAACCCCTGGCCGGCGACGGCCATGTCCAGCGCCTGGCCGGTGAAGTCGACATTGCCCTGGTTGAACTGCTGGGCGACGCGCTGCAACTGCGCACCGGCACCGGTCGCGTTCTTGGCCAGGCCATACGGCGACAGCGCGAACACGTCGCTGAACTCCGCGCGGCTCTGCTTGAAGCCGGTGGTGTTGGCGTTGGCGATGTTGTGCGAGGTGACGCTGAGATCGGACGAGGCGGCATTCATGCCGCTCAGGGAAATGCGGAAGCTCATGGGAAATCCCCGGGAGTGGTCTGTGGAAGGACGGACGGTGTTGGCTGGACTCAGCCGATGCGACGCACCGACGACAGCGTGTGGCTGCCGAGGCCGGCGAGGTTGAGGGTGAGTCCGGTGGACTCGATGGAGACGCTGTCCACGCGCGCCATCAGCCGCGTCGACAGGGCTTCGGCGCCGCTGGTGCCGGGATTCCCGGCCAGCGCCTTGATCTTGTACGTGCCCGCCGCGGCCGGCGTGCCGGCATCGGTCAGGCCGTCCCAGTCGAACGCCAGCGTCCCTGCGGACTTGGCCTCCAGCGTCATCCGGCGCACGGTCGCGCCACTGGCATCGGTGACCTCGAAGGTCACCGGGCCGGCGCGGGTCGCCTCGATCTCGCCGCGCAAGGTCGCCCCGGCCGCCAGCGTGACCTTGGAGGTTTCCACCAGTGCGTCGTGGCCGACCAGCGAGGCCGCTCGCAGCGTCTGGTCGGACTCCATGACGCTGGCCATCGAGCCCATCGCCGACTGCATCTGGTCGATGCCCTGCACGGTCGAGAACTGCGCCAGCTGGCCGAGGAACTGCTGGCTGTCGAGCGGCTTCAGCGGATCCTGGTTCTTGAGCTGTTCGGTCATCAGCAACAGGAAGTTCGCCTGGCCGAGCGCGCCGGTCGACGTATTGGTGGTCGTCTGCTTCGGCGTGAGGCCGAGCGAGGCCAGCGTATCGGTATTGACGGAAGCCATGCGGCGGTCCTGGTCGTGGGAACGTTGAAAGGAAAAGAAGACGTCGGCAGCGTGCGGAGGTGGTGAGCGGCGAACGCGCGGGCTCAGCGGCCCATGTTCAAGGTCGCCATCGCCATTTCCTTGGCGCTGTTGAAGACCTCGACGTTGGCCTGGTAGCTGCGCGAGGCCGAGATCAGGTCGACCATCTGCGCGACCGGATCGATGTCGGGCGCATAGACATAGCCATTGGCGTCGGCCAGCGGATGGCCGGGCTCGTAGCGCTTGACCGGCGCGGCCGAACTGTCGACGACCTCGGTCGCGCGCACGCCGACCAGCGCCGGGTTCATGCCGACCTGTTCGGTCGTGAACACCGGATGCTTGGCGCGGAACACCGCGTTGGGATCGCCGGAGACCGAATCGGCATTGGCCAGGTTCGACGCCACGGTGCTCAATCGCACCGACTGCGCGTTCATCGCCGAACCGGCGACGTCGAAGATCGGAAGGTTGCTCATGCGCGCGTTCCTTCTATTGTCCGGTGATGGCGGTCAGCATCGAGCGGACCTTGGATTCGACGAACGACAGCGAGGCCCGGTATTCCAGGCTCGCCTGCGCGAACGCGGCGTTCTCGCGGTCGCCGTCGACGGTATTTCCGTCCAGGCTCGGCTGGCTCGACGGGCGCGTGTATTGCGCGCCCGCGGTCGCGGCGTTCAACGGGTCGACGACCTCCAGTGCATTCGCGCGCGGCGACGTCATTGCGGCATTCAGTGCCGCGTTGAAATCGAGGTCCTTCGCCTGGTAGTTCGGCGTGTCGGCATTGGCGATGTTCGCAGCCAGCAGTTGCAGCCGCTGCTCGCGGATCGCCAGGGCGGTGCCGTGGATGCCTAGGAAGTCGGCCATGCTGCCCTCCAGCGGGCGTGGTGTTCGACAGCGATCAGGCAAGTCGTGTGCCAGCGCCGTGCTGGCGCGGTCCGGGTGGGGGATGACGGGTTTTCGGCGGTGGCCGGGACGCCCCCTGCGCCGGCGCCGATAGCCCACGTCCGCCAAAAAACCGGCGGCCGGCCCGCAGTGGGCCTCCGGGCCCCTGCGCTGCCGCCGCGACACCGCGACCTGCGCGGCGCGGCATGTCTGCGGCATGTCTCTTGCACCGGGAGCGGGCATGACCCGGTCCGTTGCCGTCACCGTCCATCGCCTCCGCCCCCCGCACCTGGCTGTCGTGGCGCTTGCTTGCGTCCTGCATGCCGGCCTCCTGGCCGCGGCCACGCCGCAGCCGCTCGACAGCATCCGGAGCGCCGCCCTGGAAGCGGCCGGCGGCCCGGGCGCGCAGGGCGAGGCCCGGCTGGATTCGCGATTGCGCCTGACCGCCTGCACGCAACCGCTGGTCGCGGTCGCCAACAACGCCAGGATGGTCCAGGTGCGTTGTCCCGACACCCCGGGCTGGCGCCTGTACGTGCCGGTGACGCTGCGCCGCGAGGCCGACGTCGTCGTCGTCAACGGGCCGCTGCGGGCCGGCGTGCCGATCGACCCCAGCCAGCTCAGCGTGCAGCGCCGCGATGTCGGTGCCGCCGCCGGACGGGTCTTCAGCGATCCGGCCGAACTGGCCGGGCGCGTGCCCAGCCGGGCGCTCGGGACCGGCGCGGTGCCGACCGAGGTCGACCTCCAGCAGGGCCAGCCGCTGCGCCGGGGCGATCCGGTCATGCTGGTGTCGCGCGTTGGCGGCGCCGAGATCCGTATGCCCGGCGTCGCGCTGGGCGCGGCCCAGGTCGGCGAGCGCATCGCGGTCCAGAACACCGCCTCCCGCAAGGTCGTCCGCGGCCGGCTGCTGCCCGAGGCCGGGACGGTCGAGGTGCTGCCCTGAGAACCTGTTCACGCTCTTGCTGCGCTTGCCATCTGGCGTGCGTGCGGTGCTCGAAAGAACCGCCTGGAGCGGTTCTTGACAGCGCATGGCGCTGGCCCCAAGGGTGGCCGCCATGGAGGGTGGCCACAAATGCTCGTGTACCTCCACGTACACTGCGCTTTCTGCGCTCCAGACTGTGAACAGGTTCGGAGGGCCTGTTCCTGCCGGGCGGCGCGGGCGCTCGCGACCGGCCAGGACCAGGGGCTGCCCCCCGTGGCCGGCGACCTGAACACCGGAAGTGCGAATGACGTCACATCGGGCTCAAGTTCCGGCGGGCGCGGCCGTTACCGTGTTGGAACCGAGCACACGAGGAACGTCCCATGAGCTACAAGATCGACGGACTGCCACCCGGCCTGCGGGCCGCGGATGCCGTTGCGGTCGCGACGGCCGGCCGTGCCGGGGACGCCCGCAATGTACCCGTCGCGGCGGTCGCCGCGGCTGATCGCGTCAGCCTGACCGGCGACGCCGAAGGACTCCAGGCCATGGGACGTACGTTGGGCGCGGCACCGGCAGGCATCGACATGACCCGCGTCAACGCGCTGAAGGCGGCGATCGCCGACGGCAGCTACAAGATCGACGCCGAGACCATCGCCACCCGCATGCTCGGACTCGAGCGCGAGCTGGAGCGCTGACATGCAGACCGCCAACCCCGCCCTGCACGACGCCAACGTCCTCGACGCGCTGGAAGGCGCGCTGCAGGCCGAACGCCAGGCGCTGATCGACAACGACGTGGTCGCGCTGCTGGCGTCGACCGAGGCCAAGGTCCGCGCACTGCGCCAGGCCGAGTCGGCCCCGCCGGACCTGTCGGCCGCCGACCGCATCGCCGCGCTGCGCATCCTGAACCAAGCCAACAGCGTGCTGCTGTCGCGCCGCCGGCGCGAGGTCGACTGGGCGCTGCGGCACCTGGGCCGGACCGAGTCCAGCGGCACCTACAGCGCTGCCGGCATGACCGCCACGCGCCCGCAGGCCCGGCAGCTCGCGGTCGTCTGATCTGGCGTCTGACTCCCTGAAGTCCGACGGCGCCATCAAGTCCGGGCGCCCGAGCGCATCGCCGGCAATCGGCCGGACCTTCCAGATGCGCTCACCATGGCCCGCCACGTGCGGGCCATTGCCGTTTGTGGCGGCCCACCGGGCTGCCGGCAAGGCCCCTCAGGCGCGCGCTAGACTAGGGTTCCTGTTGGTTGGCCGTTGAATTCCCATGCAAAACATCGTTGAACCGCGCCGGCGCCTGCGTGCATTCGTGTCCGCACTGCTGCTCGCCCTGCTGGCCGTCGGTTGCCAGCGCGAATCCGGAGACCCGACTGCCGTGACGCCGTCCCCCGCCACCGCCCCGACCGCCGCAGGTGACAGCGACGAGCATTCCTACGCCGAGCCCGGCAAGGTCGTCATCGAGGACCTCGCGCTCGACGTCGCCCTGGATTTCGATGCCCGCACCATCGCCGGCACCGCGACCTACACGCTGGACTGGAAGGACAAGGCGGCCACCGCGCTGGTGCTCGACACCCGAGAGCTGACGATCCGCAAGGTCGAGGGCGAAGCCGACGGCCAGTGGCAGCCGCTGCAGTTCGCGCTGGCGCCCGCGGATCCGGTGCTGGGCAGCAAGCTGACGATCCAGGTGCCGCAGCGCAATGCCAAGGTGCGCGTGGACTACAGCAGCGCGCCGACCGCCTCGGGCCTGCAGTGGCTGACCCCGGAGATGACCGAAGGCAAGACGCTGCCCTTCATGTTCAGCCAGTCGCAGCAGATCCATGCGCGCAGCTGGGTGCCGTTGCAGGACACGCCGGCGGTGCGTTACACCTACACCGCGCACGTGACCTCGCGTCCCGACGTCATGGTGCTGATGAGCGCCGACAACCGTCCCGATGCCCAGCGCAACGGTGACTACCGCTTCTCGATGCCGCAGAAGATCCCCTCGTACCTGATGGCGATCGCCGCCGGTGACCTGGTCTTCAAGCCGATCTCGGCGCGCAGCGGCATCTGGGCCGAGCCGGGCACGATGGACGCCGCGCTGCTGGAGTTCGCCGACACCGAGAAGATGATCGCGACCACCGAGCAGCTGTACGGCCCGTATCGCTGGGAGCGCTACGACCTGCTGGTGCTGCCGCCGTCGTTCCCGTATGGCGGCATGGAGAATCCGCGGTTGTCGTTCATCACCCCGACGGTCATCGTCGGCGACAAGTCGCTGGTCTCGCTGATCGCGCATGAACTCGCGCACAGCTGGTCGGGCAACCTGGTCACGTTCTCGAGCGCCAAGCATGGCTGGTTGAACGAAGGCTTCACCAGCTATGTCGAGAACCGCATCGTCGAGGCCCTGTATGGCAAGGACTTCAGCGACATGGAGTTCGTCATCGCGCGCAACGAACTCAAGGACGGCATCAAGGACATGCCCGAGGCGACCCAGGCGCTGGCGGTCAAGCCGGGGACCGAACTTGATGCCGACGACGCGCTGAGCAAGGTGTCCTACGACAAGGGCGCCTGGTTCCTGCAGTTCCTCGAGGAGCGCTTCGGGCGCGCCGAGTTCGATGCGTTCCTGCGCGGCTATTTCGATCATTTCGCGTTCCAGAGCATCACCACCGAGCAGTTCCTCGCGTACGCCAAGACCCACCTGTTCGACAAGCAGCCGGGCAAGGTCACCGACGCCGAGATCCATGAGTGGGTCTATGGTCCGGGCATCCCGGCCAATGCGCCGCAGGTGCTGTCGCAGCGCTTCGGCATCGTTGATTCGGCGCGGCTGGCCTGGCGCGGCAGCGCGCAGTTGCCGCCGTCGTCGATCACCTCGGCCTGGAGCACGCAGGAGTGGCTGCATTTCCTCGAGCGCATGCCCGACACGCTGAGCGTGGCGCAGCTGACGCAGCTCGACGACGCCTACCACTTCACCGGCACGTCCAATGGCGAGATCGCGATGCGCTGGTATCCACTGGCGATCCGCAGCGGCTATGCCCGTGCCAATGACGCGATCTCGGCGTTCGTGCAGAAGATCGGGCGCCGCAAGCTGATCATCCCGATCTATACCGAACTGGTGAAGACCGAATCCGGCCTGGCGCTGGCGAAGGCGGCCTTCGAGCGCGCGCGTCCGGGCTATCACCCGATCACCACCGGTTCGGTGCAGAAGCTGATCGACGAAGCCAAGCCGGTGCCTGGGCCGGCCGCGGCACCGACTGCCGAAAGCGACGCCGCCGATGGCGCTGCGCCTGCCACCGAGCCGCCCGCTGCGGCACCGGCGGCGCAGCCGGCCACCTGAGCCGCGCCGGCGCGACCGGCTGGGCGGCGATGCAGGCGATGCAGGCGATGCAGGCGATGGCGTCCGCAGCGATGTTCGGAGCGGCTTCATGTGGGGGCGCCTCATGTGGAGCTGCTTCAGTCGCGTCTGCTTCATCTGCTTCCTCGGGCGCGACTCCGTTCGCGTCGATCCAGGCGGGCACGCCGCTGGCCGTCGTGCTCGTCGTGCTGCTATTTGCGCTCCTGCTCGCCGCCGTCGCGATCGCATGGTGCTGCTGGCGTTCGCCGGCCCGCATCATCGGGCTCGAATACCGGCGCCAGCGTCGCGCGCTGGGCTTCACGTTGCGCAGCGCCCGTATCGGCGAGCACGACATCGCCTACGTCGAACGTGCGGCAGGGCACGCCGCCGCGCCCTGCGTGGTCATGATCCATGGCTACACCGGCAGCAAGGAAAACTGGTACCTGCTGGCCGCGCAGCTGGGCATGCGCTACCGGCTGGTCGCGCCCGACCTGCCCGGTTGGGGGCAGAGCCAGCGCCTGGCTGGACGCGACTACGGATTCAGTGCGCAGGCCGAACATGTCGCGGCGTTCCTGCGTGCACTGGGCGACACGCCGGTGGTACTGCTCGGCCATTCGATGGGCGGTGGTATTGCCGCGCTGGTCGCGGCGCGCCATCCGGCGCTGGTCTCACGGCTGGCTCTGATCGATGCGGCCGGCGTCGAATTCGCCGAGAACCGCTTCGGGCTTGACGTGCTTGCGGGGCGTAACCCGTTCGCGGTCTCCGACCGCGCATCGCTGGAACGCTATCTCGACGTGCTGTTCCATGATCGCGGCGCGCGCCCGGCGATGCCCTGGCCGGGACCGTGGCTGCTGTGCACGCTGCGCCGGCGCGATGCGGACTTCGAACAGTCCGTGCTCGAACGCATCGGCCGCAGCGACGAACGCTTTCTGCCGTGGCAGCAGGCCACGCAGATCCGCCAGCCGACCTTGCTGGCCTGGGGCCGCCACGATCGCGTCATCGATCCCAGCGCGATGACGCTGTACGCGCAGCAGATCCCGCAAGCACGTACCCTGTTGCTCGAACACAGCGGTCACATGACCGTGATGGAAGAACCTGCGGCCCTGGCCGATGCCGTGGTCGCCCTGATCGAAGAGGATCCTGTCGCATGAACATGCCTTATTCCGGCCACCACTACGCCAGCCCCCGTCGTTCCAGTGGCCTTCGTGCCGGCACGCGCGTGCTGCTGGTGTCGACGTGGCTGGCCGCCGCGCTGCTGGTGGGCTGCAAGGACCGCGAAGCCGAAGCCGCGGCGCAGGCGGCCGCGCAGGCCGCCGCCAGCGAGCAGTCCGCGGCCGAGGCCGAACGCAATTTCAACGCCGCCGTCGGCGAGTCGAACTGGCAGCTGGCGAAGGCGCAGGCCGACGTGCTGCTGGCCAACTGGCCCGATACCGACGCGGCCAATCGCGTGCGTACGCAGTTCGATGAGGTCAAGGCCAAGGGCGATGCCGAGCGCGAAGCGCGTCGGGTGGCGTCATTGTGGGCCTACAACATCGAAACCGTGACCGGCGGCAAGCAGTTGTCGGCGGCGATCTACGCCAGGGACGAACTCGATGTCGACGGCAGCGGCAAGAAGCCGGTGCGGCTGATCTTCCGCGATCATCCGTCGTGGGGGCGCAGCAGCTACCTGGTGCTGCAGGCCGGCGACTTCGATTGCTATGGCAGCTGCCGGGTCAATGTCGTCGTCGACGATGCCGCGCCCAAGCGCATGGCCGCCAATCGACCCAAGACCGACGAAGCCATCGCGATGTTCGTCGACGACAACAAGAGCCTGTGGCGGATGACCCGCGATGCCAGGCGCATCAGCATCGAGTTCCCGGTCAAGGCCGGCGGCACCCGCACCGCGGTGTTCGAAGTCGCGGGGCTCGATCGCAGTAAGCTGCCCGGCTGGGACTGACCGCGCGCTGCCCGTCGGCAGGCCTGCGTCGGCGTCATGGCTGGCGCAGGCGGCGACGTGGAATCAAGGACACGATTCGCACCGAGCGCGGCGGCACAGGACACCGCGTTCGCAGAACGCGCGTACAACACGCACACGCGACACAAGCACGGCACACGCAGACACAGTCTCCGGATCAAGCGTTCAGCGCGTGCCCGGCACCGGGTTGCAGTTGCGGGTTGCGACCGAGAGCTGCTGGTCGACGCGATTGCTCTCGCGGCTGATCTGGCGCTGTTGCGTGATCTGGGCCGCCTGCGCGTTGCGTGCCGCGGCGCTGTTGGGCGTGGCGCTGTTGCGCAGCTGTTGCTGGTCGATGTCGGCCAGCCTGCGCTGGCTGGCGGCGAGGCCGGGCTGCGCGGGCGCACGGATCGTGCTGTTGGCGTTGTCGATGCAGCGCTGCTGGGCGGTGCCTGCAGGCGGCGTGCGTACCGGCTGCACGGGCGCGATCGGTGGCACCGGGACGGCAGGGGCGGGAACGACTGCCGGACGCATGTTCTGCACGTTCCTTGGCGCGGGGTCAGCGGGGTTCCGGACCTGGGCCCAGCTCGCACCGGTCAGCGCCAGCGCCACGATTGAAGCGAGGGCGGCAGAGGCCAGCGCGGT
Organism: Luteimonas sp. RIT-PG2_3; assembly: GCF_054902115.1. Classification (NCBI taxonomy): domain Bacteria; kingdom Pseudomonadati; phylum Pseudomonadota; class Gammaproteobacteria; order Lysobacterales; family Lysobacteraceae; genus Luteimonas; species Luteimonas sp. RIT-PG2_3. Next base: position 28,914 of record NZ_JBUBPF010000011.1, on the reverse strand, counting down.
GCGACGGATCGCGGACTGGCGCGGGCGGCGATGCAGGGGCAGCGGAAGGTCCATGTGGCCATCGTCCGCGATGTCATGATCAAGGCGCGTGAACATTGCATCCGACGGCCTGCAAACGTTCATGTCGCGCTGCCCCGTGCCATGGCGGGGCGTGCCAGCCTGTCCAGTCGGCGCGTTCAGCCGGCCCGCTCAGTCGCGGTCGCGCGGCGGCATGTCCGCCAGCGGTGACGGTGGCTGCGCCGGGATCTCGGCCGGGATCGCGATGTCCGACGCCGCCGGCGTCGCCAGCATGCGCGCCTTGCGCCAGCCACCCCAGCGGTAATAGGCCACCGACAGCAGCATCGCGCAGACCGAACTGACCGGGAAACTCCACCAGATCGCATCGGCGCCCAGTGTCGGCTGCAGCAGGGTCGCGAACGGGATGCGGATGCCCCACAGCGTGACCGCCAGGATCAGGAGCGGCGGCATCACCGCGCCGGTCGAGCGCACCACGCCGAACATCACGAAGGTCACGCCGAAGAACAGGAACGACCATACCGAGATGTGGTTCAGGTGGCGCGCGATCTCCAGCGCCGCGCTGCCGTCGGGCAGGAACATCGCCAGCGAGAAGCGGTCGAGCAGGATGATCGGCGCGATCAGCAGGCCGGTCATCAGGAAGTTGAAGATCACGCCATTGCGCGCGACCGCCGAGACCCGCTCCCAGCGACCGGCGCCGACGTTCTGCGCGGCCATCGTCGAACACGCCGCGCCGATCGCCATCGCCGGCATCTGCACGTAGGTCCACAACTGCATCGCCGCGCCATAGGCCGCGGTGGTGTCGGTGCCGTGGCTGTTGACCATGGTGATCATCGCGATCATCGCCGCCGACATCATCACCATCTGCAGGCCCATCGGCACGCCCTTGGCGACCAATGCGCGGATGATCTGCCAGTCGGGGCGATACAGCGCGCGTTCGTGGCGACTGATCCACAGCGGATGCCGGCGGTGCCGCAGCCAGCCCAGCATGGCCACCAGCCCCAGCGCATTGGCGATCAGGTTGGCGGTGGCGGCGCCGGCCATGCCCATCGCCGGCAGCGGGCCGGGCCCGAAGATCAGCAGCGGCACCAGCACGATGTCGAGCACGACCACCAGCAGCAGGAACAGGAACGGCGTGCGGGTATCGCCGGCGCCGCGCAGGATCGCCGACAGGAACGCCAGCAGGTACAGGAACGGCACCGCCAGGAAGATGATCTTCAGGTAGGCGTCGGCGAACGGCAGCGCCGCGGCCGGCGTGCCCATCCACTGCAGCACCAGCCGCGACAGCGGTAGGCCAGCCAGCGCGACCAGCACCGAGGCGGTCAGGAAGAAGGTCGCGCTGCTGCCGATGACCTTGCGCGCCTGGGCGTCATCGCCGCGTCCCATCGCCTGTGCGACCAGGATGGTCGCGGCCATACCGACGCCGAACACCGCGCCGAGCAGCAGGAACAGGATGTTGTTGGCGTTGGCGATCGCCGCCAGCGCCTCCTCGCCGAGGTAGCGCCCGATCCAGACCGCGTTGACCGACCCGTTCAGCGACTGCAGCACGTTGCCGCCGAGGATCGGCAGCGAGAACAGCAGCAGGGTGGACGCGATCGGACCGCGGGTCAGATCGCGCGTGGCGGGGCGGGCAGGCGGGGTGGGCATCGCGGCAGGTTAACCGGGTTTTGCCGGCCCCGGTCCCGCCTTACAGCGCGTAGCCGAACTGCTGGCGGAACTGGCTGGCGAAGTCGTCGTAGTCGAAGCGCTGGTTCTGGGTGCCGGGGTGCTCGACCTTCAGCGCGCCCATCAGGTTGCCGATGCGGCCGATGGTCAGCCAGTCGTAGCCCTTCTCGATGCCGAACAGCAGGCCGGCACGGAAGGCGTCGCCGCAGCCGGTGGGATCGGTGACCCGGCGCTCATGCGCGGGCGGGATGTCGTAGACCGTGCCGTCGGCATGGATGCAGGCCCCCTTGGGGCCGCGGGTCGCGATATAGGCCTTGACCTTGCCGGCGATGACGTTCTCGTCCCAGCCGGTGCGCTCCTGCAGCAGGTTGGACTCGTAGTCGTTGACGGTGACGTAGTCGGCCTTGTCGATGAATGCGCGTAGCTCGTCGCCATTGAACAGCGGCATCGCCTGGCCGGGATCGAACACGAACGGGATGCCGGCCTCGGAGAACTCCTTGGCGTTCTGCAGCATGCCCTCGTAGCCGTCGGGGCTGACGATGCCGATGGTCACGCCCGGCACGTCCCTCACGTGGTTCTCGTAGCTGCGCATCATCGCGCCCGGATGGAAGGCGGTGATCTGGTTGTTGTCGTGGTCGGTGGTGATGAAGGCCTGCGGAGTGAACAGCTCATCGATGACCTTGACCCGGTCGAGGGTGATCTCGTTCTCCTCGAACCATTCGCGATACGGACCGAAGTCCTGCCCGACGGTCGCCATCGGGATCGGATCGCCCCCCAGCAGCTTCAGGTTGTAGGCGATGTTGCCGGCGCAGCCGCCGAACTCGCGGCGCATCCTCGGCACCAGGAACGACACGTTCAGGATGTGCACCTTGTCCGGAAGGATGTGGTTCTTGAACTGGTCGGGGAACACCATGATGGTGTCGTAGGCCAGGGAACCGCAGATCAGTGCAGACATCGGCAGGGGCTCATCGTGAAGGCAAGGCCGGCTAGGTTACCGGCGCGACTCCGGTGAGGCCAGCGCGGTAAAACCGGGACCTGCGTCGACTTTCCTTTGCCACGGCCAAAGGCCACGCTGACCCCGGTCTGAGTGGGGGGCCGGGGCGCGGCGTGCCGACGCGTCCGGTTAGCGCTTTTTTGCTAGGCTAGCGGACCCTGTTGCGCCCCCTGACGGACCCCTGCCTCCGATGTTCAAGAAGTTCCGCGGCATGTTTTCCAACGACCTGTCCATTGACCTGGGCACGGCCAATACCCTCATTTTCGTCCGCGGCCAGGGCATCGTCCTCAACGAACCGTCGGTGGTGGCGATCCGCCACGACCGCAGCGGCGGCCAGAAGGCGGTCGCGGCGGTGGGTACGGCTGCCAAGCAGATGCTGGGCCGGACGCCGGGCAACATCACCACGCATCGACCGATGAAGGACGGCGTCATCGCCGACTTCACCTACACCGAGGAGATGCTGAAGTACTTCATCAAGCAGGTGCACAAGTCGCGTTTCCTGCGCCCCAGCCCGCGCGTGCTGATCTGCGTGCCGGCCGGCTCGACCCAGGTCGAGAAGCGTGCGATCCGCGACTCGGCGATGGAAGCGGGCGCGCGTGAGGTCTCGCTGATCGAGGAGCCGATGGCGGCCGCGATCGGCGCCGGCATGCCGGTCACCGAGGCACGTGGCTCGATGGTCGTCGACGTCGGCGGCGGCACCACCGAAGTCGCGGTCATCGCGCTCAACGGCATCGTCTACTCGCAGTCGGCCCGCATCGGCGGCGACCGCTTCGACGAATCCATCATCAATTACGTGCGCCGCAACCACGGCATGCTGATCGGCGATGCTACCGCCGAGCGCATCAAGATCGAGATCGGCTGCGCCTATCCGCAGGAAAAGGTCGTCGAGATCGAAATCTCCGGCCGCCACCTGGCCGAAGGCGTGCCGAAAATGGTCAAGATCAATTCCAGCGAAGTGCTCGACGCGCTGCGCGAGCCGCTGTCGGGCATCGTCGCCGCGGTCCGCCAGGCGTTGGAGCAGACCCCGCCGGAACTCAGCGCCGACGTCGCTGAGCGCGGCATCGTGCTGACCGGTGGCGGCGCGCTGTTGCGCGACCTCGACCGACTGCTCAGCGAGGAAACCGGCCTGCACGTGCAGGTCGCCGAAGACCCGCTGACCTGCGTCGCCCGTGGCGGTGGCCGCGCGCTCGAACTGCTGGATCTGCACGGCAACGAGTTCTTCGCGTCCGAGTGAGGGCGCAGGGCATGGGCCATGACGGGCGGCATCGTGCAGCGACACGCGCCGTCTGCCCGCCGGACTCGCGCTGATGCCACCAGGCCGGCCCCGCGACGCCGGCCTCCTTGTACGACCGTCATGCGCCGGTGCATCCGCATCGGCTTTGCCGATGCGTTCCGGTTATCCTGCGCGCTGGCACGTCGTGGAAGCGTTTTGATGTCGCGTGCTTGTCCGAATCCCCCTTCCCGACCCCCGATGCCCGGCCGCTAGCCCGTGTCCTCCTACGCCAATCCCGCCAGCCAACGCCCAGGTGACGTCGCGGGAACGCTCCGGCTGCTGGCGTATCTGGCGATCTCGGTCGCGCTGATCATCGCCGACCATCGCGCCGACTGGCTGGCGCAGTTCCGCCAGCACGCCAATGTCGTGGTCCAGCCGTTGTGGTGGCTGGCCGGCATGCCGACGCGCGTGGGCCAGAGCATGCGCAACGATGCCGCCACCCGCTCGATGCTGGCCGACGACAACCGCAGGCTGCGCAACGAGTTGCTGGTCGCCTCGGCCCGCCAGGCACGCTTGCAGGTGGAGGCCGAAGAGAACGCCCGCCTGCGCGGACTGCTGGGCGCCGCGCAGCGCGGCGGCCTCGATGTCCAACTGGCGCCGATCCTCGACGTCGACCTCGATCCGACCCGGCAGCGCCTGGTCCTCAATGCCGGCCGCGCGGCCGGCGTGCACCAGGGCCAGAGCGTCATCGACGCCGGCGGACTGGTCGGCCAGATCATCTCGGTGACCCCGGGCACCTCGACCGTACTGCTGCTGACCGACCTCGACCATGCGGTCCCGGTGGTCGTTAGCCGCAGCGGCGTGCGCCTGGTGGCCTATGGCAGCGGCCGCAGCGATCTGCTGCAACTGCGCAACATCCCGGTCTCCAGCGACGTCAAGATCGGCGACACGGTGATGACATCGGGCCTGGGGGGCCGGTTTCCCCCGGGCTTCCCGGTCGGCACCGTCGCCGAGCTGCGGCCCGACGACAGCCATGCCTTCCTGCTCGGCGACCTGAAGCCGGCGGCCCAGCTCGATCGTGGCCGCGACGTGCTGCTGCTGCGCGAGGGCCGGACATGGGGCATCGGGCCTCAGGAGCCGCCAACGGACGCGCAAGCGGCCGGGCAGCCTGCGCCGGCCAGTCCGGCCGGAGCGGTTCCGCCGACGGTGGGCAGCGGGCAGCAACCGGTGCAGCAAGCGGCGCCGCCGCCGTCCACGGGCAGCGCGGCGCCACCGGCCGCCGGTAGTGCGCCGCCGTCCCGATTGCCGACGCCCGATTCCTCCGCGCGCCCCGCGCCCCAAGCGCCCCCGGCGCCACAGGAGCGCCAGCCATGATCCGCCGCAGCCGCAACTGGGTGCTGCCGCTCAGCGTGTTCGTCGCCCTGCTGCTCGGCCTGCTGCCGCTGCCGGCGATGCTGCAGCCCTTGCGCCCTTACTGGCTGGCGCTGGTGGTCGCGTTCTGGATCATCGAGACACCCGAGCGCGCCGGACTCGGCTTCGCGTTCGGCGTCGGCCTGTTGGCGGATCTCGCCTTCGGTGGCCTGCTCGGCGAGCAGGCCCTGCGGCTGGTGGTCATGGGCTTCATCCTGCAGCGCTTCCGCTCGCAGCTGCGCTTCTTCCCGATGGCACAGCAGGCGCTGGCGATCGGCGGCCTGCTGCTGAACGACCGCGTCGTCACCGCCGCGATCCACCTGGCCCTGGGTGAGCCGCTGCTGCCGTGGACGTTCTGGTGGGCGCCGCTGCTGGGCATGCTGCTGTGGCCACCGGTCTTCCTGCTGCTGGCCACCCTGCGCGTCCGTCGCAAGGCGGGCTGATGGCGATGCGGTCGCGCCAGCATCGCCTGCGCAATGCCGCCGCCGAGTCCGCGCAGTTCCGGCTGCGCGCGCTGATCGGCTTCGGCGTGGTGCTGTGCGCGCTCGCGGTGTTGTCGCTGTGGTACTTCAAGCTGCAGGTCATCGACCATGACGACTATGCGCGCCGTTCCGAGGCCAATCGCATCAAGCCGCGGCCGGTGGTCCCCGGGCGCGGGCTGATCTACGACCGCAAGGGCCGGCTGCTGGCCGAGAACGTGCCGGCCTACCGGCTCGACGTGACCCCCGACGAAGCCGGCAACGTCCCCGCGATGCTAGCCGAGCTGGGCAAGGTGATCCCGTTGCCGGCCGACGAACTCGCGCGCTTCGAGCGCGAGCGCAAGGGCAGCCGCGGTTTCAAGGCGATCACGCTGAAGCTGCGCGTCAGCGATGAAGAGGTCGCGCGGTTCGCCGTCGACCGCTGGCGCTTCCCGGGCGTCGAGATCGTGCCCTATCTCAACCGCCGCTATCTGTACGGCGAACTGCTGGCGCACGTGGTCGGCTATGTCGGGCGCACCGACGAGTCCGACGTCGCGCGCTTCGGCCAGGGCCACCTGCTGTACCCGCAGACCGGGCGCACCGGGCTGGAGCGCTATTACGACGAGGCCCTGCGCGGGCGCATCGGCTACGAACAGGTCGAGACCAATGTCGAAGGCCGCGCGCTGCGCAGCGTCGGCATGGTGCCGGCGCAGGCCGGGACCGACCTGCGGCTGAGCCTCGACATCGACCTGCAGCGCGCGATGGTGCTGGCCTTCGGCGAGATGCATGGCTCGGCGGTCGCCGTCGATCCCGCCACCGGCGCCGTGCTCGGCATGGTCAGCCTGCCCAGTTTCGACGCCAACCTGTTCGTCAACGGCATCTCGCATACCGACTACCGTCGCTTGATGGACGACCCGGCGCGTCCGCTGTTCAACCGCAACGTGCTCGGCGGTGGCCCGCCGGGTTCGACGATCAAGCCCCTGGTCGCGCTGGCCGGCGTCGACAGCGGCCTGCGCACGCCCGAGGACAAGGTGTTCTCGACCGGCGAGTTCTTCATCCCGGGGCAGCGACGCGGCTATCGTGATGCCGGGCGCGGTGGCGGCTGGGTCGACCTGCGCGATTCGATCTCGCGTTCGGTCAACTACTACTATTACAAGCTCGCCTACGAGATGGGCATCCGCCGCTTCGACGAGTACATGACAAAGTACGGGTTCGGCCAGACCACCGGCCTGGACCTGATCGGCGAGACCGCAGGCGTGGTGCCGTCGCCGGCCTACAAGGCATCGCGGACCAAGGAACCCTGGTATCCGGGCGAAACCGTGATCGCCGGCATCGGCCAGGGCTACTGGGTCGCGACCGCGCTGCAGCTCGCGCGCGGCACCGCGGCGATCGCCAATGGCGGCAACCTGCATCCGCTGTCGCTGGCGGCCCAGCGCCGCGATGGCTTCGACCAGCCCTGGCAGGCGATCGCGCGGCCGACCGGGCCGCGCATCACTGACCGCCCCGACCATCTGCTGGCCGTCCAGGAAGGCATGATCAACACCATCCATGGCCGTGGCACCGGCACGGCGATGGCGCGTGGCGCCGAGTACCGCATGGCCGGCAAGACCGGCACCGCGCAGCGCGTCAGCCGCCGCGGCAATGCCAGCATGGATCCGCGCAGCCTGCCGTACCATCTGCGCCACCAGGCCCTGTTTGTCGGGTATGCGCCCGCCGAGCAGCCGACCATCGCGATCGCGGTCATCGTCGAGCACGGCGGCTATGGCGGTAGCACCGCCGCGCCGATCGCACGCAAGATCTTCGATGCCTGGGTGCTCGGCAAGGTGCCGGGCGAGGAAGAAGGCGAGCCCGTCATCGGCCCGCAGGGTGTGGACGCCGAGCCCGATGAGGAGGCCAATGGCACTACGGTCCCGGGCGCCAACTTCGACAACGTCGTGACCGGTGCTGCCCCCGGCGCTGCGGCACCCACCGCTGCGGTCGACACCGGTCCTGCCGCGGCACCGGCCGCTCCCACGCCGACGGAACCGCGCCGATGAACATCATCCTGCGCTGGCTCGCCGACATGTTCGGGCGCCTGACCCGCACCGTCGACTGGCCGCTGCTGGCGGCGCTGGTCGCGCTGATGGCGATCGGCCTGGCCGTGCTGCACAGCGCCGGCAACCAGAACCCGGCGCTGGTGATCTCGCAGGGCGCGCGCTATGGCGTCGGCCTGGGCGCGATGTGGGTGCTGTCGCGACTGAGCGTGCTGCAGTTGCGGCGGGTCACGCCGGCGGCCTATGCAGTCTCGCTGCTGCCGCTGATCGTCGTGCTGTTCATCGGCACCGGGCGCAGCGGCGCGCACTGGATCAACCTGGGCGTGTTCTATTTCCAGCCGGCCGAGCTGATGAAGCTGAGCCTGCCGATGATGGCGGCCTGGTATCTCAACCTGGGCGCGCTACCGCCGCGGCTGCCCAACATCCTCGGTGCCGCCGCGATCATCGCGCTGCCGACCGGCCTGATCCTGCTGCAGCCCGATTTCGGCACCGCGATGCTGGTGGCCTCGGGCGGGGCGTTCGCGCTGTACCTGGCCGGCCTGTCGTGGTGGTGGTTCATCGGCGGCGCGGTCGCTGCGGTCGTCAGCGCACCGCTGGGCTGGTTCTTCTATTTGCAGCAGTACCAGAAGGACCGCGTGCTGGCGTTCCTGGACCCCGAGCGCGATCCGCTCGGCACCGGCTGGAACATCATCCAGTCCAAGATCGCGATCGGCTCCGGCGGCTTCACCGGGCAGGGCTGGGGCAAGGGCACGCAGTCGCACCTGAACTACGTGCCCGAGCACACTACCGACTTCATTTTCGCGGTGCTCAGCGAGGAGTTCGGCTGGGTCGGCGTCGCCGTGGTGCTGCTGCTGTACCTGTTCATCATCGGTCGCTGCCTGTGGATCGCCAGCGAAGCGCGCGACGGATTCTCGCGATTGCTGGCCGGCAGCCTGGGATTGGCGCTGTTCGTCTATGTCATCGTCAATGGCGGCATGGTGTCGGGCATGTTGCCGGTGGTCGGCGTGCCGATGCCGCTGCTGAGTTTCGGCGGCACCGCGGCGGTCTCGCTGCTGGCCGGCATGGGCGTGGTGATGGCGGTGCAGGCCGGCAACGAGACGCGCAGGCGCTGAGCCCGCTGCAACGCAGGCATAACCACGGACCGCGAACGGGTACCGGGCCCCGGACGTGCGTGCTAACCTCGCGCCCGATGATTCGACGCCCAAACGCACGCTTGATGAGCTGCCTGCTGCCGATCGCGCTGACTGCATGCGCGACGCAGGCCACCTCCACCGAACACACCGTGACAGCTGCCGGCACGGCCGACGCGGCGCCGGCGGCGGACGCCGCCAGCGCGAGCGTCGCGCAGCCATCGACGCTGCTTCCCAAGTTGCCGCAGCCGCCGGAACGCCCGGTCGCGCCGGCCGCGGTCACCGATCCGGCCATTCCGCGCGAGCAGCGCATCGAAGCCTTCGTCGAATACACCGCCAGCACCTATGGCGTCGATCGCCAACGCATCCGTGCGGTGCTGGCGCAGGCGCAGTACAAGCAGCCGATCATCGATGCGATGAACCGGCCCGCCGAGGCGGTCAGGCAGTGGCATGAGTACCGCCCGATCTTCATCAACGATGCCCGCATCGAAGGCGGCCGCACGTTCTACCGGCAGAACCGCGATGCGCTCGAGCGCGTCTCCGCCGAGACCGGCGTGCCGGCCGAGTACATGGTCGCGATCATCGGTGTCGAAACCAGCTACGGCCGCGTGACCGGCAACTACCGCGTCATCGATGCGCTGTACACGCTGGCCTTCGATTTCCCGCGCCGCGCTCCGTTCTTTGCCGGCGAGCTGGCGCAGCTGTTCGCGCTGGAGAAGGCCGAGCCGCAGCTCGACATCGTCGCGCTCAAGGGCAGTTATGCCGGCGCGATGGGGCTGGGGCAGTTCATGCCGTCGAGCTACCGGCTGTGGGCGAAGGACGGCGACGGCGATGGCCGACGCGATCTGCTGACCCACCTGCCGGACGTGTTCGCTTCGATCGCCAACTACTTTGTCGTGCATGGCTGGCAGCGCGGCGGCCCGGTGGTCGGTCGTGCCGGGCGCGACGAAGGCGCCGCCGAATTCAAGCCCGAGACCGTCGATCCGGTGTACCCGCTGGCCGACCTGGCCGCACGCGGCTATCGCCCGCTGGCCGGCGAGCCGCAGGCTGAGGGCGCGACCCTGCTGACGCTCGAAGGCGTCTCCGGGACCGAGTACTGGCTGGCGTACCGCAATTTCTACGTGATCACCCGCTACAACCGCTCGCCGATGTATTCGCTGTCGGTGCACCAGTTGGCGCAGTCGATCCGTGCAGGGGTCGGAGCAGCCTCGCCGTGATCCGGCGGCTCGCCCTCGCGGCGCTGTCACTGGCGATGCTGTCATTGCTGGCCGCCTGCGGCAGCCAGCCCCGGAAGAGCGAGGCCCCTGCCAGCGCAGGCCCGCCAGCGTCGGCACCCGCACGCCACGGGCATACGCCCGCCAGGGGCACGCCCCGGGTGTCGCCGTATGCGCCCGCGCAGGAAGACCTGTCCAAGCGCGGCGACTATGTCGCCGGCGGCCTGTACGCGCCGGGCGTCAAGGACAGCGTGCCCAGCTACATCCCCGACGTCGATGCGATCCCCGAGCCCGAGGTGGTGCAACTGCCGCGCTCGGCCTACGGCAACCGCTCGCCGTACCAGGTCCTGGGGCGCTCGTACCACGTGCTCGACGACCATGCCGATTTCGTCGAGACCGGCACCGCCTCGTATTACGGCAGCAAGTTCCATGGTCGCCGCACCTCCAACCAGGAGGTGTACGACATGTACGCCTTCACCGCCGCGCACAAGTCGCTGCCGCTGCCGAGCTTTGCGCGGGTGACCAACCTCGACAACGGCAAGTCGGTGATCGTGCGCGTCAACGATCGCGGTCCATTCCACGAGGGTCGCGTCGTCGACCTGAGCTATGCCGCGGCGGTCAAACTGGGCATCCACCAGCGCGGCACCGGTCGCGTCGAAGTGCGCGCGCTGCATCCGGGCGATGCCGGGGCGATGCCCCAGGTCGCTGCCGCTGCCGCGCCGTCCACGCCGAGCGGCATGGATGGCCTGGTGCGTTCGCTGCCTGCGCAGGCGCCCGCAGCCGCGACACCGACGCTGCAGGCCGCGGCCTTGGCCGCCGCGCCTGCTGCCGCGGCATCGACCCGCGTCGCCGACCAGCCGGGCTACGGCAGCGAGGAAAACCGTTTCCGCCTGGTCCAGGACGGCCGCGTGCGCAGCGCCGACGAGTTCGATACTTGGATGAAGGCGCGCCGCGATCGCTACGACGCCTACCAGCAGGCGCATGGCAACGGCGCCGCGCCGACGGCCACTGCGCCGGCTGCAGCGAAGCCGATCCCGGCTGCCGCCGTCGCCACCCGTGCCGCGCCGGCAGCCTTGCCGTCCGGGCAAGGCGGCCTGCAGTTGCAGGTTGGCGTGTTCTCGGTGCGTGCCAATGCCGAGCGGGCGCTGGCGCAGTTGCAGGCGGCAGGCATCGCGGCGGCGTCGCTGCACGATGGCATGTCCGGCGGCAAGCCGGTCTGGCGCCTGCGCGTGGGGCCGGTGGCATCGCATGCCGTCGCCGAGCTGTCGTCGCGCGTGGCGGGCCTGGGCCTGGGCACACCGCAGATCGTGCGCGAGTAGAGGCGCGGGTAGACTGGGCGCAAGCGCGCCACCCGCACGTGTTTTGCTGGATTTTCCGCCATTCTTTCTGATGCAGGCCCGGAGCGGCCGCGAACCGGAGTACCGCCGTCGATGAAACCATCCGTTGTCCTCAGCCGACTGTTGCTGGCCGCCGCAGCCACCACGGTCATTGGCATGGCCCTGGCGCAACAGCCGGCCCCCGCGCCTGCCGCCAAGCCCGCCGCCGCGCCGGCCGCGCTGAGCGATCAGTTGCCGGTGCCGGGCGCCCCCGAGGTCGTGGGCACGTCGTGGCTGGTCATGGACTACGCTACCGGTCAGATCATCGCCGGCCACAAGGTCGACGAGCGCGTCGAGCCGGCCAGCATCACCAAGGTCATGACCAGCTACGTCATCGCCGCTGAACTGGCCGCCGGCAAGATCAAGCCCGACGACCAGGTGATGATGAGCGAGAACGCCTGGCGCAAGGGTGGGGCCGGAACCGATGGCAGCTACAGCGGCTTCCCGGTCAACCAGACCGCCAAGCTGCTGGACATGGAAATCGGCATGGTCGTGCAGTCCGGCAACGATGCCGCGATCGCACTGGCCGAGCACACCGCCGGCAGCGAGGAAGCGTTCGCGCAGCTGATGAACGCCTATGCCAAGCGCATCGGCATGAAGAACAGCAACTTCGTCAATGCCAGCGGCCTGTCGGCGCCGGACCATTACTCGACCGCGCGCGACCTGGCTTTGCTGGGGCGCGCGATGGTGCGCGACTACCCCGAGGAATACGCGCACAACAAGATCAAGGAATTCACGGTCGGCCCGATCACCCAGCACAACCGCAACCGGTTGCTGTGGCGCGACGATGCCGTCGACGGCATCAAGACCGGCCACCATTCCGGCGCCGGTTACTGCCTGCTGGCCTCGGCCCTGCGCGGCGAGCAGCGCCTGATCTCGGTGGTCATGGGGTCGACCAGCGAAGCGCAGCGCGCGACCGATTCGATGGCGCTGCTGAACTGGGGCTTCCGCTTCTACGAAACCCACAAGCTCTATGACGTCGGTGCCGTGGTCGCGTCGCAGAAACTCTGGAAGGGCCAGGTCAACGAGATCAAGCTGGGCGTCGCCGAGCCGCTGCTGGTCAGCACGCCGCGCGGCAAGTACGAGCAGCTCAAGCCGTCGATGGACATCCCGAAGGTGCTGGAAGCGCCGATCACCAAGGGCCAGGAGATCGGCACGGTGCGCGTCACGCTGGATGGCAAGGTCATCGCCGAGCGCCCACTGGTCGCGTTGGAGGCGGTCGAGCAGGCCGGCTTCTTCAAGCGCCTGTGGCACGAATTCCTGATGTGGTGGGAATCGGACTGAGCCTTGCCGTCACCGGGCGCCCTGCCTCAACGCGGGTGCCCTGGATGCAAAAGCGAAGGGCCGGCAATGCCGGCCCTTTGCATGTCGGGTCGCCGTCAGGCGGACCTCAGAACCTGTCCACGATCTTGCTGCGCTTGCCATCTGGCGCGCGTGCGGTGCTCGGTTGCTCATGTACCTGCACGTACACTGCGCTTTCTGCGCTCCGCCACGCACCACCTGGCTGCGCTCGCGACAGATCGTGAAAGGTTCTCAGCGCGACAGTTCCAGCAGTGTCGAGTTCACCCAGCCCTTGTTGCCAAGCTCGTCCTCGGCTTCCCACATCGTGCCTTCCTTGTTGCCGGTCGGGTACAGCATCATCCCCGGGTCGAGGTCGCGGACCGCACCGCCGCTGCCATTGGCGTTCTTCAGCAGGCGACCGGCCTTGGTCATGGTGACGGCCTGGTGGGTGTTGGCCGCCGACGCATCTGCCGGCAGGCCGCCGAGTTGGGCGACCAGGTCGGTATAGGCCTGCAGGTAGGCCAGGGCGAGCACCTGGCCGATCTCGGTGTTGCTGTAACCCGACGCGCCGGCCGCGCCCCAGCCGCTGCCGCCCCAGAAGTTGCCGCTGCCGCCCCAGCCGAGGTCGGTCTTGGTGGCATGGCCTTCGGTCATCGCGACCTGCTCCGACGAGCGCACGTCGGTGACGGTCAGCACCACATCGGCGGTCTTCTTGGTCAGGTTGATGCCGCCGGCAAGGCGGCCGAGGTTGGCGTTGCGGCTACCGAGCAGGCCGCCGAGCATCGCGCCGACGGCATTGCCGCCCGCGTTCGAATTCTGCGAGACCAGGTCGGGCACCAGCACGTAGTCGGCCGCACGCACCTGGCCGCGTCCGATATTGGAGCCGCGGCGCAGGTCGCCACCGGAGGCGAGTTCCCGTTCGGCCTGCATCGCGGCCATGCCGCGGCCGCGGTCGACCAGGGTGAAGCAGCGCGAACGCTGCACGTACATCTTGATCAGCGCTGCCGGGGAGGCCAGTTGCTGTCCGGTCCACCAGTTGGTGCTTTCCGGTTCGAGCACCGCGATCGCGCCCAGCGGCTGCGCGCACGTGGGGATCTCGGCGGTCTTCTCCTGCCGCTCCTGCTGCGCGGTCTGGCGGCGCTGTGCGTCGGCGGCCGGGCTGGCCAGCGAGGCCGCTGCGCCGCAGAGCAGGCCGAGCGTGATGGCGTTGATCTTCAAGTTCATGTGCATGGTCCCGATGCTCACGGTCGGTGCCGCCGGTGGCGTCCGTGCCGAAGGTTGTAGAAGAGGGCGAAAAACAGGCTCCCATACCTGTTGCAGCGGATTCTAAGGGCGTGGCGATGACCAGACAAAGTTCGCGCGCCGCCGCCGATGCGCGACATGGGTTTAATAACACATGGCGCGCCCATAACCTGTTGATCCGGCGTGGATTCTGGCGCCGTTGGCAGGTGGAGTGGGCGAGGCCTCGGACCCTGGCGATCTGTGACGTGCGACCGGGTGTTCGCGCGTGCGTCCTCCGGGCGATCGCCCTCCGTGCACGCCATACAGGTGCGGGCATGGCCGCGCACCCGTATCGCGGTGCAAGGAGCTTTCGCGATTACGCCGTCAGTCCCATCTGCCAGAAGTCGGCTTCCAGCCGCGAGGCCTGTGCGAACAGCCTGGCGAGTTCGTCGAAGCGCTGTCCGGTCATCGCACGTGCGGCCAGGTCGTCGAGATGCCGGCTCGAGGCGGCCGCCACGTCCTGGTAGGGCTGCCCGGCGTATTCGCCGATCCACTCGCGGTACTTGTGGCCGGCCAGCGCCTCGACGCCGTTTGGTGCCAGCGTGCGTGCGATCTCGGCATAGCCCAGCACGCAGGGTGCCAGCGCGACGTGCAGGTCGAGCAGGTCGCCGGACATGCCGGCATCGAGCACGAAGCGCGTGTAGGCGACCGTGGCCTGGTGCTCGGGCGTCGCTTCGATCTGCGCCGGCGACAGCCCCCAGCGTGCACACAGGCGCACATGCAGGTCGATCTCGACATCCAGGATCGCCGACAACCCGGCCTTGGCCGCGCGCATGTCGGCCAGGTTGCGGCTCTTGTAGGTCGCCAGCGCGTAGGCGCGCGCGAACTGGATCAGGAACAGGTAGTCCTGCACGAGGTAGGTGCGGAACGCGGACTCCGGCAGCGAGCCGTCGCCCATCGCACGCACGAAGGCGTGATCGACGTAGTGTGTCCAGTCGTCGGCGGCGGCCTGTTTCAGGCGATCGAAGAGATCATTCATGACTCAGTCCGCATCGGCATAGGCGGCGTCGAAGAACGCCAGCTCCAGCGCGACAGCACGCTGGAAGAAGTCGCCGGCCAATGCCGCTTCGGCCGGACCGACGCGATCGAGTTCGGCGCGCAGGAAGGCCACGAAATCGCGGAAGTCCGGATTGTCGTGCAGCGTGATCCATTCGGCATGCACGAAGTTGGATGGCAGCGGCTGCGGCGCACGCACGGCCCATTCCAGGTACAGCCATTCGGCGACATTGAGCACGGCCAGCGCGGCAGCATACGAACGTGTCGCCGCGGCCTCGCGCATGATCGCCTGGAAGCCGGCGGTCGGCGCGCTGTCGGGGATCTGCGCGCGCTGCGTGGCGCTGACACCCAGCGCATCGAACGCGCGCAGGAAATACGTGTTCTCCTCGCCACAGACCATGCCGACGAAGCGGCCCAAGTGCAGGCGCGCGTCGAAGCTGTCGGAGGTCGCGATCGCGGCGCCGAGCAGGGTCAGGAAGCTGTCGAGGAAACGATGGTCCTGGACCAGGTAGCCGGCCATGACCCCGTCGGCGATGCTGCCGTCCAGCAATTCGGAGACGAAGCGGTGGCCGACGGCCTGCGACCACGTCGGCTCGCTGGCCTGGCGCAACGTGTCGGTGAAGCGCTCGGTGGGCGAGGATGCCGGGGCGGCATGGGAAGCATGTGTGCTCATGGCGGAGAAGGTTCCTGGAGACGCGCGGGCAGGGGTGCCCGAAGGGGAGGGATGCCGGCACGGCCCTGGCGACAGCGGGGGACGTCGGTGGCGATGGTGGTGGCGACATCGATGGCGCGTGGGGTCAGCCGGTCCGGGCGCGCCGCTGTCCGCGCGGACAGCGCGACGTCGGCGGCGATGCCTGCATGCCTGCACCGGCGGCCATGACATCCGAGCGGCCCGCCGATGCCGGCATTGTCCCCGCTGCCGCCACGGGCGTCCACGCCGTCGCGGGCGACAGGCAACGGCAGGCGGCGAAATGGAGTGTTTTGCGCCCGCCTGCGATCGAGGCTTGGGATTCCCGCCGCGCGCCCCGATAATCCCCTCCATGGACATTACTTCCGACAATCCGGACCACGGCTTCCAGTTCCCGGGCGTGTTCGAAATCACCGCCATGGGCCCCGCCAGCGCCAATCTCGACAGCGAGATCCCGCGCCTGCTCGCTGCGGCGGGCATCCGCGTCGTCGACGAGAGCGTCAGCGCACGGCCTTCCAGCGCCGGCAAATATGTCTCGGTGAAGCTGCATATCCACGCCGAGGATCGCGCCCAGTACGACGCGGCCCATGTCGCGCTGCGTGGCCATCCCGAGGTGAAGTGGACGCTGTAACCGCGACCGATGCGGCCTGCCCCGTGCAGGGCGCGCCCGCAGGCACCGTCGACCGTGCCACGCATGTGCGCGATCTCGGACGGCAGCCCTATGCACCGGTCTGGCGCGCGATGCAGCGCTTCACCGATGCCCGTACTGTCGACACCCCCGATGAACTCTGGGTCGTCGAACACGATCCAGTGTTCACGCTGGGCCAGGCCGGCAAGCCCGAGCACGTGCTGATGGCTGGGGACATCCCGGTGATCCACGTCGATCGCGGCGGCCAGGTGACCTACCACGGCCCCGGCCAGATCGTCGTGTACCCCTTGCTGGACATCAAGCGGCTGAAGGTCGGCGTGCGCGACTACGTCTGCCGGATCGAGCAGGCCATCATCGACACGCTGCTGGAATGGAACATCGCCGGCGTGCGCCGGGCCGGTGCACCCGGCGTCTATGTCGGCGACGCCAAGGTCGCCGCGCTCGGCATCCGCGTACGCAACGGCCGCACCTTCCATGGCCTGGCCTTCAACATCGCGATGGACCTGGGCCCGTTCCAGCGCATCAATCCCTGTGGCTACGCCGGCCTGCAGGTCACCGCGCTGGACGATCTGGGCGGCCCGGCCAGCCTGGACGCGGTCAAGCCGGTGCTGCTGGCCGAGCTGGCCGCGCAGTTCGGCCTCCGGCTCGCGCCCGCCGATGCGGCTCTCCCCTGACTGCTGCCCCTGACGGCCTTGTCCGGGAAACCAGAGACGTTGCCGATGACATCCGGGCCGTTCGACGATTCCCGGGCCAGTCCGCGGCGACAGGTCTACAATGACACCCTGCCTCCAGAGCCCGACGCCATGAGTTCCCCCGCACGCGCCATTCCGTTGCAGGTCGTTTCCACGCTGAGCGACAGCGTCAACAGCAGCGTTGCCGCGTTGAACGCCGCGGCGCAGCCGGAGCGTCTGCAGGAGGGCGTCAAGCAGGTCGCGGCCGACAAGATCGCGCGTTCGCCGGTGCAGTTCGCCGATGCCCCGGTCCTGCGCAAGCCGTCGTGGATCCGCGTGCGCATTCCGTCCAATGGCGCCGTCGCCGCGCTGAAGGCCAAGTTGCGCGAGAACCGCCTGGTCACGGTCTGCGAGGAAGCCAGCTGCCCGAACATCCACGAGTGCTTCAGCCACGGCACCGCGACGTTCATGATCCTGGGCGAGGTCTGCACCCGGCGCTGCTCGTTCTGCGACGTGGCCCATGGCCGCCCGAAGCCGCCCGATGCCAATGAGCCGGTCAGCCTGGCCAACACCATCGCCGACATGGGCCTGAAGTACGTCGTGGTCACCAGCGTCGACCGGGACGACCTGCGCGACGGCGGTGCCCAGCATTTCGTCGACTGCATCGCCAAGATCCGCGAGACCTCGCCGGCCACCCGCATCGAGATCCTGACCCCGGATTTCCGCGGCAAGGGCCGCATGGAGCGCGCGCTGGAGATCCTGGCGCAGAATCCGCCGGACGTGTTCAACCACAACGTCGAGACCGTGCCGGACCTGTACCGCAACGTGCGTCCCGGCGCCGACTACCAGTGGTCGCTGACCCTGCTGCAGAAGTTCAAGGCCCAGCACCCCAACGTGCCGACCAAGTCCGGGATCATGCTCGGCCTCGGCGAGACCATGGAGCAGGTCCAGGGCACGCTGCGCGACCTGCGCGCGCATGACGTCGACATGATCACCATCGGCCAGTACCTGGCGCCCAGCAACCACCACCATCCGGTGCTGCGTTACTGGACGCCCGAGGAATACAAGGCGCTGGAGATCTACGGCATGTCGCTGGGCTTCAGCCACGTCGCCTCAGGCCCGCTGGTACGTTCGTCGTACCACGCCGACCGCCAGGCGATGGAGGCTGGCGTCGCCACCGCGTGAAGGCGGTAGGCTGAGCCTCTGACGTCCCAGGACGGACGCGCAGCGGCGCGACGTCGGCAGATGGGGACGTGTTGATTGGCGTTCGCAGGGCGTTGGCGGGACGTTTTGCGGGCGCTTCCGGCACAGGCTTCTGGCTGCAGGCGCGTTCAGCTTGCGGTGCTGGTCGCCCCTTACAGTGGACCCGGTGGCGCGGATGTGCGCCGTGATGCAACTTTCAGCACTGTCACGGCGTCACATCGGGGCGACATCATCCATGGCGACATGTGTCCCGGTCCGGGTTCGTTTTGTCGTCGGCGATGATGGGCCCGGGACCATACGCTCCAGGTCGCTCCGATCCAGGTTGCCCGTTCCATGTTGACCCGCTCCATGTAGCCTCCATGTTGATCTGATCCATCCGGCCCTCGTGCGGGGGCGTCCAGCAGGAATCGAATCGAAGATGAAAGCCAACCGCGTCCTTTCCGCCTCCCTGATCGCACTGGCGCTGGCAGTGCCGCTGGGCTTGATGGCGCGGGCGGAAACCGAGACCAGCATCCCGTCCACGCCCAGCGCTGACCAGGTGACCACGTCCAAGCTGGTGTTCAACCTGCTGTCCGACAGCCGCTATGCCTATCGGCCCCGGCCACTGGACGCGGCGATGTCGCAGGAAATCTTCAAGCAGTACCTGGATGCGCTCGACGGCAGCAAGCTGTTCTTCTCGGCCGCCGACGTCGAGGGCTTCACGCGCTACAGCGGCCAGATGGGCCAGGCGCTGCGCAGCGGCGAGCTCGAGCCGGCCTACGCGATCTTCGCGACCTACAAGCAGCGCGTCGAACAGCGCGTGGCCTTCGCGCGCGAGTTGCTGAAGCAGGACATCTTCGATTTCACCGGCAACGACCGCTGGGAATACGACCGCGAGGACGCCAAGTGGGCGGCCAGCGGCGCCGAACTCGACGCGCTGTGGCGGCAGTCGGTGCGCAACGACTGGCTGCGCCTGCAGCTGGCGGGCAAGAAGCCCGACGAGATCCGCAGGACGCTCGACCGCCGCTATCTGAACCTGTCCAACACTGTCAGCGCACTCAATGGCGAGGACGCCTTCAGCAGTGTGCTCAACGCCTACACCTCGACCGTCGATCCGCACACCGACTACTTCAATCCGCGCGCGGCCAAGCTGTTCAACCAGAGCATGTCGCTGTCGCTGGAAGGCATCGGCGCGCAGCTGCAGAAGCAGGACGACGTCGTCGTGATCCGCGAGCTGATCGCCGGCGGCCCCGCTGCGCTCAGCGAGAAGTTCAAGCCTGGCGACCGCATCGTCGCCGTCGGCCAGGGCGCCGATGGCGCGATGGAAGACGTCGTGGGCTGGCGCATCGATGATGTCGTCGACAAGATCAAGGGCGCCAAGGGCACCCTGGTGCGGCTGGACGTGGTGCCGGGCGAGGCTACCCTCGACAGCAAGCCGGTGCGGATCACGCTGACCCGTGCACGCGTGCGCCTCGAGGAGCAGGCCGCCAAGTCCGAGATCATCACCGTGCCGGCGCCGACCGAGGGCGCGGCGGTCAAGCGTTTCGGTGTCATCAAGCTGCCGGCGTTCTACCAGGACTTTGAGGGCCGTCGCAGCAAGAATGGCGAGTACGCCTCGGCCACGCGCGACATTTCCAAGCTGCTGGAGCAGTTCAAGACCGACAAGGTCGACGGCGTGGTGCTGGACCTGCGCAACAACGGCGGCGGTTCGTTGAACGAGGCGGTCGAACTGACCGGTCTGTTCATCGACAAGGGCCCGGTGGTGCAGGTGCGCGAATCCGGCGGCCGCGTCAGCGTGGAAAGCGACCGCAACCCGGGCGTGGCCTGGGAAGGTCCGCTGGCGGTGCTGATCAATCGCGGTTCGGCGTCTGCGTCGGAGATCTTTGCCGGCGCGATCCAGGACTATGGCCGCGGCCTGGTCATCGGCGAGACGACGTTCGGCAAGGGCACGGTGCAGAACCTGTTCGACCTCGACCGTTGGCCTGCCAACGAAGGCAAGCGCTTCGGCCAGGTCAAGCTGACGATCGCGCAGTTCTTCCTGCCGGGCGGCAGCAGTACGCAGAACAAGGGCGTGGTGCCGGACATCCATTTCCCGGTGACGGTGGATGCGAGCGAGTTTGGCGAGAGCACCTACGACAACGCGTTGCCGTGGACGCGGATCGCGGCGGTGCCGCACGTGCGTTACGGCAATTTCGCGGCGATGCTGCCGCGCCTGGAGGCGCTGCACGACACCCGCATCGCCAGCGACAAGGAATTCCAGTGGTGGTCCGAGGACGTGGCCGAGTTCCGTGCCGAGCGCGAGCGCAAGTGGGTCTCGTTGAACGAGGCCGAGCGCCGCAGCGAGCGCGACCGTCAGGCTGCCAAGCGTACGGCGCGCCAGGCCGAGCGCAAGCAGTTGGGTCTGGATCTGGATCCTCTGGCCGAGGACAACGATGACGGCCTGCAGGCCAACGAGCGCAACGTGGCGCTGGATGCGGCACGCGAGAAGGCGGCAGAGAAGCGTCCGGATCCGCTGCTGCGCGAGTCGGCGGCGATCCTGGCCGATGCGGTGCGCCTGCTCAACAACGATAAGCAGTTGGCCGCACAGGTGCTGCCGGTGTCGCCGGGTCCGGGGCGCTGGGCGCAGTAAGCGCGCGCACCATCAGACTCAATCAGACGGGGGCGTTATCGCCCCCGTTTTTTTGGCCTTTGCCCAGTGTGTTGATCTCGGATCTGCCCGCTGCTGATTGCGGAGCGCGGGCCATGGATGGCTGACCGAGCCGGGGAGTAATCCCTGGACAGGGCGATGTAGCTTCCGAAGCCGACGAAGCCAAGCCTTTGCCCTCAGTCCCGTTAAAGGTAGAGCTCAAAAGCAGACCGCTGAACCCGGATTTGCAGCACCGTGCCGGGCTGCGGTTGCTCTTCCCTCGGTCAGGGCATCCTGCCCTGACTCGGGCGCACGCCATCCATGGCGTGCTCGACGCAGCCTCCGCCCGACCCGCCACTGCCGGCGAGCGTCACGATTGCGGCCTCGGCAGGTCTAGCGGGCCCTCTCCATCGAAGACCTCGGCTTATCCGCCCTCAGTGCGCCGCCTCGGCCGGGGATTGCGGAGAGCGGGCCCGCGGCGGCGAGTCAGCCATGGGTGAGCAGGGACTGCTTGCGCGGCATGCCGCGTAGCCCATGCGAACGCCCGGCGTGCTGCGCCGGGCCGGACCGGGCCGCGTAGTGGCGAGGGCTGACCGAGCCGAGGAGTAATCCCTGGACGGGGCGACGCGGCCTCCGGAGCCGATGAAGCCAAGCCCTTGCTCTTACCTCTGAGAAAAGCAGGACTTAAAAGCAGATTCGTTGAGCCCGGACTTGCAGCGACGGGTCGGGCTGCGGCTGCTCTTCCCTCGGTCAGGGCGTCCTGCCCTGACTCGGGCGCACGCCATCCATGGCGTGCTCCACGCAGCCTCCGCCCGACCCGCCACTGCCGCGCGTGTCAGGAATGCGGCTTCGGTGGCGTATCTACGCATGCATCCCATCGAAGACCTCGGCCCATCCGACGTCAGTGCGTCGCCTCGGCCGGCGATTGCAGAGAGCCGGTCATGCATGGCTGACAGAGCCGAGCAGCCATCCATGGACAGGGTGACATGTCGGATCCAGCCTCATGCGTGGCTGGCCCGATCACAATGGCCGCACGACCCGCCTGCAATGTCGGCAAAAAACCACGTCAAACCACACGTATCGGCATCACTTTGTTCCGGTGCGACCGTGGCCTGCGTGTCGGGTGCAGGAGTAGAATGCCTGCACGCGCCGCGTCGCTGTTCCAGGCCGTCGCGCTTCCTGCGCTGTAGCCCTGCGTTATTTCCCTGACTGGTTTCCCACGATGCGCGCTGCCAACGCGTCGCACGCTCCGCATTCCGCATCTCCGCTGGCCATCGCCTCCGCGCTGGCTGCGGTGTATGTCATCTGGGGCTCGACCTATCTCGCGATCCGATTCGCCCTCGAAGGTGGCTACCCGCCGCTGCTGATGGCGGGCGGACGGTTCCTCATTGCCGGTGGCCTGATGTATGCCTTACTGCGCTGGCGCAAGATCGCCGCGCCGACCCCGGTGCAGTGGCGCAACGTCGCGTTCATGGGCCTGCTGCTGCTTGGCTTCGGCAACGGCATGGTCTGCATCGCCGAACAGACCGTGTCGTCCGGCCTGGCCGCAGTCGCGGTCGCGTCGGCGCCGCTGTGGATGGGGCTGTTCTCCGCGATGCGCGGCGAACATCCGCGCCGGCTCGAATGGATCGGCCTCGGCATCGGCTTCATTGGTGTGCTGTGGCTCAACGCCGGCAGCAGCCTGACCGCGACACCGGTTGGCCTGGTGGCCTTGCTGATCGCGCCGCTGGCGTGGTCGTTCGGCTCGATCTGGAGCCGCGGGCGCGACCTGCCGTCACCGTTCATGACCGCGGCCACGCAGATGCTGTGCGGTGGCGTCTTCATGCTGGTGGCCGGTCTTGTCTTCGGCGAACGCATCGACGACATGCCCACGATGCGCGCGACGCTGTCGGTGGGTTACCTGGCCAGTTTTGGATCGATCATCGGCTTCACCGCCTACATCTGGCTGCTGCACAACGTCCGGCCCACGCTGGCCAGCAGCTATGCCTACGTCAATCCAGTGATCGCAGTCGTGCTCGGCGTCTGGCTGGCTGCCGAACGCTTCAGTGCGCACGATTTCGGCGCGATGGCGGTGGTGCTGCTCGGTGTCGTCGCGATCACGCTGGCAAAGGCCAAGAAGGCACCGCTGCCGGCCCCCGTCGCCGACGGGGAGACCACGCCATGAGCGGCGGCAGGAGCCAGCAACCGCAGGCAACACCGGCCGAAGTCAGGGCAGGGCTGTGGATCGCCATTGCGACCTTCATCGTCTGGGGCGTGATGCCGATGTACTGGCACGCGCTGGGCGACGTGCCGCCGTTGCAGATCGTGCTGCATCGCGCCGTCTGGTGCGCCCTGCTGGTTAGCGCCTGGCTCACGATCAGCAAGGGGCGGGGCTGGTTGCGCGCCGTGCTGTCGCAGCCGCGCCTGGCCGGCATGCTGGCGATCTCCGGCACCCTGATCGCGTTCAACTGGAGCCTGTACGTCTGGTCGGTCAGTACCGGCCACGTCGTCGAGGCCAGCCTAGGCTACTTCATCAATCCGCTGCTCAACGTCGTCATCGGCGTGCTGTTCCTGCGCGAGCGGCTGTCGCGTCCGCAATGGGTCGCCGTGGTCATGGCCGCGGTCGGCGTGCTGTGGCTGACGCTGAGCTACGGCTCGTTCCCGTGGATCGCATTGTCGCTGGCGCTGTCGTTCGCGTTCTACGGACTGATCCGCAAGTTTGCCGCCGTGGATCCGGTGACCGGTCTCGGCGTCGAGAACCTGATCGTGTTCCTGCCTGCGCTGGGCTTCCTGATCTGGACCGAAACCCATGGTGGCGGCGGATTCTTCTCGCTGCGCTGGGGCGGCTGGAACGATGCGATGCTGGTGCTGGGCGGCGCGTTGACCGCGATCCCGCTGATCGGCTTCTCGTACGCGGTGCGCCGCGTGTCGCTGACCGTCGTCGGCGTGCTGCAGTACATGTCGCCGACGATCCAGCTGCTGCTGGGCGTGTTTTTCTTCGGCGAGGCCTTCGGTCCCGATCGCGCGATCGGCTTCGGCTTCATCTGGGCCGGGCTGGCGGTATTCGCCGCCGACGGCATCCTGGCATCGCGCCGGCGGATCGTCGCGCAGCAGGCTTGAACGGCAGGCTCAAGGCCAGCGCTACCGGATGCGCGACGGCCATGCGGCGCGTCGCGATGCGAGGATCAGTCGGTCGCCATCGGCGATGCCGATCAGGATAGCCCGTCGGCGATGCTGGTCAGGATTGCGGGCAGGGCGCGCCGGCATCGGCCCATTGCGCGAACGCGGCGACGAACTGCGCATGCGGGACCGGCACCGGTGTGCGATTGCCGCCCGGCTCCCAGCCCCACAGGACCAGGGCATCCTCGCGGACATGCTTGAGCATGGCGTCGAGGTCGCGATCGCCGTTGCGCTTGCGGTCCTGGAGGATCTCGCACAGCTCCTTCGGCGACACACCGATCCAGGCCATCTTCTGGTCGGCCGGCGGCAACTGCCAATGCGGTGCGCCCGGTGGGGCATGCGGTCCGTAGCTGGCCGGTGCGTTGGCTTCGCCATGGCAGGCGCTGCAGGGTTGTCCGGGCGCGCCCTTGCCGTCCTTTCCGCGCACGACCAGCATCGCGTGCGGCGTCTGTGCGTCGAACTGCAGCGGGCTGTCGCCGGGAATATGGCAATTGCTGCAGCGTGGATGCTGCAGCACCTGCTCGACGGTGGCGAATGCGGTCAGCGCCTGCGCCTGCTGTTCCGGCGAAATGCGCGACCCGCAGGCGGCCAGCAGACCGCAGGTGGCGAGCGTGAGGATCGAAGCGGCCTTGCGTGTGGTGTTCATGCGCGTCTGCGTCCCCATCTGCCGGCTGGTCATCGTGTGCTTCTCGGGGTGCTTCCTGTTGCCGGGCGCTGTCTGCCGGCTCATGACGACACCGCCGTCGTCCCGGTGAGTTGCAGCGGCAGTTCGCGCAGGCGCTGTCCGGTCAGTGCGAACACCGCGTTGGCCACCGCTGGCGCGATCGGCGGCGTGCCGGGTTCGCCGACGCCGCCCATTTTTCCGGTGCTGGGCACGATATGGACTTCGACGCGCGGCATCTCCGGCAGGCGCAGCACGCGGTAGTCGTGGTAGTTCGATTCCTGCACGCGGCCCTCCTTCAGCGTCAGCCTGGAATACAGCGCGGCCGCCAGTCCGAACGCGATGCCCGATTCCATCTGCGCCGCGATCGCGCCCGGATTGACCGCCGGGCCACAGTCGATCGCGCAGACCACGCGATGCACGCGGATCGCACCGGCCTCGACCGAGACCTCGGCGACCTGCGCCACGAAACTGCCGAATGACTCATGCACGGCGATGCCGTGTCCGCGCCCCTGGGCGGCCGGCGTGCCCCAGCCGAACTTCTCTGCCGCCAGGTTCAGCGCGGCCAGATGGCGAGGGTGTTCCTTCAGCAGCAGGCGCCGGTAGGCCAGCGGATCCTGGCCGGCGGCATGCGCGAGCTCGTCGACCAGGCTTTCCATCACGAAGCCGTTGTAACTGTGCCCGACCGAGCGCCACCACAGCACCGGGATCCCGGTCTGCGGCGAATGCAGGCCCACGCGGTGCGCAGGCGTGCCCAGCACATACGGCGAATCGGAGACGCCCTCGACCGAGGTCGTATCGATGCCGCCCTTGACCATCATCGCTTCCATGAAGGTGCCGGCCATGATCGACTGCCCGACCAGCACCTGCCGCCACGCCACCGGAAGTCCGCTGCCGTCGAGCCCGACCGTCGCCTTCTGCACGAAGGCCGACCGGTAATAGCCGCCGCGGGTATCGTCCTCACGCGTCCAGACCGTCTTGACCGGCAGGCCCGCGGCCTTGGCGACTTCCACCGCTTCACTGACGACATCCGACTGCGGCGTCGCGCGGCGTCCGAACGCACCACCGAGGAATGGCGTGTGGATGCTGACGCGTTCGGGTGGCAGGCCGGTGATGCGTGCGGCGTTGTTCTGGTCGAGGGTCGGGAACTGCGTGCCGCACCAGATCTCGCAGCCTTCGTCGCTGATCCTGACCGTGCAGTTCAAAGGTTCCATCGCCGCATGCGCCAGGTAGGGCACGGCGTATTCGGCCTCGACCGTGCGCACGGCCTTGGCCATCGCGCCATCCACGTCGCCCGCCTGCACCGCTGCTGCGCCCGGCGTCGCGGCCAGGCGCGCGAATTCGGCGCGCATCGTCGCGCTGTCGAGCGTTGCGTGTTCGCCCGGTGCCCAGTCGACGACCAGGGCGTCGCGGCCGAGCTTGGCGGCCCAGTAATGGTCGGCGACCACGGCCACGCCCGTCGGCACCTGCACCACCTTGCGCACGCCCGCGATCTTCAGCGCGGCCGCGGGATCGAAACTGGCGACCTTGCCGCCGAACACCGGCGCGCGCGCGACCAGCGCGGTCATCAGGCCTTCGAACTGCACGTCCATGCCGAACTTCGCGCGGCCGCTGATTTTCTCCGGGGTGTCGAGGCGCTGCGTGCTCTTGCCGATCAGTTTCCAGTCGCGCGGATCGCGCAGCGTCAACGTGGCGGGATCGGGCGGCGTCAGCTTGCCGGCGGCATCGGCCAGCGCGCCGTAACGCAGGCGCTGCGTGCCGGCGATGGCTTCGCCGCGTTCGGTGCGGATGTCGGCGACGGGCACGCCGAACTCGGCCGCGGCCGCCTGCACCAGCATCGCGCGGGCGACGGCGCCAGCCTGCCGGTAGCGGTCGAACTCCGACCAGGTGGTCGTCGAGCCGCCGGTGCCCTGCATGCCGAACACCGGGCTGGTGTAGGCCTTGTCGGCCGGCCCGTGTTCGACGCGGATGCGCGACCAGTCGGCATCGAGCTCCTCGGCGATCAGCATCGGCAACGTGGTCCAGATGCCCTGGCCCATTTCGGCATGCGCCAGCAGCACGGTGATGCTGTCGTCGCTGGCGATGCGCAGGAAGGCGTTGGGGACGAAGGCCGCGGCGGCGGCGCCCTGCGTCGCTTGCGCGTGGGCCAGGCGCTTCATGCCCGGGATGGCGAACGCGATCACCAGTCCGCCGCCGGCCAGGGCGCTGGTGCGGAGGAAGTCGCGGCGGGAAACCTTGCTTGCGCTGGTCACGGGGTGGGCTCCGTCGAATGGCGAGGGTGCCCCGGCCTGCGCCGGGACGCGGGCGGTCAGGCCTTGCCGAGCTCGGCGGCGCGATGCACGGCGGCACGCACGCGCTGGTAGGTTCCGCAGCGGCAGATGTTGCCGGCGAGCGCGTGATCGATATCGACATCGGTCGGCGACGGCACCTGCGCGAGCAGCGCGACCGCCGACATGATCTGCCCGGACTGGCAATAGCCGCACTGCACCACGTCGAGTTCGGCCCAGGCCTGCTGTACCGGGTGGTCGCCGTTGGCCGACAGGCCTTCGATGGTGGTGATCTTGCTGCCTTCGACCGCCGAGACCGGGGTCACGCAGGCGCGGCGCGGCTCGCCATCGACGTGGACGGTGCAGGCGCCGCACTGGGCGATGCCACATCCGAACTTGGTGCCGGTCAGCCCCATCAGGTCGCGCAGGACCCAGAGCAGCGGCATGTCCGGTGGCGCGTCGATGTCGCGCTCGGATCCGTTGACGTGCAGTTTCATCGTCTCTCCCTGGCGGCGGCTGGGGATCTTCAATGTAGTCGCGTCGCTACGGGATTGCCAGACGCGGGGCGGGGCACCTGATCAGCGGCGAGCAGGAACACTGGCGCCAGCCGCTCAGGCGATCGCCAGCGGATTGGCGCAGTAGGTGGGCGGCATGCCCGCCGTGATGGCGCCGGCCGGGTTGCCGCCGCCATGGCCGACCCTGCCATGCCCGGTGCTGTCGAGCCAGTCGATGACCGTCGGGCCCAGCAGGTCCAGTCGCATCGGCAGGCTGATGTGGTCCTCGCCGTGGACTTCCAGGTAATGCGCGCGCGGCGCGGCGGCGGCCAGCGCGCGGCCATGTGCGACCGGCACGTGGCGGTCCTGGTCGCCGTGGATCAGCAGCACGCAGGCCGGGACCTGGGCCAGCGCACCGCCGACGTCGACGCCGTCCAGCGGCAGGGCCAGCGTATCGCTGGCGCTGGAGATCGCGGTTTCCAGCGCCTGCGCATCGAAGCGCCAGCGCATCAGCCGCAGGCTGAACTGCTGCACCAGGGTCTCCGGCGCGCTGTCGAGCATGTGCGGGACCATGTCGCGGATCGCATGCCCGGCATTCTCGAACGACTCCATCGCGATCACGCCCTGGACCTCGTCACCGAGTGCGCGCGCGCTGAAGATCGCGGTCGCCGCACCGTAGGACACGCCCATGACATGCAGCGGCCCGCTGATCTCGCCGCGGGCACGCAGTGCCGCCACGACCTCGACGATGTCCTCGGACTCGCGCGTGCCATAGCCTGCCGGGGCCGC
The DNA here is from genome assembly GCF_054902115.1 of Luteimonas sp. RIT-PG2_3. Classification (NCBI taxonomy): domain Bacteria; kingdom Pseudomonadati; phylum Pseudomonadota; class Gammaproteobacteria; order Lysobacterales; family Lysobacteraceae; genus Luteimonas; species Luteimonas sp. RIT-PG2_3. The sequence continues at coordinate 662 of NZ_JBUBPF010000011.1, read as the reverse complement.
GCCGGAACGGCCGTGGTTGCGCAGGTCGATGCTGACCGTGCGATAGCCCGCCTGCGCCAGTTGCAGCGCCCAGGGCAGCAGCGAGCTGCCGTCCATCATCCAGCCGTGCAACAGCAGCACGGTGCCGCGCGGCGCATTGACCGGGGCGCCGGGCGCGGCGAAGTCGAGCGTGAAGTCCATGCGGCCGCGTGGCGTGCCATCGGGCTGGTAGTGATAGTCGAGCCGGTAGTCGCCGGGATCGATGACGCGCCAGAACATCGGCACGCCGGCGCGGGTGACGACCTGGCCGTCGCGATGTGGCAGCTGGGTCAAGGCCTGCGCGACGCGCCCGGCCTGCAGCAACGGCGAGGCGCCACCGGGCGCGACCAGCCGCCCGCTCAGCGAGGCGGTCGGACCGGGCCACGAAAAGCCGGCCAGCAGCAGGCAGGCACAGCACACCAGCATCACGCGCAGCATCGGAGGCGGTCCGGAGGAAGGAAGAGGGTCGCGCAGCGTAGGGCGCGGGCCGGCGCGGGACTACCGCATCTGCATGACAATCCGGTGACAACCGACATCAAGCGGCCGTGCGACGACTGCATGAGCATGCGGAAACGGCACCATCGGCCTCACTTTCGGTACTGGCGCCGTCGCGCAGGCATGCCGACATGACCGTTTGCCGGTCA
>NZ_JBUBPF010000010.1:0-154381 GCF_054902115.1 Luteimonas sp. RIT-PG2_3 | reverse complement strand
TTGCTCTTCCCTCGGTCAGGGCATCCTGCCCTGACTCGGGCGCACGCCATCCATGGCGTGCTTGGCGCAACCTGCGCCCGACCCGCCACTGCCGCGAGCGTCAGGATTGCGGTGTCGGCAGGGTATCGACGCATGCATCCCATCGAAGACCTCGGCCCCTCCGACGCCAGTGCGTCGCCTCGGCCGGGGATTGCGGAGAGCGGGCCATGGATGGCCCGCGGCGGCGAGTCAGCCAAGGATGGCTGACCGAGCCGGGCAGCAAGCCCTGGACGTGGCGATGCAGCTTCCGAGGCCGACGAACCCAAGCCGTTGCCCTCAACTCAGGGAAGAGCAGAGCTCAAAAGCAGAGAAGCAGATTCGCTGACCTTGGACTTGCAGCGACGGGTCGGGCTGCAGTTGCTCTTCCCTCGGTCAGGGCATCGTGCCCTGACTCGGGCGCACGTCATCCATGGCGTGCTCGGCGCAGCCTCCACCCGACCCGCCACTGCCGCACGCGGCAGGAGTGCGGCGTCGGCGGGTTTTGATGCATGTCAGAGCCGTCGAAGACTTCAGGCCCTCCGACACCAGTGCGTCGCCTCGGCCGGGGATTGCGGAGAGCGGGCCATGAATGGCCCGCGGCGGCGAATCAGCCCTGAATGACGGACAGTTCATCTGCGGCGTTCCCCCTTGGGCCGATATACCGCACAATTCGATGCATTCCGAAGCCCAGCGGTCCATGCACGCCTACGTCTACAAAAGCCAGCGCAAAGCCGATACCTATCTGTATCTGGCGCGTCGCGACGACTTCTCCCCGCTGTCGGACACGCTGCGTGAGCAATTGGGCACCTTCGTGTTCGTGCTGGACGTCGCGCTGACGCCTGACCGCAAGCTGGCACGCGGCAATACCGACGAGGTCCGCGCCAACCTCCAGGCGCGCGGCTTCCACCTGCAGTTCCCGCCGACCGCGCACCTGGATCCGATGACAGAGGACTGGGGCACCGATGCCTGAGCCCACGGTTTCCCGCCGGCCTGCGTTGCTCGCACTGGCGCTGGGCCTCGTGCTGGCCGCGATCTCCGCCATCGGAGTCGTCCCCGCACTGATCGCCGGCTGGCTGGCGCAGCCCGCGTTCGCGCTGGCCGCGCGTTGGCGTCGCGGTATTCGGCCGCCGGCCTGGCCGGCGCTGCGAACCGACATCGTCGCACTGCTGCTGGCCTGGGGCGGCGCACTGCTACTGGTCGCCTTGCTGGTGGCCTGGCCGCTGTCCGCCTTGCGCCAGACCGGCGGACTGGGCGCCGCGCTGGCACTGAGTGCCGCCGCCGGTGTCTGCCTGATCGGCCTCTGGCGGACCTGGCCGCTATGGCATGGACTCGAACGTGAAGGCGGCAGCATCGGCGCGCACTGGCGTGCCCTGGCCGACCGCGATGCCGGCAGCTGGCGCGGCGCGGCAGCGGGCGTATCGGTCGCCGTCGCGCTGGCCTGCGTGCTGTTGCTGGCCTGGCCTGGCCTGCTGCCCGACCACACCCGTGGCGTGTTCGCCGGCGTATCGGCCCTGTTCTGGTTGCTGTCGCACGGCGTGCTGCAACGGCTGCGCGAGGCCGAGCGGCTGCCGTTGCAGGTCGTCGAGATGCAGGCGGCCGATGCCGCCGCACCGTTCGAAGAAGGCTTGGACGGCGATCTCGGCGTTGCCCTGTATGCCGCCGCACGCAGTGGTCGTGTCGATCGCGCCCTGGACCTGATCGAAGCCGGCGCCGACCTGCAGGCCCTGCCGGCCGAAGGCGAACGCGACCAGCGCAGCCTGCCGGTACTGGCGGCGGTGCTGCCGGACCTGCGCCTGCTGCGCGTGCTGATCGGACGCGGCATCGATCTCAATGCCGCGCAGGCGGGCATGACCCCGTTGCTGGCGGCCACCCGCGACAGCTGGCACGGCCGGCCCGAGGCGGTGATGACGCTGCTGGCCAATGGCGCCGACCCGCGCGCGGTCGACCGCGATGGCAATACCCCATTGCATCATGCCGCCCGCAGTTCCGACCCAGGCGTCGCCGCACTGCTGCGCGATGCCGCCGCCGAACTCGATGCCCGCAACCACGATGGCGTCACGCCGCTGGGCGTTGCCTGCGCGTCCGGCAACTGGCGACTGGCGCGTTTCCTGCTCGAACGCGGCGCCAAGGCCGAGATCGCATCGGGCTCGCCGGCGCTGCTGTCGGCCGCCGGTACCGACGAAGACGATCCCGCCGGCGTGCAGTTGCTGCTCAAGCACAAGGCCCGGGTCGACGCGCGCGACGCCCAGGGCCGCAGCGCCCTGCATGAGGCGGCGCTGCGCGGACACGCCGACATCATCGCGATCCTGCTGGCCGCAGGCGCCGACGTGCATGCGCGCGATCTTGCCGGGCGCACACCGCTGCTCGATGGCGCGCGTGGCGCCCACCTGGCCGCAGTCGAGACCTTGCTGGCCGCGCATTCGGACGCGCGGGTCGTCGACAACGATGGCCGCAACGCGCTGACCCTGGTCTGCCTGGCCGAGGTGCCATCGCCACCGCTGGTGCAGCGCCTGCGCGAACTCGGCGTCCCCCCCGACCAGGCCGATCACGCCGGTCGCCATGCGATCGAACACGCCGCCAGCGCCGGACGCTGGTCGCTGGTGTCGTTGCTGGATCCGTCCTATCCCTTGCCGGCGCGGGTCGTCGACGAGGAAGGCGCGCCGGTCGCCGCCGACCAGACGCCGCTGGCCTTGCTGCGTGATGGCCTGCGCAGCGGGCGCGACGGCAATCTCGACGCGTTGTCGCAGCTGCTCGATGCCGATGAGCTTGGCGGCCTGCTGTTCGACGCCGAGATCGTGGCGTCGCCCGAACATATCGACTGGCTGATGGCGCGTGGCGCCAATACCGAGGTCCGCAACGACGCCGGCGACACGCCGCTGTTCGCGCTTCTGTCCCTGGTGCCTGCCAGCCTGCCGGCGATCCAGTCGCTGTTGCGGCATGGCGTATCGCCGGGTGGCCGCGGCGGCCTGGCGCGCTTCCTCGCGGCCTGTGTCCGCAGCGACCAGGCCGGGCGTGCGCTGGAGCATTGCGCGCTGGAACTGCTGGCACGTGGCGCCGACCCGTTTGCGGCCTCGCCCGAGGGCGACCCGGCATTGCCGCTGGTGGTGCGCCTGGGCTGGAACCGCGTGCTGGAGCAACTGATCGGCAACGGCTGCGATCTCGATGCCCGCGATGCCCACGGCATGAGCGCGCTGCACCTGTGTGCCGCGCTCGGTCGCGAAGCGGCGCTGAAGACCCTGTTGCTGCATGGCGCGTCGGTCGACCTGCGCGCGCAGGACGGACAGACTCCGCTGGGCGTGGCGCTGGCCAGCGGTCGTCGCGATCTTGCCGACTGGCTGGACTGGCGCGGTTGGGCATTGCCCGGGCGCCCCCTGAACAGCAGCGACGTGCCGCTGGCAGCCACCGCCGGCGATGTCGGCGCGGTCCGCAGGCTGCTCGATCTCGGACTTGCCGTCGACACCATCGACAACCAGGGCTGCACTGCCCTGCTGCGTGCCGCGGGCGGCGGTCATCGCGCAGTAGTCGACCTGCTGCTCGACCGCGGCGCCGATCCGCAGCACGCCGCGCATAGCGGGGCGACGCCGCTGTCGGCGGCCGTCAGCATGCGCCAGGGCGATATCGTCGAGCGCCTGCTGCAGGCCGGCGCCGGCCTCGAACAGCGGCTGCCGAACGACGTCACGGTGCTGATGCTGGCCGCCGCGCTCGGCCTGCCCGATCTGTGCGCGCGCCTGTTGACGGCCGGTGCGAACGTCCATGCCACCGACTCGCAGGGCCTGACCCCGCTGCATTGCGCGGCGTTGCACGGCTTTACCGCGCGCGACCGTCCGCGCCTGCTGGCCCTGTTCGACACCCTGTTGCTGGCCGGCGCCGATGTCGATGCGGTGGCAGCCGGTGGCGTCACCCCGCTGTTGCTGCTGATCGGCGCACGCGCCGAGCCGGGCACCGCCTGCGACGAGGAGGTGATTGGCGGCGTGCTGGAGCAACTGCTCGACGAACGCGTCGCCCTCGACGCCCAGGATCCGCGCGGCTTCGGCCCGCTGCACCTGACCGCCCTGCATGGCCTGCTGCGCACGGCCCAGCGCCTGCTGCGGGCCGGCGCCGATCCCGAGTTGCGCGACAACCTCAACCGCACGCCGCGCGACATCGCGGTGATGCGCGGGTTCATCGATGTGGCGGCCGAGTTCATGCCGGTGCAGGCCCAGCCGGGCGTCTCGATGGCGAGGTTCCTGCGCGATCGCGGCTAGCGCGGCTGGATAGCTTGCGGCGGCCTGCGTCCAGGCCTATCGTCTACGCTGGCGTGTCATCCAGGGAAGGGGACGGAGATGGCGAAGATGAAGTCGAACACAGTGATCGGCTGGATGCTCGCCGTACTGTGCCTGCTGCTGGCTCAGACCTCATTCGCGCAGAGCGCGCGTGAGGTGCGCAAGCAGGCCGAGGCCAGCATGCTGGTCGCGGGCTCGGTGGACATCGAACCTGACGGCAGCGTCTCGGCGCATGTGCTCGACGATGCCGACAAGCTGCCGGTGCAGGTACGCAACCTGGTGCAGCGCGCGGTTCCGCAACTGCGTTTCGAGCCTGTGCTGGTCGATGGCAAGGCGGTGCCTGCACGCGCGCGGATGAGCCTGCGGATCGTGGCCAGGCCCGCTGCCGACGGGACCGGTGTGATCGCCATCGGCGGCGCGCATTTCGGCGAAGTCGACCTGGAATCCACCGAGGTCGTACGCACGCTGGGCACCATGAAGCCGCCGCGCTTCCCTTTGAATGCGGCGCAGGAGGGCGGCCAGGGAACGGTCTACGTCATGTTGAAGATCGGCCGGGATGGCACGGTCATGGATGCGGTGGTGGAGCAGGTCAACCTGCGCGTGATCGGGTCGGAGCGGGAGATGGCGCGTTTCCGTCGTCTCTTCAGCAACGTCGTGCTGGACACCGTGCGCGACTGGACGTTCCAGCCGCCGACGACGGGTCCGTTTGTCGATGCGCCCTACTGGTCGGCGCGCGTGCCCGTGGATTTCACACTCGGTGATGCGCTCAAGCCGGCCACCGCAACGCCCTATGGGACGTGGCAGGGCTACGTCCCGGGTCCGCGCCAGCGCGCGCCATGGATCACCGAAGAAGATCAGCAGGGCGATGCCGACGCGGTCGCAAGCGGCAGCCTCTATCCGGCCCACAGCCGGTTCAAGTTGTTGACGCCGCTGGGCGGGTAGGGAACCGGGTCTCGTGTGCTTCGCGGCCGACGGCTTGCGAAGCGCACGTTGGACGCCTATCGTCCCGCATTCAGGGAAAGGAGTTGCGCATGAAAGCGAATGTCGCAATGGTCTGGTTGTGGGCGTCGTTGTGCCTGCTTGTTCTGCCCGTGCAGGCGCAGACCTCGCGCGAGATGCGCAAGCAGGTCGAAGCCAGCATGCTGGTGGCCGGCACGGTGGACATCGAACGTGACGGCAGCGTCTCGGCACATGCGCTCGATCGGGTCGCCATGCTGCCGCCGAGCGTCGTGGGGCTGGTGGACAAGGCTGTCGCGCAACTGCGCTTCGAGCCCGTCCTGCTCGATGGTGTCCCGGTGCTGGCAAGGGCCAGGATGAATCTGCGGATCGTTGCCCGTCCCAGAGGCGAGGGCAACACCGAGCTCAGCATTGCCAGTGCGCAGTTCGGCGAAATCGACAAGACGTCCACCGACCAGCCCAGATCGGATGCTATGCAGCCACCGAGGTATCCGGCTGATATGTTACGCGCCGGCGCTCAGGGCGCGATCTATCTGGTGATCCAGATCGGACGCGACGGCAAGGTCATGAATGCCGTCGCCGAGCAGATCAACCTGACCGTCGTCGGTTCGGCGCGCGACATGGAGCGGGTCCGTCGTAGCCTTGGCGAAGCGGCGCTTGACGCCGCACGAAGGTGGGTCTTCCATCCGCCGACGACTGGCGATCTGGTAGATGCTCCATACTGGTCGCTGCGCGTCCCCGTCGACTTCACCATGAGCGGCTCGCGGAACGAGTACGAAACGCCCTACGGGACCTGGCATGGCTATCTGCCCGGGCCACGCCAGCGTGTCCCCTGGGTCACCGACCAGGATGCACTCGGCAGTCCCGACGCCGTTGCCGGTGGGGAGCTCTATCCCCTCTACAGCCGATTCCGGTTATTGACGCCGCTGCCGGGCTGAAGCGGGGCCGAGCCCTGTCAGGGGCCTGCCACGATCGGCAGGCCTGTGGGTCGGCGCGGCTGCGCGCGCAGACGCCACCATTCGCCAGCTGCCCACAGGCCGGCCGCTGATCTGAGCGGAGGCCTCATCGCGCTGCGTGATGCAGCGCCAGCATGCGTTGCCCGCCTGCGTTGTCGCCGTTCGCGCGTCTGCACGATATGGACTTACCGTCCGTGACGTCGCGAACGCGCTGCCGGAGCGTCGGCAGGTGCGAGGCGTGGACCGCATGCATGACCTGAGGGGAAGCCCGATGGCACCGGAAGCGACCTGGGTGGCCGGGCTGTCGTACCCCGCTGCGTCCTGACACCTCTTGTGCGCCCTCTGCGGCTACCGAAAAAACACCCAAACGCGACCGGCGGCAGCCAGACGCATTTTGGGTGTTTTCCACGATGCCGCTGTCTGGCGGTGGATCGCAGACTCCGCTCTACCGCTTGACGGTATGGCCGATGCCCATGGCTGTCCCGCAGGTCCTGTTCGACTCAACACCACCAGCAGAGTGATCAGCCAGACATGATTCCGAACCCCTGTTCCGGCGGCGCACGCCGCCGCGCCCCCTTGCCGGCCCTGCTGGCGATCGCGGTGACCTATGCGCTCAGCCTGTCCGCACATGCGCAGTCCACGGAAGGCAAGGACGTCGAAAAAACGCTGGACGCGGTCACCGTCACCGGCTCGCACCTCGCGCCCACGTCCGCTGCGATGCAGGGGCCGACGCCGGTCCGGGTCATCGACTCGGTGCAGTTGGAGAAGATCGGCGCCACGACCGTCTATGAGGCGCTGCGGACCGAGCCGGTCTTCGCCGGCTATGCCGACAACGACACCCGCGCCGGCGCCGGCGGCCTCAATGGCGTCAACCTGCGTGGCTTGGGCTCGCAGTACACCTTGGTCCTGCTCAACGGTCGCCGCATCGCCAGCGCCGACCTCAACCAGGTGCCGTTCACGGCGGTTGAGCGCATCGAAATCGTCAAGGACGGCGCCTCGGCGATCTATGGTTCCGACGCGATCACCGGCGTCGTCAACGTGATCCTGAAGCAGAACTACGAAGGCTTCGAAGTCGAGGCCGGCTACGGCAACACCACCCATTTCGCCGATGGCATGCGCGCGCACGCGTCGTTCCTGACCGGCATCAAGACCGATCGCGGCAGCTTCCTGATGTCCGGCCAGGTCGAGAAGCACAACAGCATCGTCAGCCTGGAGCATCCGCTGGGCCGGTCCGACGACCAGCGCCCGTGGGGCGGTCCCGACCAGCGCGCCAATCGCCTCAACCCGGGCCTGGTCACGCTGCAGAGCGGCGACCAGGTGATGTTGAACCCGTCGTTCGGCAACGGCCAGACCGGCAGCGCCGCGTCCGACTATGTCGCGCCGTACTTCCTGCCGCTGGAAAAGCGCCAGCCCAACAACCTGCAGAACGGCAAGGAAGCGGCGACCTTCTACGGCAACGGCCGCTACAACCTGGTCGACGACCGCCTTGAGCTGTTCGTCGACCTGATGCACAAGCAGGTCAATCTTGATTATATCGATCACCGCGGTACCTACCTGAACTACCTGGTGCCGGCGACCAACTACTGGAACCCGTTCGGCGAAGACGTGCAGGTCAATTACCTGCTCGACTACGGCACGGCCGATGGTCGCCGCGAGCGCCCGCTCGAGACGATGACGTCCGATATCTCGACGACGATGATCACCGTCGGCGCGCGCGGCAGCTTCGACAGCTTCGATTACGAAGTCGCGTACTCCGACTACAAGATCACCGACATCCAGGGCCACAACGGACTCAGCAAGGCCGGCATCGCCCGCCAGCTGGCCCGTACCGACGCTGGTGCCCTGAACCTGTTCGGCAACGCGGCCGTGACGGCCGCCCAGCTCGATCCCGCGCGTGGTCATTTCGAGCGCCGCTTCGAGAACTACACCCGTTCGTTGACCGGTCTCGTCCGCTTCTCGCCGTTCGAGTTTGCGGCCGGTCAGGTGCAGGCCGCGGCAGGTTTCGAAGTCCGCAAGCTCGGCTATCGTTCCGTGCTCGACGAGTCGCTGAGCACCTTCGCCGACTCCGGCGCCCTGACGTTCCTCAACGACTTCAGCTCCGGCGGTGACCGCGAGGTCAAGGCGGTGTTCGTCGAAACCAACATCCCGTTGGCGCGTGGCCTCGAGCTGGGCCTGGCCGGCCGCCACGAGAGGTTCAGCGATTTCGGCAGTGCCTCGGTGCCGCGTGCCACGCTGCGCTGGGAGCCCTTCGCGGACGGCTCGCTGATGTTCCGCGCGTCCTACAGCAAGAGCTTCTTCGCGCCTGCCGTGGGCGACCTGCAGGACACCGGCGACGTCAATACCGATCCGTATTTCGATCCGGCGATCGTCGACACCAATGGCGACCCGCTGTACTACAACATGGACACCATGAGCGGTGGCAATCCGGACCTGCAGCCGACCACCGGCAAGTACTACAACCTTGGCATGGTCTACAGCCCGAGCTGGTTCGACGGGTTCACGATCTCGGTCGATGCGTTCCAGCTGGCGCAGCGTGATGCCTTCATCTGGCCGTCGGTGCAGAACATTCTCGATGGCGTCTCCCCCGGCGTCATCGTCCGCGCCGACACGCCGACGCCTGGAGACCAGTACTCCGGCGCTCCGGTTGGTCGCGTGATCCGCGTGATCAACCGCCCGGTCAATGCTGCCACCCGCGATGTCGCCGGCGTCGACATCAACTTCAACTACAAGCTGGCGACGGAGAGTTTCGGGCAGTGGGACTTCGCGCTGTACAACACCTTCACCACCAAGTTCGAGTACGACCAGATCGACGGCGACGGCCCCCAGGATGCCTTGGGCAACCTGCTGTATGACGGCATCCCCAAGTACCGCGGCAAGTTCCAGGTCAGCAACCAGTTCGGTGCATGGACCACCACGCTGGGCACCAATTACTACGGCAAGCTGATCAACAACTACAACAACGACCAGGTGATCGATCCGTACATCACCAGCGACCTGACCGTGATCTACGACTTCAACGACGGTACCGCTGGCGGCAATGGCTTCCTGTCCGGCACGACACTGTCGCTGAATGTCACCAACGTGTTCGACCAGGATCCGCCGCGCTATGTCGGCTGGGTGCATCGCGGCATCTATAGCGATTACTCGCACGTCGACCAGGTCGGGCAGTTCGTCAGCCTGACCTACCGCAAGAAGTTCTGATCGCGATCGGTTGACGACGGCATGCCCGGACGGCATGCGCGGTAGGCGGGCGTTCACGCGATGCGCGCGCATGACCGGCCGGGTACGCTGTTGCGTCTCTACAGACAGGGCATGTGATCCATGCAGCGTTGCGTTCCGCGCGCGAGAGCGCCCCGATCGATGGGCGGCCGTAGCGGGCGACCTGTGCCATGGCACAGGCATGCGGTCGCATGCCTGGGGCTTTGCCTGCTTCCATTGCTCGCTGTCGCGCAGACGCAGGCCGTCAATGCGGATGCCGCTGCGGAAGCGCGCCTGGATGTATACGCCGAACAGGCGTTGAAGGATTGGCAGACCCCCGGCATGACGTTGGCGGTGGTCAAACGCGATCGGGTTGTGCTGGCCAAGGGCTATGGCGTGCGCGAGATCGGCCGTCCGCTGAAGGTCGACGCGCGCACCATGTTCGCGCTCGGATCGACCAGCAAGGCCTTCGCCTCCGCGGCAGTCGCGATGCTGATCAGCGATGGCAGCATCGCTTGGGAAGACCGCGTCAAGCTCTACCTTCCGTGGCTGGAGCTCTATGACCCTTGGGTCACGCAACAGGTGACGGTCCGCGACCTCCTGGCGCATCGCGTGGGGACCAGCATCGACGACGAGAACAAGTTGCGCCCCGTGTCGCGGGATGCCCGTGACCTGCTCGAACGCGGACGTTGGCTGCGGCCGCGCGCGGAGTTTCGCGCCGACTTCGTCTACAGCAACAACATGATGACCGCATCCGGCCTGGTGGTCTCGGCGGTCTCCGGTCAGCGCTGGCCGGACTTCGCGCGCGATCGCATCTGGTCACCGCTGGGCATGACCCGGACCAATGCCGACGTCACCGTGACGCGCGCGGACCGCAACGCGGCCGTGCCTCACGTGGGCCACATCGACAAGGCGCCGGTCGCCATCGCCTGGGACTACCCCGATGCGGTCGCGGTACCGTCCGGCGGCATCAACTCCAATGCCGTCGACATGGCGCAGTGGCTGCGCTTCCAGCTCGGCGATGGCGCCATCGACGGCAAGCGCCTGATCAAGGCGGATGTGTTCCAGCAGATGCACATGCCACAGACACCGCTTCGCTTTCCGCTCCGCGATGTCACGCAGTTCCCTGGCGAGGTGCAGACACTGGCCGGCATGCACGCGTTCGCCTATGGGCTTGGCTGGTACGTCACCCAGTACCGGGGCAGGAAGATGCTCTGGCATAGCGGCACCATCGAAGGTTTCCGTGCAGGGGTTGCGCTGTTGCCGGAGGAAGGTATCGCGGTCTATGCGAACGTCAATCGCATTCCGTCGACACTGCCGTTCGCAATGATCCTGCGCGTCTTCGACGAATACCTGGACGAGCGTCCGCCGCCCACCGACTGGAGTCGGCTGTTCCTCGACAGCGCGCTGCGCGAAGAGCGCTGACGCGACAGACCGTGCGTGCATGCCGTCAGCGTGGACCAGGGTGCCGTTCGCGACCGTTCAGGACGCCGCCGCCTCGGCTGCCCCTCTCCGCAGGAACGCGAATTCCTGCAACAGCGACAGGTCCCGTTCGAACAGCGCGTAGGACGCTTCACTGGTGCCATCGCGCTGGCGCAGTACGGCGGAAGGGTGATAGGTCGCGAAGGCACGCAAGCCATCCGCGAGCGTGTGCCATTGCCCGCGCTGCCGGGTCAGGCGGAACGTGGTCCCGAACACGGCGCGCGCGGCAGTGGCCCCGAGGCAGACGATGGCATCGGGACGCACCGCAGCGATCTCCTGCTCCAGCCAGGCATGGCACGCTTCCACGTGCCGGGCCTCCGGATTCCGGTGCAGGCGCCGCTTGCCGCGCTGTTCGAAGCGGAAATGCTTGACCGCATTGGTGATGAAGAGCTTGCTGCGGTCGATGTCGAGCGTCTCCAGCGCGCGCATGAACAGCTTGCCGGCCGACCCGACGAATGGACGACCCGTCAGGTCTTCCTCGTCGCCGGGTTGCTCGCCCACGATCATGACGCGCGCATGTTCCGGACCTTCGCCTGCGACCGCCTGGGTGGCGGGCTGCCATAACGGGCAGCGTCGACATCGGGCGATCGCGTGCTTCAACGCCGGCAAACCGGGGGCGCCGACAGCCGGCAGGTCTGGCGCCGGAGCTGCGGACATCGCGGGAATCTTCCTGCGTGGTGCCTCGGGCACGCGCTCGGCCATCTCCTGCACGCGCGCGCCGGCATCTCGGATGAGATCGGGCAACAATTGCGCTTCCGGCAGCAGTTTCCAGTATTTCTGCGGCATCTCCTGGCGCATCATCCGCGGGTTGAGCCGGGCGGGATTGAAGATGTTGGTGTAATAGGTGCGCCACAGCGCTTCCTGCGCATCGTCGGCGGGCGCATCGTGGCGATGGCCGCCCTCGCCGAAGGCCAGGGCGTCGCCATCCCAGCGCGCGCTGCGATACGGCGTCAGGATCGCCCAGCGCATGCCGGTGAAACGTCGCGCGAAGAACGGCGCCACGCGGTCGACGATGTAATGCTCAGGCTCGAACCAGGCCACGAACGCATCCTGCTCGCCCGCGATCTCGCGGAAGCGCACGAAGGCCTTCATCTTATGGCTGTCGCGGCGCACGCTCTTCTCGAGATCGCGGGCCCGATGGACGTCGGGATCGGCGGCGCGTTCGAGCAGGTGGCGCTCGCCCTCGCCGATGCGCCACAGCAGCCGGTAGAGCAGGCCGTGCCGATGCGGGTCGCGATGGCACAGCACGGCTTCCGCCAGGGACAGGAATTCCGCCGGGACGCGCGGTGCCGCACGCAGCGGCGTCAGGGGCTGTCCGGAATCCCCGAAGGACAGGCCTCCCTGTGCTTGCGCGTTCCAGGAGATCGCGTCCGGCGGAATGCCGGCGCACAGGGCCGATCGTGCCAGCGTCCGCCAGGCGCCTGCGTCCCAGGATGGCTCAAGTTGCATCGTGTACATGCCGGGCCGCTCAGTCGAACAGGCCGGCCTGGCGCGGGCGCGGTGCCAGCTGCGCACGAAGCCTCGCGGGATCGTCGAGCCGCGCACGCGGATGGTGGTCGAGCAGGCTGACGAAGGGCAGCACCTTCTTCATCGGGAAGCGCAGGCGTTGCAGGTCCGCCACCCGTAACCCGCCATGTCGCCGCGACTGCACGATGCGGGCGACATTGCGTGTCCCCATGCCGGGGACGCGCAACAGCATTTCGCGGGGCGCGGTGTTGACGTCGACGGGAAACTGGGCCGGATTACGCAGCGCCCACGCGAGCTTGGGATCGACATCGAGGTCGAGCATGCCGCCCGTGCCCGCGGGGACGATCTCGTCGACGGCAAAGCCATAGAAGCGCAGCAGCCAGTCGGCCTGGTAGAGCCGGTTCTCGCGCTGCAGCGGTGGTGCCAGCAGCGGCAGTCGTGATGATGCATCCGGGATCGGACTGAAGGCCGAGTAGTAGACGCGGCGCAACCGGTAATTGCCGTACAGGTTCTCGGTCGTGGTCAGCACGGCGCGGTCGTCGGCATCGTCGGCACCGATGATCATCTGCGTGCTCTGCCCGGCGGGCGCGAACCGCGGCGGCTTGGCCCGCATGCCGCGCGCGGCCTTGCGTGCCTCCTTGCCCTCCTCGATCCGCCAGCGCAGGTCGCCCATCGCGGCGCGGATGCGTGGCTGGCTCTTTTCCGGTGCCAGTTCGTGCAGGCCACCCTCGGTCGGAAGCTCGACATTGATGCTCAGGCGGTCCGCGTAGCGACCTGCCGCGGCCATCAGCTCGGGTGTCGCGTCCGGAATCGTCTTCAGGTGGATGTAACCGGAGAAATTGTGGTCCTCGCGCAACGAGCGCGCGACCTCGACCAGTTGTTCCATCGTGTAGTCGCTGTCGCGGATGATGCCGCTGGACAGGAACAGCCCTTCGATGTAGTTGCGCTTGTAGAAGTCGAGCGTCAGCTGCACGACCTCCTGCGGCGTGAAACGCGCGCGCCGCACGTTGCTGGACACGCGATTGACACAGTAGACGCAATCGAAGATGCAGAAGTTGGTCAGCAGGATCTTCAGCAGCGAGACGCAACGCCCATCCGGCGTGTACGAATGGCAGATCCCCATGCCCTCGGTGCTGCCGATGCCACCGGTCGCGGCGGACGTGCGTTTGTCGGCACCGCTGGACGCACAGGAGGCATCGTACTTGGCGGCGTCGGCGAGGACGGCGAGCTTGTCGAGGATTTTCACCCGCCGAAACTACGCAGGCGCAGTCTCAGGATGTGAGACTGGAGAGGATGGCTTGCAGATGATCCCTATTCATCCGTCCATGGATTGGCCAGCTGTTCTGACTGGCAAGCCTAGCGTCGCGCGTGGCCGGACACTGCACGCGTGCGGCTGCCAGGGCGGAGCGCTGTCTCAAGCCTGAACGCGCCATCATTCCGCGCACGCGCCCGCTGCACCGATAATGGCGGCTTCCGTTCCCGAGCCACCTTGCATGGTCTTGTCCGAAAAAACGCCCGCCTCGGGTTTCGTCCGCGTCCGTGGCGCGCGTGAGCACAATCTGAAGGATGTCGACGTCGACATTCCGCGCGATGCGCTGGTGGTGTTCACCGGCGTGTCCGGTTCGGGCAAATCGTCGCTGGCCTTCGGGACGCTGTTCGCCGAGGCGCAACGGCGCTATCTGGATTCGATTTCGCCCTATGCGCGGCGGTTGATCGACCAGGCCGGCGTGCCGGAAGTGGATGCGATCGAAGGCCTGCCACCGGCCGTGGCACTGCAGCAGCAGCGCGGTGCGCCGACCACGCGCTCGTCGGTCGGCAGCGTAACCACGATCTCCAACTCGCTGCGCATGCTGTATTCGCGTGCCGGCGACTACCCCAAGGGCCAGGGCATCATCCATGCCGATGGCTTCTCGCCGAACACACCGGCCGGGGCCTGTCCGACCTGTCATGGCCTGGGCCGCATCTACGACGCCACCGAGGCCTCGATGGTACCGGACCGCTCGCTGACCATCCGTGAGCGCGCGGTGGCGGCCTGGCCGGGCGCCTGGCACGGGCAGAACCAGCGCGACATCCTGACCACGCTGGGTATCGACGTCGATGTGCCGTGGTCGAAGCTGCCGAAGAAGACGCGCGACTGGATCCTGTTCACCGACGAGCAGCCGGTGGTGCCGGTGTATGCAGGCTTCGACCTGGCCGAGGTCAGGAGCGCGCTGAAGCGCAAGACCGAGCCGAGCTACATGGGCACCTTCACCAGTGCGCGGCGCCATGTGCTGCATACCTTCGCGACCACGCAGAGCCCGCTGCAGAAGAAGCGCGCGGCGCAGTACCTGCTCAGCACGCCGTGCCCCACCTGCGACGGCAAGCGCTTGCGCCGCGAAGCCCTGTCGGTGACGTTCGCGGGGCTGGATATCGGCGAGTTGTCGCAGCGCCCGCTGGCGGAAGTCGCGGGCTTGCTGGCGCCCGCCGCCAAGGGTCATGCGCATCGCGGCGACGGTCACCCCGAGCAGGCCATTGCCGCGCAGCGCATCGCCGAAGACCTGCTGGCGCGTATCGCCATTCTGCAGGATCTCGGCCTGGGCTACCTGACGCTGGAACGCAGCACGCCGACGTTGTCGCCGGGTGAACTGCAGCGCCTGCGCCTGGCCACGCAGATCCGCTCGCAGCTGTTCGGCGTGGTCTACGTGATGGACGAGCCCTCGGCTGGCCTGCATCCGGCCGATGCGCAGGCGTTGCTGCGGGCGCTGGACCAGCTGAAGGCGGCGGGCAATTCGATCTTCGTCGTCGAACACGAGATCGACGTCATCCGTCATGCCGACTGGATCGTCGATGTCGGTCCGGCGGCGGGAGAGCAGGGCGGGCAGGTGCTGTACAGCGGCGTGCCGGCGGGCCTGGACCGGGTCGCGGCGTCGGTGACGCGCCGCTACCTGTCCGGCAGCCAGGCCAGCATGCGCAGTCGCGCGCGCACGCCGACGGCGTTGTTGCAGTTGCGCGGCATCACCCGCAACAACGTCGAAGACCTGGATGTGGACATTCCACTGGGCGTGTTCACCACCGTGACCGGCGTCAGCGGGTCGGGCAAGTCGTCGCTGATCAGCCAGGCACTGGTGGAACTGCTGTCCGATCACCTGGGGCATGCGCGTGACGAGGGCGACGAGGACGTCGATCCACTGGAGCGCGGTGCCGAGGTGCCGACGGGCGGGCATATCGTCGCGGGCCTGGAACATGTGCGGCGGCTGGTGCGGGTCGACCAGAAGCCGATCGGGCGCACGCCACGTTCCAACCTGGCGACCTACACCGGCCTGTTCGACCATGTGCGCAAGCGTTTCGCCGAGACGCCTGCGGCGAAGAAGCGACGCTTCGATGCCGGCCGCTTCTCGTTCAACGTCGCCAAGGGGCGCTGCGATACCTGCGAGGGCGAGGGCTCCGTGAGCGTGGAACTGCTGTTCATGCCCAGCGTCTATGCACCGTGCCCGACCTGCCACGGTGCGCGCTACAACGCGAAGACGCTGGAGATCGAACTGCGCGGGCACAACATCGCCCAGGTGTTGAAGATGACGGTGACACAGGCGGCGGACTTCTTTGCTGGGGATGCCGCCGTGCTGCGCCCGCTGCAGGTGTTGATCGAGGTCGGCCTGGGCTACCTGCGCCTGGGCCAGCCCGCGACCGAACTGTCGGGCGGCGAGGCGCAGCGCATCAAGCTGGCCACCGAACTGCAACGCGCGCAGCGCCGCGACACCGTCTACGTGCTGGACGAGCCCACGACCGGCCTGCACCCCTCCGACGTGGACACCCTGCTGCGGCAATTGCACGGCCTGGTGGATGCGGGCAACAGCGTGGTGGTGGTCGAGCACGACATGCGCGTGGCTGCCGGCAGCGACTGGATCATCGACATGGGGCCAGGGGCGGGGCACGAAGGCGGACGAGTCGTCGCCCAAGGCAGCCCGGACAAGGTGGCGCGTGCCAGGGGCAGCCGTACCGCGCCGTTCCTGCGTGCGGAGCTGGCGTCGGCCTGACGCCGATCGCGAATCACGATCCACTTGGCCGTGGAGAGATCGGAAGGCGTGTTGCTTGACGCGGGTGCCGACCGTTGTCCCGCGCGCAATTATTCGGTTGGAGACGGACGTGGTGGCTTGGTACGGAGACGAGGCTTGCGAATGCTCGGCATTCATAAGACGCTCTATCGCTTCGAAGCCGGCCCACCCGTCCACGACCGATTGTCGTGCCAGGATCGGATGCTCGGCGCGGTCCATCCATCCAGGTGGAATGGATGCGAATTCCGGGGCAATCATGGAGATACAAAGGATGCGGTCATCGTTACACAAGATACAAATGCAGTTGCGGGGAGTGCCATGAGTTGCCGCGCGCTTCCGATGCTTGGTGCTCTGCTGGCCCTGCCGGTGGCGATGGCCTCGGCGCCGGCGCCGGCCACGCCGCGATGCGAGGAGGCGCAGTGCCCTTCCAGCTGGCTCGAGTTCGACGCCGGGCAGCGCAAGCGCATCTTCGACCTGGCCGAGGACTACAAGGCCTTCATGCACGTGTCCCGCACCGAGATCACCACGGTGCGGGAGTCCGAACGGCGCGCCCGCGCCGCCGGTTTCCGCGCGTGGACGCCGGGCGCCGCGCTGTCGCCCGGCAGTCGCTGGTACGTCAACAACCGCGACAGGTCGCTGGCGCTGTTCGTGGTCGGCGAGCGGCCGGCGGCCGAGGGCGTGCGGGTGGCCGCAGCCCATATCGATTCGCCGCATCTGGACGTCAAGGCGCGGCCGCTGTACGAGGCGGAAGGCTTCGCGCTGTTCCAGACCAGCTTCCACGGCGGCATCCTCAATTACCAGTGGGGCAATACGCCGCTGGCATTGGTCGGACGGATCGCGCGCAAGAACGGCAGCCACGTCGATCTGTCGGTCGGGCTCGAACCCGACGAACCGGTGTTCATGATCGCGGGGCTGTCGCCGCACGTGGATGCCGACCTGCGCGAGCGCAAGAACCGCGAAGTGCTCAAGGCCGAGGAACTCGATCCGATCGTGGGAAGCCTGCCCAAGAGCGCGGACGAAGGCGTGCGCGCACAGATCACCGACTATCTGCGCAGCACCTATGGCGTGGGTATGGACGACTTCGTGTCCGCCGACCTGGCGCTGGTGCCTGCTTCGCCGCCGCGCGACGTGGGCTTCGATCGTGCGCTGATGGCCATGTATGGGCAGGACGATCGCCTGGGCGGCTATGCGGCCGTCAAGGCGCTGTTCGACGTCAAGCGTCCGGCGCGCACGACCTTCGTGCTTCTGGCCGACAACGAAGAGGTGGGCAACCGCAACAACACCGGCGCCATGTCCGATTTCCTTGAGGACTTGATCGCGGACCTGATCTACCAGCAACAGGGCCAGGCTTATCGCGAGCCGGCGCTCAAGCGTGCGCTGCGCGCGAGTCGGGTGCTGTCGATCGACATGAACGATGGCATCAATCCGACCTGGCCCTCGGCCTGGGAAAGCCAGAACGCGCCGCGCAGCGGTCACGGCGTCAACATCAAGGTCTACGGGCAGGGCAACAACGCCACGCCCGAATACGCGGCCTGGGTACGTCGTGCGCTGGATGATGCGGGCATCCGCTGGCAGACCGCCACCTACAAGGTGGGCAGTGCCGGCGGCGGCACCCTCGGCGGCGAGCTGTCCCGCCGCAACATGGACGTCATCGACGTCGGCGTGCCGGTGCTGTCGATCCACAACACCTACGACATTTCCTCCAAAGTGGACCTGTGGTGGATGTACCGCGGCGCGCTGGCCTTCTTCGAAGCAGGGGACTGACCACGACATCTATCGGCACAGCCCCCGCATCGAACTGCGGGCCGCCCAGTGCACGCAGCCGGCAAAGCCCAACCGGAATGCCTGCATCGGATGCCCCGACCGCAGCTGTTGCCGGGACGTGTTGGAAATGAAAAAGCCCCCGCCATGACGGCGGGGGCCTTCGTAGCGCAAGTCCCGGTATGGTGGACTCAGCGCTTCATCGAGGTGAAGAACTCGTCGTTGGACTTCGTCGTCTTCATCTTGTCGAGCAGGAATTCCATTGCTGCGATCTCGTCCATCGGGTGCAGCAGCTTGCGCAGGATCCAGATCTTCTGCAGCAGCTCGGGCTCGATCAGGTAATCCTCGCGGCGGGTGCCGGACTGGTTGACGTTGATCGCCGGGTAGACGCGCTTCTCGGTGATGCGACGGTCCAGATGGATTTCCGAGTTGCCGGTACCCTTGAACTCTTCATAGATGACCTTGTCCATCGCGCTGCCGGTATCGACCAGGGCGGTGGCGATGATGGTCAGGCTGCCGCCTTCCTCGACGTTGCGCGCGGCGCCGAAGAAACGCTTCGGGCGATGCATCGCATTGGCGTCGACGCCACCGGTCAGCACCTTGCCGGAGCTCGGGACGACGTTGTTGTAGGCGCGGGCCAGGCGGGTGATCGAGTCGAGCAGGATGACCACATCCTTCTTGTGCTCGACCAGGCGCTTGGCGCGTTCGATGACCATTTCGGCCACCTGCACGTGACGCGCCGCGGGCTCGTCGAACGTCGACGAGATCACTTCGCCGCGCACCGTGCGCTGCATCTCGGTGACTTCTTCCGGACGTTCATCGATCAACAGCACGATCATGTGCACGTCGGGATGGTTGTGCGTGATCGCGGTGGCGATCTGCTGCATCATCATCGTCTTGCCCGCCTTGGGCGGCGACACGATCAGCGCGCGCTGGCCCTTGCCCTGCGGAGCCATCAGGTCGAGGATGCGGCCGGTGATGTCTTCGGTCGAACCATCGCCACGCTCGAGCTTGAAGCGCTTGCGTGGGAACAGCGGGGTCAGGTTCTCGAACAGCACCTTGCCCTTGCTGGCTTCCAGCGGCTCGCCGTTGATGGTGTCGAGCACGGCCAGCGCGAAGTAGCGCTCGCCGTCCTTGGGCCAGCGGATGCGGCCGGCCAGGTGGTCGCCGGTGCGCAGGTTGAAGCGGCGGATCTGGCTGGGCGAGATGTAGACGTCGTCGGGGCCGGCCAGGTAGCTGGCCTCGGCGCCGCGCAGGAAGCCGAAGCCGTCGGGCAGCAGTTCCAGCACGCCATCGGCGGCCACGCCTTCGCCATGACGCGTCAGCACCTTCAGCAGCGCGAAGATCACGTCCTGCTTGCGGGCGCGGGCAACGCCTTCCTGGATGCTCAGCTGGTCGGCGATGTCGAGCAGCTTGTGCGCCGGCATGCGCTTGAGGTCGCCCAGCGAATACTGCGGGAAGCCTTCGGGGATGTTCGGGGGCGGCAGGCGCGGGACCTGCTCGTTGCCGTTGCCGCCGTCTTCGCGCGGAAGGCCGTCCTGGTAACGCTCGCGCTGGCGGTCGCGCCGGTTGCGGAAGCGGTCGCGGCGATTGTTGTTGGCGCCATTCGCGTTGTTCTGGTTGTTCTGCGGATTGCCGCCCTGCTGGCGATCGCCGCCTTCTCCGCCTTCTCCGCCCTGCTGGTTTTGCTGGTTCTGCTGGGCGCGCGCTGCGTTGCCTGAACCCGAACCGCCCTGTTGTTCAGCTGCGCCGCCCGAAGAAGCCTGCGGTGCCGGGGCATTGCCCTGCTGCGACGGAGCCTGCTGTGACGGAGCCTGCGGCGCCGAAGCGGGAGCCGGGGCTGACGGGATCAGGTCGGCCTGGCGGGGAGAGGGGGTGGAGGCTGCGGGTGCTGCGTCGCCACTGGATTTGGGTTCGGTCGCCTTTTTCGCGACCTTGGCCACGCGTGGCTTCCGGACGGGTTTCACGGCGGAATCGCCGGCGGGGGCGCCGGAATCGGGGGTGTTGTCTG
The DNA here is from genome assembly GCF_054902115.1 of Luteimonas sp. RIT-PG2_3. Lineage (NCBI taxonomy): Bacteria > Pseudomonadati > Pseudomonadota > Gammaproteobacteria > Lysobacterales > Lysobacteraceae > Luteimonas > Luteimonas sp. RIT-PG2_3. The sequence continues at coordinate 134,238 of NZ_JBUBPF010000010.1, read as the reverse complement.
ACAAGTGAGAGTCCTCGCTCGCTGCGAGCGCCCGGAGATGGGCGGGTAGGGTTGGAAAGGGAGCCTTTCAGATGGGTGCGGCGCGTGGATTCCTCGCCGGATGTCCGAAACTTAGCATTGCCGTCCGCTGCCGGCAAGGATTATCGAGCGGATGGCGCCGGTATCGGACGCGCATTAGGTGCGCGCCAGGGCCATGCCGACGTCATCATCGCGCCTAGTTGGCGCGATGAACGCGGAACAGAACAGGGGGAACTGCAACCCGCGAAAGGCGCGGCGGGTGGGCCGGCGCGCCTGTCGGTCCGGGTGGATGTGCCCGGCGCTCAGAGCGCCTTGTCGATCATCTGCGACAGCTGGGCCTTGCCGACCGCGCCGATCTGGGTGCCTTCGACCTGGCCGTTCTTGAACAGCAGCAGCATGGGGATCGAGCGCACGTTGTACTTGCGGGCGGTGGCCTGGTTCTGGTCGACGTCGATCTTCACGACCTTGGCACGACCGGCATAGGTCTGGGCCAGCTCGTCCAGCGCCGGGGCGATCATCTTGCAGGGACCGCACCAAGGGGCCCAGAAATCGACCAGCACCGGCTCCGACGACTGCAGCACGGCGGCGTCGAAATCGGAATCGGTGGCATGGATGACGTGTTGGCTCACGGGGGGCTCCTGGGGCTGAGGGGGGCGGCGGCGGCGGATCGGCCGCGGCTGGGTGCTAAACTGGGGTGATTCGCGGTCCGTTTCAAGGCCCGCGCGACCCAGCAGGTCCACGCCGGATCCGTCGATATACGACCCGGCCATCTGCTCCCAGGCAGTCTGCGACGCGGGCGCCTTCCACGCAAGCGCACCGCCGCACAGAACACTAATCACGCATGAGCGACAAGCCTCTTACCGATATCACCTTCTCGACCTTCGAGCTGCAACCGGCCCTGCTGGGCGGTCTCGAGTCCGCGGGTTTCACCCGCTGTACGCCGATCCAGGCGTTGACCCTGCCGATCACGCTGGCCGGTGGCGACGTTGCCGGACAGGCCCAGACCGGCACCGGCAAGACCCTGGCCTTCCTGGTCACGGTCATCAACCGGCTGCTGTCGCGCCCCGCGCTGGCCGAACGCAAACCCGAGGATCCGCGCGCGCTGATCCTGGCGCCGACGCGTGAACTGGCGATCCAGATCCACAAGGACGCGATGAAGTTCTCGTCCGAGCTGGGCCTGAAGTTCGCGCTGGTCTACGGCGGCGTCGACTACGACAAGCAGCGCCAGCTGCTGCAGGCCGGTGCCGACGTCATCATCGCCACCCCCGGGCGGCTGATCGATTACGTCAAGCAGCACAAGGTGGTCAGCCTGCACGCCTGCGAGGTCTGCGTGATGGACGAGGCCGACCGCATGTTCGACCTCGGCTTCATCAAGGACCTGCGCTTCCTGCTGCGCCGCATGCCGGTGCGCACCGAGCGCCAGACCCTGCTGTTCTCGGCAACGCTCAGCCACCGCGTGCTCGAGCTCGCCTACGAACACATGAACGAGCCGGAGAAGATCGTCGTCGAGACCGAGACGATCACCGCCGCGCGCGTGCGCCAGAAGATCTACTACCCGGCCGACGACGAGAAGCTGGCCCTGCTGATCGGCCTGCTGTCGCGCAGCGAAGGCGCGCGGACGATGGTGTTCGTCAACACCAAGGCGTTCGTGGAGCGGGTGGCGCGCGCACTCGAGAAGGCCGGCTATCGCGTCGGCGTGCTGTCGGGCGACGTGCCGCAGAAGAAGCGCGAAAGCCTGCTGAAGAAATTCCAGGCCGGCCAGCTCGAACTGCTGGTGGCGACCGACGTCGCCGCGCGCGGCCTGCACATCGACGGCGTCAGCCACGTCTACAACTACGACCTGCCGTTCGATGCCGAGGACTACGTCCACCGCATCGGCCGCACCGCGCGCCTGGGTGCCGAAGGCGACGCGATCAGCTTCGCCTGCGAGCGTTACGCGATGTCGCTGCCCGACATCGAGGCCTACATCGAGCAGAAGATCCCGTCCGAGCAGGTGACCCGCGAACTGCTGGTCCCGCTGCCGCGCCAGCCGCGCGCCGACCTGCCGCAGGGCGCGGACGACGACGATGACGGCGACAGCATTGGCGAGATCTTCAAGGAAGCCCGCGAGCAGCGGGCTGCCGACGATGCCCGTCGCGGCATCACCAGCAAGGGTGGACGCAGTGCGGGTGGCCGCAGTGCCGGCCCGCGCGCCGCCGCCGGCGACGCACGTGGTCCGCGCAAGCCGCGCGCGCCGCGCCCCGAGACCGCGGTGGCGGCTGCCGACGCGGTGGCCGTGGAAGCGGCCGTCGAGGCCGTCAAGCCGGTCATCGATGCGGCCGGTGCCGTGGCTGCGGCCATGCCCGACGAATCGCGGCCGCCGCGCAAGCGCCGTCGCCGTCGTCGCGGCCAGCGTGTCGACGGTGTCGAGACGGGGTCTGAGGCATCGGCAGGCAATGGCGAGGCTTCGGCGCGCCAGCCGCAGGACGGTCCGCGCGTGCCGCGCGAGATCAAGCCGGTGAAGCCGGCCTCTGCAGGCGGACGTGCCACTGAGGCGGCAGCGGGCAACGCCAATGCCCAGCCGGGCCTGCTGTCGCGGATCGGCCAGAAGCTGCGCAAGCTGGTGACGCGGGCGCACAGCGACCAGCACTGAGTCGGACATCGGCTTGCGGTTCGCGCGGATTCGTATCGCTTCGCGCGGGCCGCGCGCTTGGTAAGTGCGCTGCTGGCGACGCGCGCCAGCAGGAGGCCGACACGCCGGTCGCCGGCCATGCCGGACCAGGGCCGGGAGCGTGCGCGACCGGGCCTGATGTCCACCGATGGTGGGCGTCGGCGCCGGATGTCCCGACGCGAATTTGTCGCGCGTTGCGGCTGGCCGGAAGGCGTCGGCTGAACGTCGCCGACGGTGTTTCGATCCGGCCCGCCGCTCCCCCTGGGCCTGCGCGGTCTGCGATACTTCGCCCATGAGCGTTCTGCGATTCGACAATGTCAGCAAGCAGTACTCCGGCGGCCATGTGGCGCTGTCGGAGGTCAGTTTCGAAGTCTCGGCCGGCGAGATGCTGTTCGTCACCGGGCATTCCGGCGCGGGCAAGAGCACGCTGCTCAAACTGATCCACCTGGCCGAGCGGCCCAGTCGCGGTGCCGTGCTGTTGTCGGACCGGAATCTGCTGAAGGTCCGCGGCCGGCGCATCGCGATGCATCGGCGCGAAGTCGGCGTGGTCTTCCAGGACCATCGCCTGCTGACCGATCGCAGCGTATTCGACAACATCGCGCTGCCGTTGATCCTGCGTGGCGTCCGCCGCGGCGAGATCGGCAAGCGCGTGCGCAGTGTGCTCGAACGGCTGGGGCTGGGCGCACGCGAAAGCGCACTGCCGACGCAGTTGTCGGCCGGCGAGCAGCAACGCGTCGGCATCGCCCGCGCGATCGTCGGCGAGCCTCGCCTGCTGGTCGCCGATGAGCCGACCGGCAATCTCGACCCGACCCTGTCGGCGGAAATCATGGCGCTGTTCGCGTCGCTGCCCGAGCGCGGCACCAGCGTGATGATCGCCAGCCATGACCTCGGCCTGGTCAAGCGCATGCGCCGGCGCGTGCTGGTGCTCGACCATGGCGAACTGGTCGACGACATCTCGCCGGAGGATCTTGCCGATGAGTGAGTCGCGCGCCGCCACCGACAACACCGCGCCGCAGGCAAACCCGGGCGCACGGCCGATCCCGCAACCGGGCAGCTCGGCGCTGGGGACCTGGTTCGACCATCACCTCTACAGCGTGGTGTCCAGCTTTGGCCGGGTGTTCCGCAAGCCCTGGGCCGCGCTCCTGACCATCGGCGTAATGGCGGTGGCGCTGGCGCTGCCGCTCGGACTCTGGCTGGTGCTGGGCAATGTCGAACGGCTGGCCGGCAACGTCGAACAGTCGCGCGAGATCAGCGTGTTCCTGAAGCAGGATGTCGATGCCACCCGCGCCGTCGAATTGGCACGCGAGCTCGAAGCGCGTGACGGCATCGGCAAGGTCGAACATCGCACGCCGGAACAGGGGCTGGAGGCGCTGCGCGCGCGTGCCGGCCTTGGCGATGCGATCGACGCGACGGCCGGCGAGAATCCGTTGCCGCACCTGCTGGTGATCACGCCCGACGGCGACGAACTGCTGGTCGCGTCGGCGTTGCAGGAACTGCCCGAGGCCGACCTGGTGCAGCACGACGTGCAGTGGCGGCAGCGGCTCGACAACTGGCTGAGGTTCGGCGGCCGCGTGGCATCGGTGCTGGCCCTGCTGCTGGGGCTGGGCGCGCTGCTGGTGGTCGGCAATACCGTCCGCCTCGACATCCAGTCGCGGCGCGAGGAAATCGGCGTGCTGCAGTTGCTGGGTGCGACCGATGGCTTCATCCGTCGTCCGTTCCTGTACCTGGGCGCGTGGTACGGCCTGGCGGCAGGCGCTGCGGCGATCGGCCTGCTGGCGGCCGCGGGCATCGCGCTGCAGGCACCGCTGGCGGAACTGTCGGCCAGCTACGGCAGCCAGTTCGCGCTGCTCGGTTTCGATCCCCTGCGCCTGCTGGTGGTGCTGCTGGGTGCGACCGCGCTGGGCTGGCTGGGTGCGGGCGTGGTGACCGGACATTTCCTGCGGCAGACACGGCCGACGGATACCTGATTCCGTGGAAGTCCACGAGCTGCGCCACCTGTCGACGCTGACACCCCGTGTCCTGGTGGTCGACGGCTCGAAGCTGGTGCGCAGGCTCATCAAAGTGTTGCTGGAAAAAGAACTGGCCGACGCGCAGGTCATCGATTGCGGCGGTCTCGAGGACGCGCGCGCGGCTCTGGCCACGACGCCCATCGACCTGGTCACGACAGCCCTGGTGTTGCCCGATGGCGACGGCCTGCAGGTCGCGCGCGCAGTCCGCGAGGCCACGGTGCAGCGCTACGTGCCGGTGATCGTGATTTCCGCCGATACCCAGGCGCACCTCGAGGATCGACGTTTCACCGAGGACGTCACCGATTACTTCGACAAGGGGTTGGGACCCAACGCGCTGGCCGCCTTCATCCGCGGCTATGTGCATCCGCAGCCGATTCCCGGCGCGCACGTGCTCTACATCGAGGACAGCCGGACCGTTGCGGTGGCCACGCGGCGCATGCTCGAGGCCCACAGCATGCGCGTGACCCATGTCGCCAGCGCCGAGGACGCGCTCGCCTACCTCGACGCGTATCGCGACACCGACGGCGCACCCGGTGCGAACCTCGTGCTGACCGACGTTTACTTGAAGGGCGAGCTCAACGGCCGCGACCTGTTGTGCGCGATCCGCAACGACTTCGGGTACGGCAAGCGTCGCCTGCCGGTGCTGGTGATGACCGGCGACCACAATCGCGACACCCAGGTCGGCCTGCTGCACGATGGCGCCAACGACCTGGTGCTCAAGCCCATCGAGGAACGGTTGCTGGCGACCAAGGCGTTGTTCCAGTTGCGCCTGGCCGGCATGTAGACGTACGCCCGGCCGATGCCAGCGGCCACGGACGCTTGTCCATTCGCCGCCCCCACTTTCCCGACTTCCCATTGCACGCTGTCATGTCCGACGAACGCATCAAGCTCGAACCTTCCTGGAAGCAGCACATCGGCGACTGGCTGCAGCGCGACGACATGCAGGCGCTGTCGGCGTTCCTGCGCCAGCGCAAGCAGGCCGGTGCCCGCATCTATCCGCCCGGCCCGCAAATCTTCGCGGCGTTCGACGCCACGCCGTTCGACGACGTCAAGGTCGTGATCCTCGGACAGGATCCGTACCACGGTCCCGGGCAGGCGCATGGCCTGTGCTTCTCGGTCCAGCCCGACGTGCCGGTGCCGCCGTCCCTGGACAACATGTTCAAGGAGATCCAGCGCGACCTCGGCCTGCCGCGACCCGACCATGGCTGGCTGATGCCCTGGGCCAGGCAGGGCGTGCTGCTGCTGAACGCGGTGCTGACGGTCGAGGAGGGCCGCGCCGGCGCGCACCAGGGCAAGGGCTGGGAAGGGTTCACCGACCACGTTGTCGACGTGCTCAACCGCGAGCGCGAAGGCCTGGTGTTCCTGTTGTGGGGCAGCTACGCGCAGGCCAAGGGCAAGGTCATCGACGCGCAGCGCCACCGCGTGCTGCGGACCACGCATCCCTCGCCGTTGTCGGCCTATCGCGGCTTCCTGGGCAGCGGCCATTTCTCGTCGACCAATGCCTGGCTCACGCGCAGCGGCCAGACCCCGATCGACTGGTCGCTGCCGCCGCGTGCCTCGCTTGCTCGCTGACAGCGCCTGGTTGATGGCGACGCTTGCCTGAAGGCCGGCGCGACCCCATCACGGCATGACGTCGCAGCCACCCTCTATCGCCTCTCGTACGGAAACATACGCATGACCTCCCCGGACACCCTCTCTTCGGACAACCCGCTGCTCGACCTCGACGGTCTGCCGCGTTTCGATGCGATCGTCCCGGAGCACATCACGCCTGCGATCGAACAGTTGCTGGCCGATGTCGAAGCCGTCGTCCGCACCGCCGAGGGCGTCGCCACACCGACCTGGGACAACATCATCGTGCCGCTGGACGACGCCACCGAACGGCTGTGGCGCGCCTGGGGCCAGGTCGTGCACCTGCAGGCGGTCATGGACCGGCCCGCCCTGCGCGAGGCCTACAACGCCAACCTGCCCAAGGTCACGCGGCTGGCCAGCGAGATGGGCCAGAACCTGGCGCTGTTCGCGCAGTACCGCGCGCTGGCGGCGGCCGATGCCACGCTCGATGCCGACACCGCGAGGCGCCGAGTCATCGATCATGCGTTGCGCGACTTCCGGCTCGGTGGCGCCGAACTGCCGGATGCGCAGAAGGCACGCTTCGGCGAAATCCAGGAAGCGCTCGCGGCACTGTCGGCGAAGTTCTCGCAGAACGTACTGGACGCCACCGATGCCTGGTCGCTGGATGTCGATGACGTCGACACGCTTGCGGGGTTGCCGGCCGATGTCATCGCCGCATGCCGTGCGGCCGCCGCCAAGGCCGGCGTCGATGGCTATCGCCTGAGCCTGCAGATGCCGTGCTACCTGCCGGTGCAGACCCATGCCAGCAACCGCGGGCTGCGCGAGACGATGTACCGCGCGAGCGGCATCCGTGCGTCCGAGCAGGGGCCAGAGGAGTTCGACAACAGCGCCGCGATCGTCAGGATCCTGTCGCTGCGTGCGGAACTGGCGACCTTGCTGGGATTCGCCAGCTATGCCGATGTGTCGCTGGCGACCAAGATGGCGCAGTCGCCGGACGAGGTGCTGGCCTTCCTGCGCGATCTCGCCACGCGCGCGTTGCCGCATGCGCGCCGCGACCGTGCCGAGCTCGAAGCCTTCGCGCGCGACGAACTCGGACTCGATGGCCTGCAGCCCTGGGACCTGGCCTGGGCCAGCGAGAAGCTCAAGCAGGCGCGCTACCAGGTCTCCGACCAGGAGACCAAGCCGTACTTCACCCAGGACAAGGTGCTGGCCGGCCTGTTCGACGTCATCCACACGCTGTATGGCGTCCGCGTGCTCCGCGACGACGCGCCGGTCTGGCATCCGGACGTGCAGTTCTATCGGCTCGAGGATGCGCAGGGTGGGCTGGTGGGCCAGTTCTACCTGGACCTGTATGCGCGCGAGGGCAAGCGCGGTGGCGCCTGGATGGACGATTGCCGTGCGCGCCGCGTCACCGCACGGGGCACGCAGACACCGCTGGTCTACCTGGTCTGCAATTTCGGTCGCGGCATCGAGGGCAAGCCGGCGACCTTCAGCCACAACGAAGTCACCACCCTGTTCCATGAAATGGGCCACGGCCTGCACCAGTTGCTAACCCAGGTCGGCGAGCTGCGTGTCTCCGGCATCAACGGCGTCGAATGGGACGCGGTCGAACTGCCCAGCCAGTTCATGGAGAACTTCTGCTGGGAATGGGAGCGCCTGCAGGCGATGACCGCGCATGTCGACACCGGCGCGTCGCTGCCGCGTGAACTCTACGAACGCATGCTCGCGGCCAGGAACTTCCAGAACGGCATGTTCACCGTGCGCCAGATCGAGTTCGCCCTGTTCGACATGCAGTTGCACGGCGCACAGTCCGGTGGCGTTCGGTTCGATCCTGCGCGCGACGACGTGATGGCGCTGGTCGAGCGTGTGCGCGACGAGGTCGCGGTCAACCGGCCGCCGGCATGGCATCGCTTCCCGCATCAGTTCTCGCACATCTTCGCGGGCGGTTATGCCGCCGGCTACTACAGCTACAAATGGGCCGAGGTTCTCAGTGCCGATGCCTATGCCGCGTTCGAGGAGGCACCGGACCGCGTGGCGGACACCGGTGCGCGCTTCCGTCGCGAAGTGCTGGCGCGCGGTGGCACGCGCGATGCGCTGGAGAACTTCCAGGCGTTCCGTGGCCGTGGACCGAAGATCGATGCGCTGCTGCGGCATGGCGGCATGACCGCATAGCGCTTTCTGCTTGCGCGGGATCGCGATGCGCGATGCCGCATCCTGCCCGCAGGCGCATACCCGGAGGCGCATGGCCTCGGGGCATTGCCCTCCTTCAAAGCGCCACGACGAAGACCGATGGCTGCACGCAAGCGGCCGCCTGCGTTGATCGACGCGTGCGCCTGGATGCAGACCGGGCGACGCAGGCGCGCGCCAGCACCCGCGGTCACAAGCAGATGACCAAACATCGTTGGACCCAGTGTCGACAGGCCCATAGCTTGGACACACAGGCCGGCGGCGATGCATGGATACATCGCAATCCTCCCCACGTCGGCCTCCTTCTTTTCCTTCAGATGGAGTGTCTCGTGCCCAGACAGAACAATCGCCAGCGCAGCCGTTGGCCTGCGATGACATCGATGGCGGTGGTGCTGGGCCTGTTGTTCGCAGGTTGCTCTTCGCAGGAGTCGGGCGTGCCATCGGAAGGCGAGCCTGCGGATGCGCGGAGTGTCCACGATGCGGTGCTGGTGCTCGATGGCCATGCCGACGTGCTGTTGCCGGAAACCCCCGAGCGCTACCACGCGCCCGGGGGCGGCTCGCGCGTCAGCTTCGACAAGCTGCAGGCCGGTGGCGTCGACGCGGTGGTGCTGTCGCTTGCGGTGGGACCGGGCCCGGAGACGCCAGAAGGCGTCGCGGATGCACGCCGGCAGGCCGATGCCAAGCTGGCCAGTGTCCGCGCCCAGATCGAGGCCAGTCAGGGCAAGGCCGCGCTGGCGCTGAGTGCCGACGATGTCGAGCGCCTGCACCAGGAAGGCAAGATCGCGGTGGTGCTGGGGTTCCAGAACGCCCGCATCCTGGGCGAGGACCTGGCGGCGTTCGATGCCTTCCATTCGGCCGGCGTCCGCATCGCCGGCCTGACGCATGCGGGGCACAACGCCTTCTCCGATTCGTCGCGTCCGACCGATGGCGAGGTCGATCGCCACAAGGGCCTGTCGCAGCTCGGTCGCGATGCGGTCGCGCGCTTCAACGACCTGGGCGTGCTGGTCGATGTGTCGCAGCTGAGCAAGCCGGCACTGCTGCAGACGCTGGCGTTGAGTCGGGCGCCGGTGGTGGCCAGTCACTCCAATGCCCGCGCACTGGTCGACAACACCCGCAATCTCGACGACGAGGAACTGGACGCCATCAAGGCCAAGGATGGCGTGGTGCTGGCGGTGCCGTTCACGGCCTACCTGCGCGAGCCCGATGCCGCGGCATTGGAGAAGATCCGCGCGATCCGCGTCGAGTTCGGCCTGCCTGCGCAGTTCAGCGCGCAGACCGAGGGCACCGACCAGCTCGATGCGCAGACCCGCGCCAGATTCAACGATGCGGTGGCGGCGACGCGGGTGCGTGCGACGTTGTCGGATTATGTCGACCACATCGACTACATCGCCAAGCGGATCGGCGTGGAGCGCGTGGGCATCGGCAGCGATTTCGATCATGGCTCGGGCGTGGACGGATTCGACAGCGCCAGCGAGGCGCCGAATGTCACCGCCGAGTTGCTCAAGCGCGGTTACAGCGAAGCGCAGATCAAAGGTATCTGGGGCGGGAACTTCCTGCGCGTGTGGCGTGCGGCCGTGGTGGCGGCCAAGCGCTGACGGGGTGGGTGGGGGGTTCCAAGCGGGTGGCGCAGCCGTGGTGGCGGCGGCGCCACCCGCGCACCAGATCTCGATGTCTCCCCGGAGACGGGTAACAGGGTTGCAAAGCCGTGCCGGGACCTTGTCCCGGCGTCGCTGCGGCGTGGCGTCCGCCGTTGCAGCTGCGATGGTGAGACGCGGGGCACCGCGCGGATCATGAGGCGGGACGCGACGGGGGGCACCACGGAGCTAGAATGCAGCGCACTGCAGTCTGCCGGCGCCGATGCGCAAGATTCTCCACATCGACATGGATGCGTTCTACGCCTCGGTCGAGCAGCGCGACGATCCGTCGTTGCGCGGCCGGCCGGTGGTCGTGGCCTGGCGTGGTGCGCGGTCGGTGGTGTGTGCGGCCTCCTACGAGGCACGCGTGTTCGGCATCCGTTCGGCGATGCCGGCGGTCCGCGCCGGGCGCCTGTGCCCGGACGCGGTGTTCGTACCGCCCGACTTCGTCCGCTACAAGGCCGTCTCGCGCCAGGTGCGGGAGATCTTCCTCAGCCATACCGATCTCGTCGAGCCGCTGTCGCTGGACGAGGCCTATCTCGACGTCACCGAACCCAAGGTCGATTCGCCCAGCGCCACCGCGACCGCGGAGGCGATCCGCACGCGGATCCGCGAAGAAACCTCGCTGACCGCGTCGGCAGGCGTTGCACCGAACAAGTTCATCGCCAAGATCGCCTCGGACTGGAACAAGCCCGATGGCCTGTTCGTGGTCAAGCCGGCACAGGTCGAGGCCTTCCTGACCCCCTTGCCGGTCGGCAAGATCCCGGGTGTCGGCAAGGTCATGCAGGGCAAGCTGACGCAGCTGGGCATCGCCACCGTCGGCGACCTGCGCGCGTTCGCCCTCGAGGAACTGCAGATGCGCTTCGGCAGTTTCGGCGGCAGCCTGTACCGGCGCGCGCGCGGCATCGACGAGCGGCCGGTCGAACCCAACCAGCCGGTGCAGTCGATCTCGTCGGAGGACACCTTCGCCGAGGACGTGCCGCTGGAGGCGTTGGTGCCGATGATCCAGCAGTTGTCCGAGCGCACCTGGCAGGCATCGCGCAAGACCGAGCGCATCGCCCGTACCGTAGTGCTGAAGCTCAAGACGTCCCAGTTCCGGATCCTGACCCGCAGCCTGACCCCGGATGCGCCGCCGGCTTCGCAGCCGGAGTTCACGCGGATCGCGCTGGCCCTGCTCGATCGCGTCGACATGCCGGCCGACACGCGCTACCGGCTGGTCGGCGTCGGCCTGTCCGGGTTTCGCGACGGCAGTGAGTTCGTCGCCCAGCCCTCGCTGTTCGAGGACTGAGTAACGGCGTTCGAGGTGGCGTCCTCCGGGGCGCTGCCGACCGTATCTGCGCTTGCCCGAGCCGGGCCTGCCTCGCAGCCGGCGAACAGATCGAGGCCGCTGTCATGCACTGCGGTGCTGATCTGCAGCAATCCCAGTATCGAATGGAACAGGTTGTCGTGGCTGGCCGGCGCACTTGCACGTGCGCGCAGGCAGTCGAGGTCGACACCGCGCGATGCCGCCATCTGCGGCGACAGCCAGACCAGCATCGGCACCTTCGTCTGCGTGTCCGGCGCGATGGCGTACGGTAGACCGTGCAGGTACAGGTTGTTCTCGCCCAGCGATTCGCCGTGGTCGGACAGGTAGATCAACGCGGTCTCGCGATCCTCGTGTGCGGCCAGCAGCGAGATCGCGCGTGCCAGCATGTCGTCGGTCGCCAGAATCGCGTTGTCATAGCTGTTGACGATCTGCGCACGCTGGCAGTCGCCCAGGTCGGAGGATTCGCAGGTCGGCGTGAACTGTCGGAAACGCTCCTCGATGCGCTCGTAGTAGGCCGGGCCGTGGTTGCCGATCTGGTGCAGCACGATGAACTGGTCGCCTGGGCTGGCTGTGGCGCTGACGTCCGCGTTGCCGCGATCGATGGCGTCGCGCAGCGCGTCCAGCAGGATCGCATCGGGGCAGTGTCCGTTGTTGCAGGCCCGGGATGCCGGGCGGTCCTGCATCGAATGGAACGCAAGACCCGCGCATACGCCCTTGCAGCCGGACTGGTTGTCCAGCCATTGCGTCCGGATGCCGGCGCGTTCGATCACATGCAGCAGCGACTCCGAGCGAGACAGCCGTGCCTTGTCGTAGCCGGGTCGGCCTTCGTACGAGAACATGCAGGGCAGCGAGACTTCGGTGCTGGTGCCGCAGGCCGAGACATTGCTGAAGTTGATCGCCTGGGTCCGTGCCAGCTGCGGTGTGGTCTGGCGCGCGTAGCCGTTGAGCCCCCAGTTCTGCGCGCGCACCGTTTCGCCGACCACCAGTACGACCAGGCGCGGCAACGCATCCGGCCTGCGCGGCGCCATCGCAGCGTCGGTGCCGATCTGCCGATACGGCACCATCGCGCGCTGCGCATCGCGGACCACGGTGGCGCTGGCGATGACCAGGTTGCCCGGCGTGATCAGGTGGCGCAGTTCGCGATGGTTGCGCATCAATGACGACAGATCCTGGAACGCGAGCAACGCGCAGGCGGCCGCCAGCACGGCGCTCAGGGCCAGCCAGCCGAGCCGGACGGTCAAGGCCCGCAGCAGACGCTGCGGCGTCAGCCGCACGCGCGCCAGCAGCACCAGTCCCGGGCCCGCCAGCAGGAATGGCGATGCCAGCAGTCCCCAGGTCAACAGCTCGCTGGCTTCCGCAGGATCGGTGTTGAGTACGTTGCGCAGCATGTCGCTGTTGAAATAGATGCCGTAGCGCTGCATGGCATGCGCGGTCAGCGCCGACAACACCAGCAGCACCGCGAGCACGGGTTTGGTCCAACGTCCGTGCAGCAGCAGGCCCAGCAGGAAAGCCTGCAGCGCGGTGACCAGTCCGAACAGCGCGAAGGCATTGCGCAGTCCGGAAGGCCCCGCGAATGCCCCCGCCGCCTGCGAGGCCTGCCAGAACGGCAGGTTGCACACCAGCGACAGGTACAGGCTGGCGCAGGCCGCCAGTTGGCCGGTCGACAACAGCGGACGCCATTGCCAGGCGGCGCGGATCCATGCGTAGACCGATGGCATCGGCGCGGTGGCGGTATTCATGCCGCGCGCTCCTTCGCCGAGGGCGACACGACGACGGCGACGGCCCAGCACAGCGCTGCCGTCCACAGGTCATGCGACAGGAAATGCGCACCGCGCAGTTGCTGGTCCAGTCCGAACAGCAGCCCGGCCGCAATGCCGGTTGCCAGTCCAACGCGTCGCCATAGGACCGTCCGCGGCAGGCGCGCCAGCGCCATCCACGCATAGCCGGCGCTGGCATGGCCGGCGGGGAAGCAGACCCCTCCGCCATCGCCGAGGTTCGCGGTGCCGCCATAGCGCACCAGGTCCCAGGGGCAGTACACGGGAATCAACTGCTTCAGCGCTGCGATCAGGACCGTTGCCAACAGCACCGACAGTGCGAGTCGGCCCAGCGCGCCTTGCCAGGGACGCCACGCCCCGATGCGCCGCGAAACCAGCCAGGCGATGACGACGCCAGCCCAGGCAAGTTGCGAGACCTTCCGACCGCCGTCGTGCAGCACGTCGCAGGTCAGGACGTGGTGGCGCAACGCCCAGTGGAACCCTTGTGCGGCATAGATCCGGTCCGCCAGCCACAGGTCCAGTCCACTTTGGTTGGCGAGCAGTGCGAGCGCGACCAGGAGGACAACGGTCAGGAAGGCGATGGCCTGCGGATGCCAGGGGCGTGGGATCGCGGCGGTCGCAGCGCCGGGAATCGAAGGCGCGCGGGGAGCCGTGGAGGACACTCCGGGGGGGCGTGAGGCAATGGACATGCGTGGGTCGGTGGCGGGCGTGGCGCGATGCTCGCGGCGCAGATGTCGGACATCGGTCAGAACGAAGTTGCCGTCGCGTTAATGCGGGCCGGTGGCGTTGCGGTACGGAACACCCGCGTCGACGGGGTCGGTATGCGCTGCCGCCAAGCCCGATGCAAGTCCCTGATTGGAATGGCTTTGGCGGCGGCGTGCAGAGATCGCGCCGGGGCTCGGTGGGCATGCGCTTGGCGCCGGCGGTTGGCCTGTGCTTCAGCTTCGGTTGTCTGCTCGGGGTGTTCGATAGGCCATCCGCGCGGCCTGGAGGTGCGTGGGTCAAGTGCCAGCGGCCTGGCGCGCAAGGTTCCGACGGCGTTCCGACGCCAGGCCGCACATCCTATGGAGTGTTTTTGCGGATCGGAGTCTGCGTATGCGTTTGCTCGTCGTCGAAGACAACAGCAGCCTGGTCGCCAACCTGTTCGACTTCTTCGAGGCGCGCGGCTATGTGCTCGATGCCGCGCCGGACGGCCCGACCGGCCTGCACCTGGCCAGCACCCAGGCCTACGATGCGATCGTGCTCGACTGGATGCTGCCGCGCCTCGACGGCCGCGAAGTGCTCCGCCGCCTGCGCGAATCCGGGCACTCGGTCCCGGTGCTGATGCTGACCGCCCGCGATGAGCTGCCCGACAAGATCGCCGGTTTCCGCGCCGGTGCCGACGATTACCTGACCAAGCCCTTCGACCTGCCCGAACTGGAAGTCCGCCTGGAGGCGCTGCTGTCGCGTTCGCGCGGGCGTCCGGCCGAACGCATCCTGAGGGTCGCGGACCTGCACTACGATCTGTCGACGCTCGACGTCACCCGCGCCGGGCGTACGCTGCACCTGTATCCGGCCTGCCGCCGGCTGCTGGAGGTGTTGATGCGCGCCAGCCCCGCCGTGGTGACCAGGGATCGCCTCGAGCACACCCTGTGGGGCGAGGAGCCGCCGGACGGCGACACCCTGCGCTCGCATGTCTACGAACTGCGTCGCAGCATCGATGCTCCGTTCGCGACCAAGTTGCTGCACACCCTGCCGCGCCTGGGCTACCGGCTCGCCGAGATCAGCGGCGCCGGCACGGATGGCTAGGAAAAGCCTGCGCCGCCGGTTGGTGCAAGGCCTGCTGGTCTACGCCGTACTGGTTTCGATCGCGGTCTATGCCTACGGATTCGTCGTCAACGAGCAGGCCGAGCAGGTGCTGTGGACGGCATTGCTGGAGTCCGAGTTCGACCATATCCTCGACTCCCACCAGCAGCTGCCAGACGAGCACTGGGCGGACACCGAGACCATGCACCTGTACGGCGACGAGAGCAGTGCACCGTTGCCGGACGTGCTGCGGGACGTCTCCCCCGGCCTCTACGATGAAGTCGTGTTTTCCGACAAGCGCTGGGTCGTACTGGTGCGCGATGTCGAAGGCCAGCGCTGGGCGCTGGCGCTGGATATCGAGGACCTGGAGCAGCGTGAGGTCTATGTCGCCGCCAGCGTCATCGCGGCCATGGTGTTGCTGGTCGCCGTGCTGGGCCTGGCGATCGGCTGGGGCATGGATCGGCTGATGCGTCCGCTGCGTTCGTTTGCCGCCACGCTTGCCGAACTGTCTCCCGAGCGGGCAGGGGAGCGCATCACCGTGGATGCCGATGCCAGTACCGAGCTTGCGGTGATTGCCGATGCGCTCAACGATTTCATCGCGCGGCATGAGCGCCATGTCGAACGCGAGCGTGCGTTCATCGACAGCGTCAGCCACGAGCTGCGCACGCCGATCGCGGTGATTGCCGGTGCGGCCGAGCTGGTCGGCCAGCAACCGGGCGTCCCCGATGCGACGCGCCAGCAGTTGTCGCGCATCCGCCGGACCGGACGCGACATCGAGCGCCTGATCGCATTGCTGCTGGTGCTGGCCAAGGATCCGGCGCGGCTGGGTCGCAGCAACGATCGCATCGCGCTGGAGCAGTTGCTGCCCGAGATCGTCGACGACTATCGCGCGATGGCGGCGGCCAAGGGCCTGCAACTGGTGCTGGTGGAGGCGCGGGCCTGCAACGTGGTGGCACCGCTGCAGGTGGTGCAGGCGGCGATCGGCAACCTGCTGCGCAATGCGATCGAGAACAGCGACAGCGGCGAAGTCCTGATCGCGCTGGAGGCGGGCGGCTGCGTGCGCATCGACGACCCGGGCCGCGGCATGTCGCCCGAAGAGATCAGCCGGCTCTATGCCCGCATGGTGCGCGGCGATGGCCGCGAAGGCGGCGGCATCGGCCTCGACCTGATCGCCAGGCTGTGCGAGCACCTGGGTTGGCGGCTGGCGTTCGAGTCGCACCACGGCGAGGGCACGCGAACCCGGCTGGTGTTCCCGCCGACCTAGGCGGTGCGTCCGCACGCGGCGATGCGCCCGTCGGCCACCGCATGCCGGGGCCGCGGCATGCCACGCAAGGCGGCGCGTCGCAACCACGCGATCGGCGTCAGCCGGCGCGCCAGTCGAACTGCAGGGTTTCGTTGCGGGCGAAGCGCTGCAGGTGCACGGCGATCACTTCCTGCAGGCGCGGCAGCTTTTCGGCATCGTCGTGGCTGGCCACGATGTGCAGGATCTCGCCTTCGACATTGAATTCGGCATTGCCGGTCTCGGCCAGCGGAATCAGTGCATGCCCGTCATGGTCGTTGCGGATCTCGAACTTGTGGCGCCAGTGGTTGCACAGCCATCGCAGCAGGCGGGTGGGATCGTTGGAATGGACGTCGGCAAGCGAGGATGCCATGGGGTGCTCCTGGAACGTGGGTGGCACGGCGTGGCGATCCGACCGCTTCGCCGGCGCGGGCTGCGGCAGCATACCTGCGTGCTCCGTCGCCTGCCTGCCTGCGGCTTGAACGCAGCGTTGCAGGGCGGGGCGTCACGGGCGTGAGGCGACGTGCGCACGTCCGGGCCGCCAGACCGCCAGACCACGCACATGCGGCCGACGGCTGGCGCGGTGGTCGCCACCTGGGGCGCATGAGACCATCGACATCCCAGTGATCCGGTTCAACGCGTCCTGCGCGCAAGGAGTATGGCTTGGCTTTCCCGTATCCCGTGGTCCTGTTCGATCTCGACGGCACGCTGGTCGACAGTGCGGCCGACATCGCCGAGGCCGTCAACCGCACGCTGGCCGACCATCGCTTGCCACAGTTCGACGAAGGCACGATCCGCGGCTGGATCGGCGAAGGCGCGCGCAAGCTGATCGAGACGGCGTTCGCGGCCGCGGGCAGCCACGCCGACATCGACCAGGTGATGCCGGGTTTCATGGTCCACTACGGCGACTGCCTGCTGCTGCATGCGCGCGTCTACGCGGGCGTCGCGGAAACCCTGGCGTCGCTGCACGCGCAGGGCGTGAAACTCGCGGTCTGCACCAACAAGCCACAGCGCCACATCGCGCCGCTGCTGCAGGCGATGGGGCTGGACCGGTGGATCGATGCCGTGGTCGGTGGAGACACGCTGGCCGAGCGCAAGCCCAGTGCATTGCCGTTGCTGCACCTGGCCGGATATTTCGGTGTTGCGGCCAGCGACTGCCTGATGGTCGGCGATTCGCAGACCGATGCCGACGCCGCGCATGCCGCGGGCATGCCGCTGGTGCTGGTCGAATACGGTTATCGGCGCGGATTCGATCTGCATGGCGCTGGCGCTCGCGTGGTCACCAGCGATCTGCGCGAACTGCTGGTGCCGGGCGCGCTGTGAGCGGGCATCGCACGCCGTGCAGCAGCGGCCATGACCGCAACGATGGCGTGCGTGCTGCCTGCGTCTGACAGCATGCAGATGTACCCATCGTGCCGCTGCATACAGGCAGCGGCACGATGGGGCGCGATCCATGCGCCCGTTGTTGCTTGCAGCAGGTGTCAGCGCGCAGGCTGGTAACGCAGGCTCAGGCGATACTCGCGGCCGGGCTGGTTGTACCAGGCGACGGTTTCGTAGTCGCGGTCGAAGACGTTGCTGGCACGGGCCAGCAGGCTCCAGTCGCGATTGAGTGCGTATTCCAGGCGCAGGTCCATCGTGCCGTAGCCGCCCAGGCGTGCGGTATTGGCGGCGTTGTCGTAACGGCTGCCTGCGCCATTGACGGTGCTGCCGATGCGGAACGCGCCGAACGTGCGGTCGATGTCGACGCGGCCGGTGTTGCGGGCGCGACGAGCCAGCAGGTTGTCGTGGTTGGCGCCATCACTGCGGTCGCGCGGATCGGTGTGGCTCAGCTGCGTCGACAGGTCCCAGCCGGCCAGCGTGATCGCGTACGTGAACTCGGCGCCGCGGATCCGGGCCTCGTCGATATTGCGGCCGATGCCGACGTAGTTCGGCGGCGGGTACGAGAACACGATCAGGTTGTCGATGCGGCTCTCGTAGACGTTGAACGACCAGTTCCAGGTATCGGCGAACTGCGACAGCCCGAGGTTCAGGCTGGTCGACTCTTCCGGCTCGAGGTCCGGGCTTTCCGAGCCGGGGTAGTACAGGTCGTTGAACGTGGGAGCCTTGAAGCCGGTGCCGATGCTTGCGTTGAAGCGGATGCCGTTGGCGAATGCCAGGCCCCAGCCGAGGCCGCCGGTCAGGTGGTTGCCGAACTGCTCGTTGTCGTCGTTGCGGACGCTGGCCTGCCAGCGCTGCAGGCCGGTCCCGCCCTGGTAGGAGACAAACACCGCGGTGTTGTCGCGGCTGTCGACGGCGTAGCGGGTGCTGCTGTCGACATGGTCCTCGATGTGGTCGACGCCGACGCTGACGGTGTGCGCGGCTGCCACGGCGATGTCGGCCTGCAGCGAAGCGCTGTCGCGGCGGGTCTCGAAACGGCTGCGCAGCGTGGTGTCGAGGTAGTCGTCGGACTGGTCCTTGCTGCGGCCCAGTGCCGCTGTCAGGGACAGGCGGTCGGAGGCCTTGTACTTGAGCTGGGTGCCGGCGACCTGCTGCAGGATCTTGGAGCGGTTGGTCCAGGAGCCGTCGTACTCGTTGTCGCCGGCGACGTTGAGGAAGTTGCCTTCCACGGACAATGCGTCGGTCAGGCGCAGGCCGCCACGCAGGCTCAGCGAGACGTTGCGGTAGCCGTCGTCGTCGGGTTCGTCGGTGAAGCAGCCCTGGAACAGGGTGCCCGATCCACGGCAGGCATTGATGCCGTCGGTGCTGGCGTAGGCGGCGTTGGCGCCGACCCAGCCGCGGGTGCCGTTGTAGCCGAAGCCGGCGCTGGCGTCACGGCTGCCATGGCTGCCGCCGCCGACCGTGACGTGGGGGCTGAAACCATCGCCGCCGCGACGCGTGAACACCTGGATCACGCCGCCGATCGCTTCCGAGCCGTACAGGCTGGAACGCGGGCCGCGCACGATCTCGACGCGATCGATCAACGCCAGCGGCAGGTCCTGGAAGGCGGCCATGCCGGCGGTCGCCGAGCTGTACTTGACGCCGTCGACCAGCACCAGCACGTGGTCGGACTCCGCGCCACGCAGGAACAGCGAGCTGAGCTTGCCGGGGCCGCCCTGGTTGCCGAAGTCGATGCCGGCGCGTCCGCGCAGCAGTTCCAGCACGTTGGTGGATTGGCTGCGCTCGATCTCCTCGCGGTCGATGACCTGCACCGGGACGATGCTGTCGGCGACGAGGGTCTCGATGCGGTTGGCGGTGACCACGACCTGGTCGAGGTCGGTGGCGCCCTGGTCGGGCTGGGCCAGCGCGACGGCGGGCAGGGTGGCGAACAGGCTGGCAGACAGGGCCAGGGTGAGGCGGCGGACTTGCATGGGGCTTCTCCATCGCACGCATCGGGCGTGCGCTGACATGGCGGGGAAGTCGGATGGAGAGGACGCAGGCCGCGCAGCCGGAACGCAGGCGCGCGCCGACATCGCTGCCGCGACGCCCTCCGCATCGCAACCGGATTGGATCGGTCCCCGGGATGGGGCGATCCGTGTATCGAGGCCGGTCTCCGGGCTTGCGAGTGGAGTCCAGGACTCCGCCTGTCGCGCCTTCCCGTGCGAAGCACAGTGGCGGATGCGACAGGATTGGCTCGCTTACCGTTGCGGGGGCAGCGCCGGAATGACAGCGCCACGGCAGCAAGGCCGCGGCGAAGGGTCACCGGCTTCCCGTTTCAACCTGGCGGCAGGACGCCCTCAGGTCACCTCGAAACAGCGCGCATTGTACGCGAAGGATTCCGCGCGCTGCGGGCCCGGCGGCGGCTCAGTCGCGGCTGCTGTCGCCGTCGCTGTCGCCCGGGGTGTCGTCGAGGAAGCCGTAGGACGGGGCCGACTCTTCCTGCAGGTGCGTGGTCGTTACCGGCGACGCCGCCGGCCGGTTGCGTGGCGCCGGCAACAGTGCGATCGCGGCTTCGGCGGCCTCGACCAGCACCTTGCGACGCGCCTCGGGAACCTCCTGCCAATGGCAGTCGTTGAGCGCGCCTTCCAGCGCGTACAGCAGGTTGAGGCTGGGTTTGAAGCCCGCGCGCTTGACCCGCATGAAGGCATCCACGGGGCCGGCGGCTTCCAGGTCCTCGCGGGTCCGCAGTCCGACCTGCCGCAACCAGGCCGCGCTCTTCGGGCCGATGTTGCGGAGCTTCAGGGGAACCGGTTTCAGCGGAGCATTCATGACAGCGCCTCGAGGTAGATGCGGGCAATCGTTTCGATGCCCTGTTGGTCGATCAGGTCGAAACGGGCAGGGGCAGGACTGTCGAGGTCGAAGACGCCGACCAGGCGATCGCCCTTGTACAGCGGTACGACCAGCTCGGAGCGCGATGCGCTGTCGCAGGCGATGTGTCCCGGGAAGGCGTGGACGTCGTCGACGCGCTGGGTCTGCCGGCTGCTTGCGGCCGCGCCACAGACGCCCTTGTGCAGGGGAATGCGGACGCAGGCGGGCAGGCCCTGGAACGGACCGACCACGAGTTCGACGCCGTCGAAGAAATAGAAGCCGACCCAGTTCAGCTCCGGCAGCGCGTGATAGACCAGCGCCGACAGGTTGGCGGCGTTGGCGATGGCATCGTTTTCGCCGTGCAGCAGCGCGCCCGCCTGCTCGGCGAGCGCTGCGTACTGTTCGGCTTTGCTGCCGCTGAGCGAGGTGGAGGTGAACATGTCCCGAGTGTAACAGCGTCGTCGCATGCGCTCCGGACCCGCGCGGAGGCGGTGAACCCCCGCTGTAGACCGGCGCCATGCAGGCCGGCGGCACGCGTGCCGCCGGGCCGTCCGCCTCGCGGCGTATCGCCTTGCGGCACAATGGCCGGCCGTTCCCGCTCGACGCCGCCAGGCAGGCCCATGCAACGCAACCTGATGGTCACCGGTACCGACACCGGCATCGGCAAGACCCACGCCACCGTTGCCCTGCTGCATGCGCTGCGTGCGCGCGGCCTGCGTGCGGTCGGCATGAAACCCGTGGCCAGCGGCTGCGAGTCCACGACGGCTGGCTGGCGCAACGACGATGCGCTGGCGCTGCAGGCGGCCAGCGCACCGCGGCCGGACTACGACGACGTCAATCCGTATGCGTTGCCGGTGCCGACGGCGCCGCAGTTGGCCGCGCGCGATGCCGGCATCGTGGTCGACAGCGGCGTGCTGCGGGCAGCGCATGCCCGGCTGGCGGCGATGGCGGACGTGGTGGTCGTGGAGGGCGCGGGTGGTTGGGCCGCGCCGCTGGCCGATGCGCTTGAACACCATCAGCTGGCGCAGGCGTTCGATGCCGGCGTGGTGCTGGTGGTCGGCCTGCGCCTGGGATGCCTGAGCCATGCGCGCCTGACCGCGCGCGCCATCCTTGCCGATGGCCGACCCCTGCTGGGCTGGATCGGCAACCGCGTGGATCCGGAGTTCGACCGTGTCGACGACTATCTGCTGCTGTTGACGGCGGCACTGCCGGCGCCCTGCCTGGGCGTGTTGCCGCATGTCGCCGATGGCGAGGCGCGGGGCGAGGCCGATGCCGCAACGTACCTGCGGTTGCCGGAGGTCTGGCGGTAGCCCGCGCCGCAGGAGCGCCCTTGGGCGCGAGCCTTCGCTGCACCAGTACCTATGGGCGCGATTCCGGCAGTGCACGAACGAAGAAGGCGCACCGGGGTGCGCCTTCTTCGTTCAGGAGCAGGGCGGGTCGCCGTGCTCAGCCATGTTGCGGTGCCGGCGGTGCGTCATGGCCAGCGTCGAGCTGCGCGGCGTCGCGTTGCGCATCCTGGTCGTGCGCGTGGTCGCGGGCCAGCAGCAGGTAGAACGCCGGCAGCACGAACAGCGTGAACGCGGTACCGATGGTCATGCCGGCCGCGATCACCACGCCCATCGAGAACCGCGCCGCGGCACCCGGACCATTGGCGATCAGCAGCGGCACCATCGCGAACACCAGTGCCGCGGTGGTCATCAACACCGGGCGCAGGCGGATACCGGCCGCCTGTTCGATCGCCTCGCGCTTGGACAGGCCCTGCTCGCTCTGGAGCTTGTTGGCGAACTCCACGATCAGGATGCCGTGCTTGGAGATCACGCCGACCAGGGTCACCAGGCCGACCTGGGTGTAGATGTTGATGCTCATGCCGGGGAAGGCCTCGATCCCCGCGAACTGCAGGATGCCGCTGAGCAACGCCAGCGCATTGAGCACCAGCAGCGCGCCGCAGATCGCCATCGGTACGGTCGCCAGCATGATCAGGGCATCGCGGAAGCTCTCGAACTGCGCCGACAGCACCAGGAAGATGATGATCAGCGCGAACGCCAGCGTCACCAGCATCGTCGCGCCTTCCTGCTTGAACTGGCGCGATTCGCCGGCGTAGTCGACGCTGTATCCCTGCGGCAGCACCTCGGCGGCGGCCTGTTCCAGCACGCGAAGCGCATCGCCCTTGGTCACGCCGGGACGCGCCATGAAGGTGATGCCGACCGAGTTGAGCTGCTGGAAGCGCTTGAGCGTCTGCGGCTGGGTGCTTTCCTTCAGCGTGATGATCGTCGACAACGGGATCAGCGCGCCATCGCGGGTGCGGGTGTAGTAGTTCGCCAGTTGTTCGGCGTTGAGCCGATCGCTGCGCTGCACCTGCGGGATCACGCGGTAGGAGCGGTTCTGCATCGCGAAGCGGTTGGTGTAACCACCGGCCAGCATCGCCGCCATGTCGGCCGCCAGCGTGCGCATGTCGATGCCCAGCATCGCCGCCTTGTCGCGGTCGATCTGCACCTCGATACGTGGCTTGTCGATCTTCAGGTCCTTGTCGAGGAAGATGAAGCGCTTGCTCGCATACGCGCGCTTGAGGATGCCGTCGGCCAGTTCCGACAACTGGTCCAGGCCGCCAACACCGCCGATCAGGAACTCGCCGCCGCCGTCGCCGCCCGCGGTGGGCAGCGATGGCGGCACCATCGCGAACACGTTCAGGCCGGTGATCTGGCTGATCCTGGGCTGCAGGTCCTGCTGCAGGATCTGGTTGGTCGAACGCGAGCGCTCGCTCCAGGGCTTCATGACGAAGCCGGCCATCGCGGTGTTGCTGGCGCCGCCACCACCCATGCCGCCGTTGAACAGGAAGAAGTCGTTGATCTCCGGGATCGCCTTGCCCGCGGCCGTCATCTCTTCGGTGTAGCGCTCCACGTAGTCCAAGGTGGTGTAGGAGTCGGCGCTGCCGATCGCGAACACGAAGCCCTCGTCCTCGACCGGTGCCGGTTCCTTCGGCGCGACCATGTACAGGAAGCCGCAGGACACGAAGATGATCGCGCCGAACACGATGATCACCGAGCGGGTATCGAGCGCACCATGCAGCTTGCGCTGGTAGCCGTCGCGCAACCAGTCGAAGCGGGCGTCCAGCCAGGCTTCCAGCTTGCCCTTGCTGCCTTCGCTGTGCGGCTTGAGCATCTTGGCGCACATCATTGGCGTCAGCGTCAGCGCGATCACGCCCGACAGCAGCACCGCGCCGGCCAGCGTGAACGCGAACTCGGTGAACAGAACGCCGGTCAGGCCGCCCTGGAAACCGATCGGCAGGTAGACCGCGACCAGGGTCGTGGTCATCGCCACGACCGGCCAGGCGAGTTCGCGCGCGCCCTTGAGCGCGGCCTGCTGTGGCGACATGCCTTCCTCGATGTGGCGATGGATGTTCTCGAGCACGATGATCGCGTCGTCGACGACGATGCCGATCGCCAGCACCATCGCCAGCAGGGTCAGCAGGTTGATCGTGAAGCCCAGCAGCAACATCAGGAACAGGGTGCCGACCAGCGACAGCGGCACGGTGACCGCAGGGATCAGCACGCTGCGCAGCGAGCCCAGGAACAGGAAGATCACCACGATGACGATGACCACCGCCTCGAGGATGGTCTTGACGACCTCGTTGATCGCGTCCTGGATCGACTCGGTACTGTCGTAGGGGATCGAGCCGACCAGGCCCTCGGGCAGCTGCGGGATGATCTCGTTGTCCCAGGCCTTGCGGACTTCGGCGATGACGTCGAGCGAATTGGCGTCGGGCGAGACGAAGATGCCCATGAAGGTCGCGTCATCGCCATTGATGCGTACCGAGGTGCCGTAGTCCTCCGAGCCCAGTTCGACGTCGGCGACGTCGCCCAGGCGAACGATCGCGCCGTTCTCCTCGCGCACCGAGAGCTTGCGGAATTCCTCGGGCGTGCGCAGGTCGGTGCGGGCGGTCAGGTCGATCGCGACCATCTGGCCCTTGGTCGAGCCCAGTGCGGACAGCACGTTGTTGGACTGCAGCGCGGTGTGCACGTCGCTCGCGGTGACGCCCAGCGCGGTCATGCGGTCGGGCTTGAGCCACACGCGCATCGCGAACGCGCCCGGTCCCATGATGTCGGCGCGCTGCACGCCGGGGATCGTCGCGATCTTGGGCTCGACGACGCGGGTCAGGTAGTCGGTGATCTGGTTGCCGTTGAGGCGTTCGCTGGCGAACGACACGTACATGGCCGCGATCTGCTGGCCCTGCTGCAGGTCGATGACCGGGTCTTCCGATTCCTGCGGCAGTTCGCCGCGCAGCTTGTTGACCTTGGCGGCGATCTGGGTCAGTGCCTCGTTGGGGTCCTGGTCCAGGCGGATGTAGGCCTGGATCACGCTGACGCCGGCCGAGCTGCTGGAGGTCAGGTAGTCGATGCCCTCGGCGCTGGCGATCTCGCGTTCCAGCGGCGTGGTGATGAAGCCCTGCATCAGGTCGGCGTCGGCACCGAAGTAGGTGGTGCTGACGTTGACGACCGCATTGCGCACTTCCGGGTACTGGCGGACGTTGAGCTCGGTGAACGAGCGCAAGCCGAACAGCAGGATGAACAGGCTGACCACGACAGCCAGCACGGGCTTGTTGACGAAGATGTCGGTGAATTTCATCGCTTGCGTCTCCCCCTCTCCCGAACGGGGAGAGGGCAGGGGTAAGTGCAGTTCGGCGGCGGCCGGGCCGGGTACGGATCAGCGCGTGCAGGGTTGCGCGCAGTCGCACGCGGGGTCAGCGGTTCTCGGGCTTCGGCGCCTCTTCGGCACTGGGCTGGATCTTGTTGTTGACGACGACTTCGGCATCGTTGCGCAACTTCAGCAGGCCGCTGGTGGCGATCACTTCGCCGGGCTTGAGGCCGTCGGAGACCGAGATCAGGTCGCCGCGCGCGGCACCGGTGGTGACGAAGCGCTGCTTGGCGACGAACTTCGGGCCGGTGGCGGGATTGCCCTTCTCGTCCTTCTCGTCCTTGCCGCGCGGCACTTCGGTGATCACGTAGACCGCGTTGCCATAGGGATTGAAGCTGACGGCGGTCTGCGGAATCACCACGACCTTGCTGGACGTGCCGCTGTCGAAGCCGACGCGCGCAAAGCTGCCCGGGCGCAGCTTGCCGTCCGGGTTGCGCAGCGTGGCCTGGGCGCGGAAGTTGCGCGTGCTGGCATCCACTGCCGGTTCGAGCGCGGTGATCGTGCCCTCGAAGCTCTCGCCCGGCAGCGCGTCGACCTGCACCTTGATGGTGACGCCTTCGCGGGTGGTCGGCAGGTGCTGCTCGGGCAGCGAGAAATCCAGGTAGATCGGATCCAGCGACTGCAGGCTGACGATCGCATCGCCGGGTGCGATGTACTGGCCGAGGTTGATCTTGCGGATGCCGAGCACGCCATCGAACGGGGCGCGGATGGTCTTCTGCGCGATCAGCGCGCGCTGGGCCTCGGCGCTGGCGCGGGTGGTCGCGGCCTCGGTGGTGCGGGCATCGGCGTCGGCCTGCGACACCAGCTTGTCCTGCACCAGTTCGCGCCAGCGGTCGCGCTGCGTGGCGGCCTGCGCGGCGGCGGCGTCGAGCGCACGCAGCGTTGCCAGCTCATTGGCCGAGTTCAGCTGCACCAGCACGCTGCCGGCCTTGACCGGCTGGCCGGCCTCGAAGCTGATCGACTTGACCACGCCGGCCGCTTCGGTGGTGACGTCCGCGCCGTTGACCGCGACCAGGGTGCCGACCGCATCGAGTCCGGCGGCCCAGGTCTCTTCCCGCGTCTCGGCGGTGGTCACGGCGACCGCGGGCTGCGGCATGTTGTCGAAGAACTCGTTCATGCCGGCTCCCATGAACGCCTTGGCGGCGAACAGGCCGCCGACGATCAGTCCGGTGAGCAGGAGCATCCAGAACATGCGCTTTCGGGTGGAGGGAGCGCGCGTGGAGTTGGGCTTGGCCATGGGAGATATCCGAAGGAGGTGTTGATGCTGTGGCGGACCGGTGGAGCGGTGCGTCGGCGGTCAGGCGGCCTGGCTGGCGCGGCGTCGACGGGTCGAGGCCGGGCGGGCTGGGGCTGACGCGATGCGGTGAAAGGCGGGCGGCTAGCCGGCGGCGGGGGAGCCGGTGGCGGTTGAACCGGTGGCGCGTGAACCGGTGAAGCGGGGAGACGCAGGACAGTCGTCGGGGAACAACGTGGCGCAGGGAATGCCGAACACCTCCTGGCTCAGGCGCGCGATGCCGTCATCGATCGCGTCTTCGTCGCTGGGGTCGAACATGGGTTGCCAGCCGTAGCCGTTGAGCAGGTAGTGCAGGTGCTTGATCAGCAGGCGGTAGGGATTGCCGACCAGCCCGGCATCGATCAGTCCGTCCTGCTGCGCAAGCGTATGCATGCCCAGGCACATTGCCCATGGGCCAATCGTCAGGCTTGCGTCAGACAGGGGCATGTGGACAGGCAGTTCGCCGGTGCGCCGGGCTTCGGTGGCGATACCGTCGATCAGCGTCGCCAGCGGTGCGCTGGCCTCGAGCGCGCGCTGGCGGCTTTCGCGCGATGCGGCGCCCCAGACCACGTCTGTCCAGACGAACTGGGCGAGCCGGAAATGCTCGGGCTGCTCGCGCATGACGATCAGGTCCGCCAGCACCACCGCGAGCATGCGGTCGCGCGTCGGCCCCGGCCAGCGCGCGGCGCGCTCGTAGAGGTCGACCCGGCTCAGGCAGTTGCGGGTGGCCAGTGCGACCAGCAGGTCTTCCTTGCTGGCGAAGTGCTTGTACAGGGTGCCGGTCGCGTACTCGCATTCCTCGGCGATCCGCGACATCTGCAAGGCCAGGAGGCCGTCGCGCTGGATCAATTCCTGGGCCTTGTCGAGGAACTGCTCCTCACGCACGGCGAATTCACGCTGCTTGCGGCTCAATGTCGACATGGGGAGGTCCGGCCTGACGGCGAAGGGCGATATTATGAATCAGATTCACTTTTCGAGTGCAATTCTTCCTGAACCGGGGCTCGAGTCGCCAGATCACGACTTTTGGCAGGGTTCCAGCTAACACAATCTATAGCTATACTGCCCGGTACAGAAATTCGCGTTCTCCTTGCGCTCCACCTTTCACGGACATTTCCCATGGCTCGACTCCTGCCCGCCGTCGCCGTTCTGGCGACCCTGCTGACTGCCTGCCAGAAGACCGAAGCGCCAGCGCAGCCGCCTCCGCCGGACGTCGTCGTGCTTGCCGTGTCGCCGCAGACCCTACCGTTGCAGAAGGATCTGGTCGGCCGCCTGGCCCCGTTCCGCAGCGCAGATGTCCGCGCACGCGTCCCCGGCGTCCTGCAGCAGCGCGTCTACCGCGAAGGCAGCGACGTCAAGGAAGGCGACGTGCTGTTCACGATCGACCCCGCGCAGCTGCGCGCCGCACTGGGCACCGCGCAGGCGTCGCTGGCGCAGGCCCAGGCCAGTTACGCCAATGCCAAGACGGCGGCCGACCGCGCCCGCCAGCTGGCGCCGCAGAACTACATCTCCAAGTCCGACCTCGACAACGCGCTGGCGACCGAGCGCAGCAGCGCGGCCTCGGTGCAGGCCGGGCGTGCCGCGGTCGACGCCGCACAGATCAACCTCGGCTACGCCACGGTGCGCGCACCGATCAGCGGCCGCGCCGGCAAGCAGCAGGTCACCGAGGGCGCGCTGGTGGGACAGGGCGCAACCACGCTGCTGACCACGGTCGACCAGATCGACCCGCTGTACGTGAACTTCTCGATGAGCGTCTCGGAGATGGAGGAACTGCGCCGGATGCAGATCGACCGCTCCGGCCAGACCCAGGTCCAGGTCCGCCTGCAGGACGGCACGCTGTTCAACCAGACCGGCACGCTGGACTTCTCCGGCGATGTCGTCGATCCGACCACCGGCGCGATCTCGTTGCGCGCCACCGTGCCCAACCCCGACAAGCAACTGTTGCCGGGCGCCTACGTGACGTTGCTGGCGAACCTGGGCAACCAGAGCAACATCTATGTGGTGCCGCAGGCCGCCGTGCAGCGCGATGCCGCCAGCGCCTACGTGC
Organism: Luteimonas sp. RIT-PG2_3; assembly: GCF_054902115.1. Taxonomy (NCBI): domain Bacteria; kingdom Pseudomonadati; phylum Pseudomonadota; class Gammaproteobacteria; order Lysobacterales; family Lysobacteraceae; genus Luteimonas; species Luteimonas sp. RIT-PG2_3. The sequence goes on along the minus strand of NZ_JBUBPF010000010.1, from coordinate 105,793 downwards.
TGGTGGTCGGGGCCGGCGACAAGGTCGCACGCAAGGACATCCGCCTGGTGCGCTCGGCCGGCAGCGACTGGATCGTCGACCAGGGCCTGGCCAGCGGCGACCGCGTGATCGTGTCCGGCCTGCAGAAGGCCAAGGTCGATGCGGTCGTCAAGCCGAGCGATGCCAAGGCGGGTGCGCCCGCCGCGCCTGCCGCCGACGCGGCTGCAGCGCCGGCCGAGGCCGCGACGCCCCCGGCCGCCCCGACTGACGGCAACGAAGCCAAGGACTGACTCCGATGCCCAAGTTTTTCATCAACCACCCGGTCTTCGCCTGGGTCGTCTCGATCCTGATTTCGCTCAGCGGCGTGATCTCGCTGTTGAACATGGGTGTCGAGTCGTATCCCAGCGTCGCCCCGCCGCAGATCACGGTGTCGGCCACCTATCCCGGTGCCGATGCGCAGACCGCCGAACGCGCGGTCACCCAGGTCATCGAGCAGCAGCTCACCGGTATCGACAACCTGCTGTATTTCAGTTCCACCTCCAGCGCGAGTGGACGTGCCAGCGTCACGCTGACGTTCGAGACCGGCACCGATAGCGATATCGCCCAGGTCCAGGTGCAGAACAAGATCGCGCTGGCGACGCCGCGCCTGCCCAGCGAAGTGGTGCAGCAGGGCGTCGTGGTCGCCAAGGAAAACAGCGGCTTCCTGATGGTGGTCGGCCTGCGTTCCAGCGATCCTTCGATGGACCGCAATGCGCTCAACGATCTGATCGCCTCGCGCGTGCTCGAGCAGTTGGCGCGCGTGCCCGGCGTCGGCAATACCCAGCACTTCGGTGCCGAGTATGCGATGAACATCTGGCTGAATCCGGAGAAGCTGCAGGGCTACGGCCTGTCGGCGAGCGAGGCATTGGCTGCGGTGCGCGGGCAGAACGTGCAGTTCGCCGCCGGCTCCATCGGTTCGGACCCGGCACCCGACGGCACTGGCTTCAGCGCGACGGTCTCGGGCGAGGGCCGCTTCAGCACGCCCGAGCAGTTCAAGTCGATCATCCTGCGCACCGACGCCGATGGCGCCGTGGTCCGCCTGGGCGACGTCGCGCGCGTCGAGGTCGGCGCGTCCGGCTACGGCTTCGACACCAAGTACAACGGCCAGCCGACAGGCGCGGTCGCGATCATGCTGCAACCCGGTGCCAACGCGCTGGGTGTCGCCGAAGCGGTGGCTGCGCGCATGGACGAACTGTCGGCGACGTTTCCGCAGGGCGTGGAATGGTTCACGCCGTTCGACAGCACCACCTTCGTCAAGATCTCGATCAAGGAAGTCGTCAAGACCCTGATCGAGGCGGTGGTGCTGGTGTTCCTGGTGATGCTGCTGTTCCTGCAGAACCTGCGCGCGACGATCATCCCGACCCTGGTGATCCCGGTGGCATTGCTGGGCACGTTCCTGGGCCTGAGCATGCTGGGCTTCACGATCAACCAGCTGACGCTGTTCGCGATGGTGCTGTCGATCGGCATCGTGGTCGACGATGCGATCGTGGTCATCGAGAACGTCGAACGCATCATGGCCGAGGAGCACCTGCCCGCACGCGAGGCGACCACCAAGGCGATGGGCCAGATCACCGGTGCGGTCGTGGCGATCACCGTCGTGCTGGCCGCGGTGTTCATCCCCAGTGCGCTGCAGGGCGGCGCCTCGGGTGAGATCTACAAGCAGTTCGCGATCACGATCGCGGTGTCGATGGGCTTCTCGGCGTTCCTCGCGCTCGGCTTCACGCCGGCGTTGTGCGCGACCTTCCTGAAGCAGCACGACCCGGATGCGGCCGACAAGCAGAACATCGTCTACCGCACCTTCAACAAGTACTACGACCGCATCAATGCGACCTACGTCGGTCACATCACCAGTGCCGTGCGGCATGCACCGCGCTGGATGATCCTGTTCGTGGTGTTGTCGTTGATCTGCGGCCTGTTGTTCACGCGGATGCCCGGCAGTTTCGTGCCCGAGGAAGACCAGGGCTACGCGATGGCGATCGTCCAGCTGCCGCCGGGCGCCAGCCTGCAGCGGACGCAGAAGGTCATGGAAGACGTACGCCACGTACTGCAGGGCCAGAAGAACGAGCAGACCGGCGAATACGAAGGCGGCGTGGCCGGCTTCGAAAGCATCCTGCAGGTCTCGGGCTTCAGCTTCATCGGGCAGGGTGAGAACGTCGGCATGGCGTTCATCAAGCTCAAGGACTGGGCCGACCGCGATGTCGACGTCAACGGCTTCCTCGCGCAGGCCAATGGCGCGCTGTACGGCATCAAGGATGCGCAGATCTTCGTCGTCAACCTGCCGACGATCCAGGGACTGGGCCAGTTCGGCGGCTTCGACATGTACCTGCAGGACCGCAGCGGCCAGGGCCACGAGGCGCTGACGCAGGCGCGCAACATGCTGCTCGGCAGCGCGGCGCAGAAGCAGGACCAGCTGGTCGGCGTGCGTCCGAACACGCTGGAAGACGCGCCGCAGCTGCAGCTCAAGGTCGACCGCGTGCAGGCGCAGGCGATGGGGCTGTCGGTGTCGGATGTGTACAACGCTGTGCAGCTGATGCTGGCGCCGGTCTACGTCAACGACTTCTTCTCGGAAGGTCGCATCAAGCGCGTCAACATGCGTGCCGATGCGCCGTACCGGACCGGGCCGGAGTCGTTCGAGCGCTTCTACACGCCGTCGCCCGGGACCGGCCTCGATGGCCAGCAGGCGATGGTGCCGCTGAGCAACGTGGTGTCGTCCAACTGGTCGACCGCGTCGCCGTCGCTGACACGCTACAACGGCTACTCGGCGGTCAACATCGTCGGTTCGCAGGCGCCCGGGCGCAGCTCCGGCGAGGCGATGACCGCGATGGAGAACATCGTCAACGACGAGCTGCCGTCGGGCTTCGGTTATGACTGGGCGGGCATGTCGTACCAGGAGATCATCGCCGGCAATACCGCGACGCTGCTGCTGGTGCTGTCGGTGGTCGTGGTGTTCCTGTGCCTGGCCGCGCTGTACGAAAGCTGGTCGATCCCGGTGTCGGTGCTGCTGGTGGTGCCGCTGGGCATCCTCGGCGCGGTGATCTTCTCGATGATGCGCGGGCTGTCCAACGACCTGTTCTTCAAGATCGGCATGATCACGGTGATCGGCCTGGCGGCGAAGAACGCGATCCTGATCGTGGAGTTCGCGGTGCAGCAGCAGCTCGAAGGCAAGACGCTGCGCGTGGCGGTCATCGAAGCCGCACGCCTGCGCTTCCGTCCGATCCTGATGACCTCGTTCGCCTTCATCATGGGCGTGACGCCGATGGCGCTGTCGAGCGGCGCCGGTTCCAATGCCCGCCACGCACTGTCCACCGGCGTGATCGGCGGCATGCTGTTCGCGACGTTCCTGGGCTTGCTGCTGATCCCGGTGTTCTTCGTGATCGTGAGGCGGATGCTGGGCGAGAAGCTCGACGAGCCGGCACCGGCGAACCACCTGCCGCACCACGGCCAGTAGCCGCGCGCAACATCGCTGGAGATCCGCGGGGCGGACCGTCATGGTCCGCCCCGTTTTTGTTGTGGCGGATGAAAAGGCAAAGCCGGGTCGGAGCAGGGTCGGGTCAGCGTGTATGCCATCCAGCCGGTCTTCGCTGGGATCTTCCGGTGTGGAAACACGACGCTGCTCCCGGGTTCTTCCGACCGCGGGTTCCTGCCTATCTCCGGGCAAAGAAAAACCCGGCCGTTTTCACGGCCGGGCTTCCAGTCGGGTGCGGGAGAGAGGTCGCACCCGGTGACAGCTGCGCTCCGTCACCGGAGCACGCGGGGATGTCGCATCGGCGACACCACCGCGTCTACTTCGAAGCTCAGCGGCGCGCCTTCGTGGCAGCCTTGACGACCTTCTCGGCTTCGGCCTTGGCCTGCACGGTGGCGGTCTCGACCTGCGACTTGGCGAGGCCGGCGATGGCTTCGTTGGTCTTGACGGTGCGGCCGAAGACTTCCTGGCCGGTGCTGATGCTGCGCTCGACGCTCTCGCGGGCAACCTGCACGCCCTTCGGGAACAGGGTCTTCAGGCCGTCGATGTCGCGCACTTCCGAGGCTTCGCCGAAGAACGCGAACGCGGCGCTGGCGTTGTCCTGGAGGGTCGACAGCTGCAGGCCGAAGATCTGCTGCGCGTTGTCGAGGGTCAGGCGGTTGATCTGCGCGGCGGTGTCGGCGAACTGACGGGTCGCGGCGGTGAACTGCTCGTTGAACTGATAAGACATGGCGGTTTCCTGCAGTGTGCCGGCAGGGATTGCCGGGTTTGTGCGGTGCAGCATATGTCATCATATGTTGCGGTGCAACATCCGCTGGTCGGGAACCCGGAATCTGTTCAGATTCCTTTGGAATCAGTCGTTTGCGATCACGTTCCTGAATAGGAGCAGCCGGAGGTGCAGGTCTCGTGGACCACGATCCGGCTCAGTAGCGGCAGCCTGGGCTTGAGCCGATCCCAGATCCAGATCGCCAGCCGTTCGCTGGTCGGATTGTCCAGTCCCTCGATGTCGTTGAGGTAGTGGTGATCGAGCTGGTCGTACAGTGGCGCGAACGCGGCCTTGATCTCGGAGAAGTCCATGATCCAGCCGGTCTCCGGTCCGGGCTCGCCGCTGACGCGCAGCTCGATCCGGAACGAATGCCCATGCAGGCGGGCGCATTTGTGGCCCGCAGGCACGTTGGGCAGCCGGTGGGCCGCCTCGAGGGTGAAGGTCTTGAAGATGTCCATGGCGCGCATGTTCGCATGGGGCGCGTCGCCGGTCCCCATGCGCGGTGTCGTGCCCGCGGTCGCCGTCTCCCGTCGGTGGCGGACCGGAGCGGCGTCCGTGGCGGTCAGGCCAGGCGCGTCAGCCAGCCGTGGCGGTCGGGCGCGCGGCCGTACTGGATGTCGGTCAGGTCCTTGCGGATCGCCAGGGTGACCGCACCGGCCGGCGCGTTCTCGTCGCCAACGCTGAAGTCGCTGCCCTTGAGCACGCCGATCGGCGAGATGCTGGCGGCAGTGCCGCAGGCGAAGACTTCGGCGATCTCGCCCGAGCGCACACCGTCGATCCATTCATCGATGGCGATGCGGCGCTCGGTGACCTCATGGCCGCGATCGCGCAGCAGCTGGATCACGCTGGCGCGGGTGATGCCGTCGAGGATGCTGCCCGACAGTTCCGGCGTGATCACGCTGCCGTCCTTGCGGACCAGGAACACGTTCATGCCGCCCAGCTCTTCGATGTAGCGACCGTCGCAGGCGTCCAGGAACAGCACCTGGGCGCAACCGTTCTCGGTGGCCTGCTTCTGCGGCAGCAGCGACGCCGCGTAGTTGCCGCCGCATTTGGCCGAACCGGTGCCGCCGCGACCGGCGCGGGCGAAGTCCGACGACAGCCAGATCGACACCGGCGCGACGCCCTTCGGGAAATACGCGCCCGCGGGGCTGGCGATGACGTAGTAGGCCGCACGGCGCGCGGCACGCACGCCGAGGAAGTCCTCGTTGGCGATCATGAAGGGACGGATGTACAGGCTCGACTCGGCGCCCGACGGCACCCACTCGGCATCGGCGCGCACCAGCTGGCGGATCGACTCGACGAACAGGTCGACCGGCAGTTGCGGCAGGGCCAGGCGCGCGGCGGAATGCTGCAGGCGCTTGCCGTTGGACTCGATGCGGAAGCTCCACACCGAACCGTCGGCGTGGCGGAACGCCTTCAGGCCTTCGAAGATCTCCTGGCCGTAATGCAGCACCGACGCCGCCGGCGACAGCGACAGCGGGCCGAACGCGCGCACCTGGGCATCGTGCCAGCCGGCCTCTTCGGTCCAGTCGATCGCGACCATGTGGTCGGTGAAATGCAGGCCGAACCCGGGGTTGGCGAGCTTGGCGTCGCGCTCGGCCGGCGCCAGCCGGTGGTCGGAGGGGAGCGAGCGGAAATCGGCAGAGCGGTCGGTGGTCATGGCGGGTCTGTGCGAAGTAGGGGGAAGGTAGGCGTGTCTTGCGGTCAGATATGCAGGGCGTGGCCGAGGGCGCGCAATGCCGCTTCCTGCACGGCTTCGCCCAGGGTCGGGTGCGGATGGATCGTGCCGGCGATGTCTTCGAGCACGGCGCCGAGTTCGATCGACTGCACGAAGGCGATCGACAGTTCGGACACCGCCTTGCCGACGGCCTGCCAGCCGAGGATGCGATGGTCGTCGGCACGCGCGACCACGCGCACGAAGCCGTCGCCCGATTCCAGCGTCATCGCGCGGCCATTGGCGGCGAACGGGAACAGCGCGGTCTTGATCGCGACGCCCTGCGCCTTGGCCTCGTCCGGGGACAGGCCGACGACGACGACTTCCGGATCGGTGAAGCATACCGCCGGGATCGCGGCCGGCACGAAGTGGCGGGTCCGCCCGGCGATGATCTCGGCGACCATTTCGCCCTGCGCCATCGCGCGGTGCGCCAGCATCGGCTCGCCGGCGACATCGCCGATCGCCCAGACGTTGCGCATCGAGGTCCGGCACTGGTCGTCGATCCTGACCGCCTTGCCGTTCATGTCCAGGTGCAGCGATTCGAGGTTGAAGCCTTCGGTCCTGGGCTTGCGGCCGACGGCGACCAGGATGCGGTCGGCGGCGATCGCGGTCTCTTCGCCCGCCGGCGTGCGCACGCGCAGCGCACCGCTGTCGTCGAGGCCGAGCACGCTGTGGCCCAGCAACAGTTCGACGCCGGACTTGCGCAGGTGGTTGGCGACCGGCGTGGTCAGTTCGTTGTCGTAGGCGGGCAGCACGCGGTCCTGGGCTTCGACGACGACGACCTCGGCACCCAGCTTGCGGTACACCGTGCCCAGCTCCAGGCCGATGTAGCCGCCGCCGACGACGACGAGCTTGCCGGGGATGTCGCTCGGCGCCAGCGCGCCGGTCGAGGAGATGACGTTGTCGCCGAACGGCAGGAACGGCAGTTCGACCGGATCCGAGCCGGTGGCCAGCAGCAGATGTTCGCAACGGATGCGCAGCGGCGTGCCGCCTTCGCCGGCGCCGTCGATCTCGACGGTCTTGCCGTCGAGCACGCGCGCCCAGCCGTTGACCACCTGCACGCCGTTCTTCTTCAGCAGCGCGCCCACGCCCTGGGTCAGGCGCTTGACGATGCCGTCCTTCCAGCCGATGGTCTTGCCGATGTCGATCGTCGGCGACTGCACCGAGATGCCCAGCGGCGAGCCCTGCGCGAACTCGGTGACCTTGGCGAACTCCTCGGCGGCGTGGATCAACGCCTTCGACGGGATGCAGCCGATGTTGAGGCAGGTGCCACCCACGCGCGCGCCTTCGACCAGGATCGTGCGGATGCCGAGCTGGCCGGCGCGGATGCCGGCGACGTAGCCGCCGGGGCCACCGCCGATGATCAGCAGTTGGGTGTCGAGTGTCTGGCTCATGCAGGTATCCATCCGATCAGTGTCTGCGCCGGGCCGCGATCCACTGCGGCGACGGTGCGATGAAATGTACTGGGCGCGGCCATCGAGCGTATCGCCCAGCGTGCCGCGCCCGCCACGCGTGCATCAATCGATGAACAGCAGCGCCGGGTTTTCCAGCAGGCGACGGATCGCCTGCACGAATTCGGCCGCTTCCATGCCGTCGACGATGCGATGGTCGAACGAGGACGACAGGTTCATCAGCTTGCGCGCGACGACCAGACCATCCTTGAACGCCGGGCGCTCGATGATGCGGTTGACGCCGACGATCGCCACTTCCGGGTGGTTGATGATCGGCGTCGAGACCACGCCGCCGATCGGGCCCAGGCTGCTGATCGTGATCGTCGAGCCCGACAGCTCCTCGCGGGTCGCCTTGCCGGCGCGGACCGCGGTGGCAAGGCGCGAGATTTCCGCGGCGGTCGCCCACAGGTCCAGCGATTCGGCATGCGCGACGACCGGCACCGACAACCCGACCTCGCTCTGCGTGGCGATGCCCAGCTGCACGCCCTCGTAGCGGGTGACGACATTGTTGTCGTCGTCGAAACGGGCGTTCATCTGTGGGAAGTCGCGCAGGGCCAGCACGATCGCACGCGCCAGCAACGGCAGCAGCGTCAGCTTGCCGCGCTCCTTGCCCCACTTGCTGTTGAGTTGCGCGCGCAGGGCCTCGACGTCGGTGACGTCGATTTCCTCGACATAGGTGATGTGCGGGATGCGGCGCTTGGACTCCTGCATCTTCTGCGCGATCTTGCGGCGCAGGCCGATGATCGGGATGTCCTGGGTGCCGGTGCGGCGCGCATAACTGCTGCCACCGCCGCTGGCCTGGGTCTTGCCGCCATTGGCGACATAGGCGTCGAGGTCGTCGTGCAGGATGCGTCCGGCCGGGCCGGTGGCCGGCACGAAGCGCAGTTCGATGCCCAGGTCCCAGGCGCGGCGACGGACCGCAGGCGATGCCAGCGGCGCTTCGCCTTCGGTCAGCGCGCGGCTGGTGACCGGCCCGCGCTCGCGCGAGGCGTCGCGCGCAGGCACGTCGCTTTTCGCATTCGCGCTCGTTGCCGCAGCAACCGGCGCGGGTGCTTCGACTTTCGCTGGCTCTGCGGCTTTGGCCGCAGCTGCCGGAGCGACGGCGGACGCTGGCTTGGCCGGCGCGGACGCTGCCGCGGCGCCGACGTTGCCGGGCCCTTCGACTTCCAGGCGGATCAGTTCGGCGCCGACCGGGATCACTTCGCCGGGCTGGCCGCCCAGCGAGATGACCGTGCCGGACACCGGCGACGGGATCTCGACCATTGCCTTGTCGGTCATGACTTCGGCGACGACCTGGTCTTCGCTGACGGTACCGCCGACCTGGACCTGCCAGGCGATCAGTTCGACTTCGGCGATGCCTTCGCCGATGTCGGGCATCTTGATGACATGGTGTCCCATTAGTCCTCCAGCACGCGCTTCATTGCTTCGATGACCCGGGACGGGCCCGGGAAGTAATCCCATTCCTGCGCATGCGGATAGGGCGTATCCCAACCGGTGACGCGTTCGACCGGCGCTTCCAGGTGATAGAAACAGTGCTCCTGCACCAGCGAGACCAGTTCGGCACCGAAGCCGCAGGTGCGCGTGGCCTCGTGCAGCACGATGCAGCGGCGCGTCTTCTTGACCGAGTTGACGATGGTCTCCAGGTCCAGCGGCCACAGGCTGCGCAGGTCGACGACTTCGGCGTCGATGCCGGCGTCTTCGGCCGCGGCCATCGCGACCCACACCGTGGTGCCGTAGGTCAGGATCGTGACCTTCTCGCCGGGGCGCGCGATCGCCGCCTTGTCGAGCGGCACGTTGTAGTAACCCTCGGGCACCGCGTTGGCCGGATGCTTGGACCATGCGGTCACCGGACGGTCGTGGTGGCCGTCGAACGGGCCGTTGTACAGGCGCTTGGGCTCGAGGAAGATCACCGGGTCGTCGCATTCGATCGACGAGATCAGCAGGCCCTTGGCGTCGTAGGGGTTGGACGGCATGACCGTGCGCAGGCCGGCGACGTGGGCGAAGATCGCCTCGGGGCTCTGGCTGTGCGTCTGGCCGCCGTAGATGCCGCCGCCGCAGGGCGTGCGGAACGTGATCGGCGCGGTGAACATGCCGCAGGAGCGGTACCTCAATCGCGCCGCCTCGGACACGATCTGGTCGTAGGCGGGGTAGATGTAATCGGCGAACTGGATTTCCGCGACCGGGCGCAGGCCGTACGCGCCCATGCCGATCGCCGCGCCGGCGATGCCGTTCTCGGAGATCGGTGCATCGAACACGCGGCTCTTGCCGTACTTGGCCTGCAGGCCATCGGTGCAGCGGAACACGCCGCCGAAGTAGCCGACGTCCTGGCCGAACACGACCACGTTGTCATCGCGCTCCAGCATCACGTCCATCGCGGAGCGCAATGCCTGGATCATCGTCATCGGCACTGCCGCGCCCTGTGCCTCGTCGGCACGTGAAATGTCTTGATCGGCCATGGTCAGACTCCAAGCTGTTGGCGCTGGCGACGCAGGTGTTCGGGAAGGTCCTTGTAGACGTCCTCGAACATTTCCGCGGCGCTGGGGCGCTGTTCGCTGCCCAGCGCGCCATGGGTTTCGGCTTCCTTCAGTGCCGCCGAGATCTCGGCATCGAAGCCCTTGCGGGTGTCCTCGTGCAGTTGATCGCTCCACAGGCCGCGGGCGATCAGGTGCTGCTTCAGGCGTTCGATCGGATCGCCCAGCGGGTACTGCGCGGCGTCGTCGGCCGGACGGTACTTGGACGGATCGTCGGAGGTCGAGTGCGGGCCTGCGCGATAGGTCACCCATTCGATCAGCGTCGGTCCCAGGTTGCGGCGCGCGCGTTCGGCCGCCCAGCGCGACACCGCATAGACCGCGAGCAGGTCGTTGCCGTCGGCACGCACCGACGGAATGCCGTAGCCGACGCCGCGCGCGGCGAACGTGGTGTTTTCGCCACCGGCGATCGCCTGGAAGGTCGAGATCGCCCACTGGTTGTTGACAACGTTGAGGATGACCGGCGCGCGATAGACATGCGCGAACGTCAGCGCAGCGTGGAAGTCGCCTTCGGCGGTGGCGCCGTCGCCGATCCAGGCCGCTGCGATCTTGGTGTCGCCCTTGATCGCCGAGGCCATCGCCCAGCCGACCGCCTGGATGTACTGCGTGGCCAGGTTGCCGGAGATCGTGAAGAAGCCTTCCTCGCGGTACGAGTACATGATCGGCAGCTGCCGGCCCTTCAGCGGGTCGGCGGCATTCGACAGCACCTGGCACATCATCTCGACCAGCGGCAGCTGCTTGGTGATCAGGATGCCCTGCTGGCGGTAGGTCGGGAAATGCATGTCGCCATCGCGCATCGCCAGGGTCTGGCCGACCGCGATCGCCTCTTCGCCCAGGCACTGGATGTAGAACGAGGTCTTCTTCTGGCGCTGCGCGATCAGCAGGCGGGCGTCATAGGCGCGGGTCTTGAGCATCGCGCGCATGCCCGACAACAGGATCTCGTCGGGGATATCCGCCGCCCACGGGCCGACGGCCTTGCCGTCGTCGTCGAGCACGCGGATCAACTGGCCCGACAGGTCCACCGTCTGCGACGCGGTGACGTCGAGCGGCAGCGTGCCGACCGCGCCGGCCGGGCTCAGCTTGAGGTAGGAGAAGTCGGTGGCCTGGCCGGGACGGGCGCTGGGCTCGGGGACATGCAGGCGCAGCGGCGCGTGTCCGTTTGGATCGGATGGGCTCATATCAGGGTCCTCCCGCTTTTGAACGTAAAGACGGCATCGCGCTGGCGCGATGACCGGTGGAGATGGCGGCGCGGAGCATACCTGCGCGCGCGTTGGAAAGACGCAGCCTGTGCGAAGGGCGAAGCGATGCGGCAGTGGCAGGCAGTTCGCACATCGAGGCTGGGTCTCCCGATCGGATGGGGCGTTGCGGACGGTGCCATCGTCGCAGTGGCCGCGATGCATGCGGGCTGCGCGAGGGCGGCATCGGCTGGCGTGCCGGGACAGTCGAAACCAGTCCCCAGCGTGCCAGTGTCGATCAACACCGTTGCAGTCTATGGGTCGGACAGGTTATCGTAAATTTGTTTAATGGGCTACGAGATATCTGGTTTTCAGATGGCAATCCCCGCAAACATGTCGTTACGCCAACTGCGCTACTTCGTCGAGGCCGCCGAAGTCGGGCAGTTCTCGCAGGCTGCGCGCAAAGCCCATGTGTCGCAATCGGTGATCACCACCGCGGTCGCGCAACTGGAGTCCACGATCGGTGCCCGGCTGTTCGACCGGTTGCCGCATGGCGTGGCCCTGACCGCCGAGGGCCACCGCTTCTACCAGCATGTCCGGCACATGCTCGACACCCTGCAGGACGCGCTCAGCGAGCCGATGTTCCTGGCCAGCACGCTGCCGGGAACAGTCCGCGTGGGCGCGTCGTACACGGTGCTGGGCTACTTCCTGCCGAGCCTGCTGGCACGCTTCAAGCGCTCGTATCCGCAGATCGAGATCGACCTGATCGACATGGACCGCGCCTCGATCCAGCGCGGCGTGACCGAGGGCGAGCTCGACCTGGGCATGTGCATCATTTCCAACATGGACATGCCCAGCCCGCTGCAGCGGCAGGTGCTGATCCGTTCGCGGCGCCAGCTCTGGCTGCCGGAGTCGCATCCGCTGTCGGCGCAGCCCACGATCGGCCTGGCCGACATCGCGCCGTATCCCTACATCATGCTGACCGTCGACGAAGGCGAGGCCTCGGCGCTGCGCTATTGGCGGTCGGCCGGCTGCACGCCCAACGTCGCGTTCCGGACCTCGGCACTGGAGGCGCTGCGCGGCATGGTCGCCTACGGGTTCGGCGTCAGCATTCTGTCGGACATGGTCTACCGGCCGTGGTCGCTGGAAGGGCGCCGGATCGATGTGCGCACCGTCAACGACATCGTGCCGCCAATGGAAGTCGGCCTGGTCTGGCGCGACGACGCCGACATCCCGCCGCCCGCGCGCGCGTTGCAGCAGTTCCTGGTGTTCGCCTGCGGCGGAGGCTGAGCGCGGCGCGCCTGCCGCCGCGCGTGCGCGGCCGCCATCGCAGGCGTCTTCTGCCTGGGGGCCGGTTCCCTGGGGCCGGTCGGACGGTCCGCACAGCCGTGCATCCGGGACGGTCATCGCGAACTGTGTTGCGCTGCGATTCCGGAAGGGAACGCAGCCCGTGAAAAAAAATACCGTAAAAAATTTCAATTCGGTGAAATTTAATCGCCGTTCTGAGTGAACGCGTCCAAAAAAACATAAAATACGCGTTAAATCGAGGATACATTCGAATGGTAGGTGCCCCATGCGACCGCCATCCGAAGCCGCTTTCTCCGACAGGGGAAGACGGCATCCGGCCAGGTGGCAACGCGCCGGATGCCCGCCCTGCGGACGTGTCGCAGACACGCCGCGGGCCGACCACACCCCTCTAGAACCCCGTCAGGAGCAATTGGCCCGCCATGATGAATATCCAGCAAGCGAACTGTCAGCACAGCACCATGGCGTCCGCCATCGCCCGCGTCCTTGCCGGGGTCGCGCTGTCGGCACTGGCCGTGGGGCCGGCTCTGGCACAGGACGCGCCGTCATCGGCGCAGGCGACCACGCTCGACACGATCACCGTGACCGCGCAGAAGCGCGAGGAGCCGCTGAAGGAAGTGCCGATGGCGATCTCGGTGGTCGACGCCTCGAAGATGGCCGACCGCGGCGCGGTCCAGCTGACCGACTACTTCAGCCAGGTCCCGGGCCTGAGCATCAACGCGCGCGGCGCCGGACGCACCCAGCTGATCCTGCGCGGCATTTCGACCGGCAGCGGCGGCAACCCGACCGTCGGCATCACCATCGATGACGCGCCGTACGGTTCGTCGAGCTCGCGCGGTGGTGGCGACTTCATGGTGCCCGACCTCGATCCGGCCGAACTGCAGCACATCGAAGTACTGAAGGGCCCGCAGGGCACGCTGTACGGCGCCAGCAGCATGGGCGGCCTGCTCAAGTACGTCACCGTCGCGCCCGACCCCGCCCAGACCAGTGGGCGCGTGCAGTTCGATGCCTCGTCCAATGGCGGCGACCATGGCTTCGGCGTGCGCAGCTCGGTCAACCTGCCGCTGGTGCAGGACAAGTTCGCACTGCGCGTCAGCGTGTTCCAGCGCGAAGATCCCGGCTACATCGACGACACCCTGCAGGGCCGCGAGGACGTCAACGACGCGATGGTGCGCGGTGGTCGCGTGGCTGCGTTCTGGCAGGCTGCCGACAACGTCACCGTGCGCGCGTCGGCCCTGCTGCAGAACTCGCGTTCGGGCGCTACGCCCAACGAGGACGTCCGCTTCGACTACAGCACGCTCAACGGCGACTACACGCATGAGCGCCTGCGCGGCACCGACGGCTTCGAGGGTACAAGCCGCTTCTACGACGCCACCGTCAATGTCGACCTGGGCTGGGCGAGCTTCGACTCCATCAGTGCCTACGGCCAGCATCGCCACGACGGTCCGCAGGACGTCACCGGCACGTTCGGCGGCATCGCCCAGGCGATCTTCGGTCGTCCGGGCATGGGCGTGGTGATCGACAACCTGCTCAGCACCGACAAGTTCTCGCAGGAGTTCCGCCTGGCGTCGACCGTGTCGGACTCGCCGTTCAACTGGATGCTCGGCGCGTTCTACACGCGCGAGAAGAGCGAAGGACGCCAGCGCCTGCGTGTCGTCGATCCGACCACCGGTGGCGAGGTCGGCCTGCCGTACATGTACAACGCGCGCACGCCGAGCATCTTCAGCGAGAAGGCGTTGTTCGCCAACGTGTCCTACCAGTTCACCGATCGCTTCGACCTGCAGGTCGGCGGTCGCTACAGCAGCAACGACGAGCGCTACAACGAATACATCGATGGTCCGATGAACGGTGGTTTCAGCGAGAACACCGGCTCGTCCGGCGAGAACGTGTTCACCTATTCGCTGACGCCGCGCTTCAAGCTGTCCGAGCAGTTGATGGTCTATGGCCGCGTCGCGACCGGTTACCGCGCAGGCGGCCAGAACCAGACGCTGGGGATTTCGCTCGAGGAGATCCCCGATGCCTATGACTCCGACAGCCTGGTCAACTACGAGATCGGCCTGAAGGGCGAGTTCTTCGACCGCAGCCTGACCCTGGACACGTCGTTGTTCTACATCGACTGGAGCGACATCCAGCTGCGCCAGGTCGACCAGAGCACCGGCGAGTCGTACTACGCCAATGGCGGCAAGGCCAAGAGCCAGGGCATCGAAGCCAGCCTGGCCTGGCGTCCGGTGGCCGGGCTGACCGTCACCGGCAGCGCCACGCTGACCGATGCCGTGCTGCAGGAGGACACCCGCGCCGGCACGTTCGGCCTGCGTGGCGATCGCCTGCCGTATTCGGCCAAGCGCACCGGCAGCCTGTCGGTGGTCAAGGACTTCATGGTCGGCGACAACCTGCTGGCCTTCGTCGGCGGCAACATCAGCTACATGGGCGACCGCCTGGCGCCGTTCAACAATGTCGCCACCACCCCGCGCTTCGTAATGCCGAGCTACACCACCGGCGACATCAATGGCGGCCTGCAGGGCGACAACTGGACGCTGTCGCTGTTCGTCAAGAACGTCACCGACGAGAAGGGCTACCTCAGCGCGACGCCGCGCAACTCGACCACGGGCCTGAGCGCCTACGGCGTAGGTCTGATCCAGCCGCGGACCTACGGCGTGTCGTTCGCGTTCGACTACTGAGCCAAGGCGCAGCCCCGCTGCGGCGATGCCGCGGCGGGGCTGCAGACCCTGTGTGCCGTTGATGCCCTGTCGTGTGCTGCCTGCGTCCAGGGTCGATATCCATGCCACCGGATGATCCCCCATGCCATCGTTGTCGCGTCGCCTCCAGTCCTGTCTCTGCCTCCTCCTGCTCGTGGGACTGTCCGCGTGCGCACGACAGGACGCGCCCACCGAACCGGTGACCCTGCGCTTCTCGGTCGTCGCCAATGCCGAAGTGGTCGGCAGCCTGGTCGGCGTCACCGATGCGTCCAGCGTCGAGGTCGACTATCGCGTCGACGACAATGGCCGCGGCCCCAAGCACCACGAGTCGATCGTCATCGGCGACCAGGGAATTCCGCTGTCGTGGAAGATCGACGGCACCTCGCTGATGGGCGGCCCGGTGGCCGAGGACTATCGCTGGGACCAGGGCGTCGCGCGCTGGACCAGCCAGGCCGATGCCGGCGAACGCCAGGCGCCGGTGCCCGCGCTGTATGTCGTCAATGACGGCAGTCCCTGGGCGATTGGCGTCTATGCCAGGGCGCTGCTGCAAGCGCCCGGGTTGCGCCTGGACGCCGTGCCGGGTGGCCGCCTGCAACTGGAGCGCCTGCAGGACGAGGCGGTCGGCAGCGGTGACGCTCTGGTGACCACGACCGTCTATCGCCTGACCGGCGTCGACCTGCAGCCGGTGTACCTGTTGCTCGACGCGCAGCAGCAGTTGTTCGCGGTGCTGCCGGGCTCGCTGATGTCCGGCGCGCTGGTCGTGCGCGAAGGTTACGAATCCCACGGCGAGCAGTTCCAGGCGCTGGTCTCGCGCCTGGGCATGGAGCGCGCGGAGCAGCTGCAGCAGCAACTGGCGCATCGTAGCGATGGTCCGGTCACGATCCGCAACGTACACGTTTTCGATCCGGTCACCGCGACGCGTGGACCCCGGGTCACGGTGACCCTCGACGGTGGCAGGATCGCCGCGATCACGCCCTACCCGGGTGCGCCCGAAACGGGCAAGCCCGACGCAGTGCCGGCAGGCGGCGACAGCGCGACCGGCCTGCGCGGTTACGACGGCGAAGGCGGCACCCTGGTGCCCGGCCTGCATGACATGCATTCGCACAGCACGCTGGATTCAGGTCTGTGGTACCTGGCCGCCGGCGTCACCGCCACGCGCGACATGGGCAACGACAACGCCTTCCTGATGGACCTGATGACGCGCATCGACGCCGGCACGGTGGCCGGTCCGCGCATCGTCCGCAATGGGTTCCTCGAAGGGCGCAGCCCGTACTCGGCCCGCACCGGCATCGTGGCCGATACCCTCGACGAGGCGCTTGAAGCGGTGCGCTGGTATGCCGCCAACGGCTACTGGCAGATCAAGATCTACAACTCGCTCAATCCCGACTGGGTGAAGCCGGTGTCCGCCGAAGCGCACCGGCTCGGCATGGGTGTGACCGGGCATGTGCCCGCGTTTTCGTCCCCCGATCGCGTGATCGGCGATGGTTACGACGAGATCGCGCATCTCAACCAGCTGATGCTCGGCTGGTTGCTGGGGCCGCAGGAGGACACCCGCACGCCGCTGCGCCTGACCGGCATGGCGCGCGCTGCCGGGCTCGATCTCGCGCTGTCGCCCAAGGTGCAGGCGACGATCGCGCTGATGAAGCAGCACGACACCGCGCTGGATACCACGGCAGTGATCCTCGAACTGCTGATGCTCAGCCGTGCCGGCGACATGTCGCCCGGCGGCGAGTACTTCCTCGACCACATGCCGATCGGTTACCAGCGCTATCGCAAGCGCACCTATGTCTCCGACCTGACCGAGCAGGGCGACAAGGACTATCACCTGTCGGTCGAGCGCATGTTGGCGACGATCAAGCTGCTGCACGACAACGGATTGCGCCTGCTCCCCGGCACCGATGACGGCACCGGCTTCACCCTGCATCGCGAGCTGGAGCTGTACGCCAAGTCGGGTATTCCGGCCGGCGAGGTGCTGCGGATCGCGACGCTCGACATGGCCCGCTACATGGGCCAGGACAAGACGCTGGGCAGCATCGACGTTGGCAAGCAGGCGGACTTCTTCCTGGTTGCCGGCGATCCCACGCGCGACATCAACGCGGTGCGCAAGGCCAGGCTGGTGTCGAAGGGCGACGCGATCTATTTCCCTTCCGAGATCTATGAAGCCCTGGGCGTCCGGCCGTTCGCCGATGCGCCGCGGCCACTCCGGTGATGCCGAAGGCGTGCGTGTCGAGCCATGCTCCCGTCGAGTCATGTTCCTGTCGAGGCAAGATCCATGTTGAGGCCTGCTCCGTGTCGAGGACATGCGCCATGTTGAGGACAGGCTCGATGTTGAGGGCATGCGCCATGTTCAAAGTGGCCTGCGTCATGGCCGGTGTGCTGGCCTTGGCGGCATGGGCCGGCGGGGCGCACGCCGACGTCGGCCAAGCCGGCGTCGTGGTCAGGGAACACACGGCCCGGCTGCAGGGCGCCGTGTACCGCTACCGCACCGAGGCCGGTCATGTTCCGATCCGCGGCACCGCGACCGGGGAGCTCAGGGGGCGCATGTTCTACACCGCATACCGGGTGCCCGTGGCAGCCGGCGCGCCCGCCCGCCCGGTGACCTATTTCTTCGGCGGCGGTCCATCGCAACCCGGGCTGGGGTTCAACCATCGGGCGTTCGGGCCCAAGTCGTTCGACGCCGACCTCCAGCTCATCGACAATCCGCGCAGCCTGCTGCCGGTCACCGACCTGGTGTTCGTCGATGCCATCGGGACCGGGTTCAGCCGCCCCGAGCGCGTGGAGTACGAGGCGGAATTCTTCAACGCCGATGGCGATGCGAGGTCGCTGGCCGAGTTCGTGCGCGTCTGGCATGCGCAGAACGCAAGTCCGGAGACGCCGGTCTACCTGCTGGGTGGCAGCTATGGCGCGTGGCGCGTCGGCATGGTGACGCAGATGCTGTCGGAGATGGGGCGGCCGGTCGACGGTGCCATCCTGCTCTCGGGCGGGATCCTGGTCGGGACGGCTTACCTGAGCGAGAACGAGATCACCGCCTATCGCGTGCCGTCGCAAGCGGCGACCGCGTTCCATCACGGCCGCCTTTCGCCCGACGTCGGCGGCAGCCAGGAGGCAGTCATCCAGGCGGCGACGGCGTGGGTCAAGTCCGAGTACATTCCCGCGCTCGACCAGGTCGACACGCTGCCGGCCGCGCGCCGCGAGGCGATTGCGCGCGCGTTGTCCAGGTTCACCGGATACCCGCTGGCCGACATCGATCGCACCAGCCTGCGCATTACGCTGTCGGCATTCACGGGCCGGCTGCTGGCTGACCAGGGCATCAAGCTGGGCTGGCACGACATGCGCCACCGGGCCGACGTCGGCGCGCGCCTGTCGCCGCGCGAAGACCGCGCCATCGTCGACGATATCCGGCACAACATCGGCTTCAACAGCGAGCTGGCCTATCTTGGCTTCGAAACCGGCTACAGCCCGAGCACGGCGGACGCGTACGTCCCGGCCGGCGAGCGCTGGGGCTGGAATCGCGGCGTCAATACCAGGGTGGGCACCGACGACGACCTGCGCAGCGAGCCGTGGATCCCGCGCGCGATGGACATCCATCCGGCGCTGCGTGCCTTCGTCGGATACGGCCTGTTCGACGGCGCGAACAACTGCGCCGCCAACGACGCCGTGCTGGAACACCTTGAAGACAAGTACAGTCGCAACTACACCGCACGCTGCTACTGGAACGGTGGGCACAGGATCTACGGGACCGACAGCGAGTGGGACCTCCTGGCCGCGGACATCGTCGCGTTCATCCGGCCCTCGCCGGTCGATGGCGATCATCAAGGACAGGCACCGGCGCGTCGGCCGATGGAATGATGCAAGCACAAGGACACATCAATGAGGGCACATCCATGAAGGCGCAGCCATGACGCGCGCGCTGCTGTCGCGCCGGGCCATGCGGTTGTCCGCACTGCTGTGTTGCGCCGCGCTGCTGGCGCCGGCTGCGCAGGCCGCCGACTGGGTGATCCGCAACGCCACGGTGATGACGGTCTCGCAGGGCACGCTGGAGAACGCCAGTGTGTGGATCCGCGACGGCCGGATCGCCGGCGTCGGTGCCCGCGTGGATGCGCCCGCCGATGCGAAAGTCATCGATGGCACCGGCAGGTTCGTGACCCCGGGGATCGTCGATCCACACTCGCATATCGGCACCGTCGGCGACGGCAACGAGATGAGCAGCCCGGTGACCTCGCAGGTACGCATCGCCGACGTCCTGGTGCCGACGCACAAGGAGTTCTACTTCGCGCTGGCAGGCGGCACCACGACGCAGATGATCCTGCCCGGTTCGGCCAACCTCGTCGGTGGACAGGCGGCGGTGGTCAAGAACAAGTTCGGCTTGCCGCTGGCGCAGATGCTGGTGGCCGATGCGCCGGCGTCGATGAAGTTCGCGATCGGCGAGAATCCCAAGCGCACCTATGGCGCACGCAACCAGTCGCCGTCGAGCCGGATGGGCAATGCCGCCGTGTTACGCCAAGCGCTGGACGAGGCGGCCGACTATCGCAGGCAGCGCAGCGGAAAGCCGCAGGACGCACCGGGTCGCGACCTCAAGAAGGAAGCGCTGGCCGGCGTGCTGTCGGGCGAGACGCTGGTGCAGATCCACGCCTACCGCGCCGATGAGATGCTGACCGAGCTCGAGATCGCGCGCGAGTTCGGCTACAAGGTGCACGCGTTCCACCACGCCACCGATGCCTACAAGATCGCCGACATCCTGGCCGGGGAGGGCGTGGCGATCGCGGTCTGGAGCGACTGGTTCGGAGTCAAGCCCGAGGCGATGGAGGCGATTCCGTGGAACGCGGTGATGGCGCTGCGTCGCGGCGTGCGGGTCGCGCTGCACAGCGACTCGGCCGACATCACCCGTCGGCTCAACCATGAAGCCGCGAAGATCATGCGCTACGGCGGCGCCACCCGCGAGGAAGCGCTGCGCATGATCACGCTGGACGCGGCCTGGATCATCGGGCTGCAGGACCGCGTGGGTTCGCTCGACGTCGGCAAGGACGCGGACCTGGTGATCTGGAGCACCGATCCGATGTCGGCCTACGCGCTGGCCGACCAAGTCTACATCGAGGGTGTGCTGTATTTCGACCGCAACCTCGCCGGAACGGGAACGCCGCGATTCTCCGGCGTCATGAGCGGCGACTGAGGACACGACATGCAGAGCCTGAGCGTGCAGAGCGTAAAACGGACGGTATTCCTGGCCGCGTTGCTGCTGGTGATCGCGCAGCCCTTCAAGGCGGCTGCCGCAGGGGAGGCTGCCGCCAGCGTCGCTGCTGCACGCACGCCGGCGCAGGGCGCGACGACCGCCATCACCGGCGCACGCCTGCTGCCCGTCAGCGGTGCGCCGATCGAAGACGGCGTGCTGGTGATGCGCGGCGAGCGCATCGTCGCGGTCGGCGCCTCGGGCACGGTCGCCGTGCCGGCGGAGGCAACGCGCATCGATGGTCGTGGCATGACGGTCTATCCAGGGCTGATCGATTCCGACACCAGCCTCGGCCTGGCCGAGCGCGACATGGACTTCGCCGACAACGACGTCGCCGAGGCCGGCCAGCAGATCTTTCCGCAGGCAAGGGTCGTGGACGCGTTCAATGCCGACACCGTGCATATCCCGGTCGTCCGCTACAACGGCATCACCAACGCGGTCGTCGCCCCCGGCGACCTGACCAGCCTGCCGGGCCGCAGTGCGTTCATCCAGTTGCATGCCGACGACCGCCGCAGGATGGTCGTCGAGCCCGAACTGGCGATGCACGTCTACCTGTCCAGCCGCGTACGCCGCGAGGGCGGGCAATTCCCCGGCACGCGGATGGGCGTGGTGGCGCAACTGCGGCAGACCCTGATCGATGCCCGCGCCTATCTGGCCGACCGCAAGCCCGGTGCGCCGCGCGACGCCCGTTACGAAGCACTGGCGCCGTACCTGGATGGCAGCAGGCCGGTCGTCATCGCGGCCAGCGAAGGCCAGGACGTCGACGCCGCGCTGGCACTGGCGCGCGAGTTCAAGCTCAAGCTGATCCTCGGTGACCTGGTGTACGCGCGCGACCAGCTCGACGCGGTCGCCGCCTCCGGTGCGCCCGTGATCCTGGGGCCGATCCAGTTGCTGCCCGCCGCCAACGAACGCTACGACGCGGTCTACCGGCTGCCGGCCGAACTGCAACGGCGTGGCGTCAAGTTCGCGTTCGCCTCGGGCGGCGTCAACATCATCGGTCGCTTCATGTATCCGCGCTTCGCGCAGACGCGCAACCTGCCGTACCTGGCGGCGATCGCGGTCGCGCACGGATTGCCTTATGACGAAGCCCTGAAGGGCCTGACCCTGTATCCGGCGCAGATCTGGGGCATGGACAAGGACCTGGGCTCGCTGGAGGTCGGCAAGCTGGCCAACCTGGTGATCGCGACCGGGGATCCGTTGCAGATGTCCACGGATGTCAGGCAGGTCTTCGTCCGCGGCGTCGCGGTGCCGATGGACAGTTACCAGACCCGGCTGCGCGACCAGTACGGCGGTGTCAGCCCCTGATCCCCGGGGCCGGTCGCACGAGGACGCATGGCAGCGCCCGTTGTGGGAGCGCCGACAGGCGCGATGAAGCATTCCCGGGAAAGCCCATTCGCGCCCAAGTGCGCTCCCACAAAGAATCTCCGTCTACAGCGCAGTGCCCTGGTAGACCGGCAGTGCGGAGGTACGCTTGACGTCCTCGATGACGATCACCGACTTGAGGCTGGAGACGACTTCGATCTGCGCCAGCTTGCCCAGCAGGTCGCGGAAATGCGCAAGGTCGCGCGTGTAGGCCTGGATCAGGAAATCGCCATCGCCGGTGACCATCGCGCATTCGATGATCTCCGGGCAGTCGCGGATCAGCACGCGGAAATCGTCGGCGGTCTGCGAGTTGTGCTTCAGCGTCACCGAGACGTACGACTTCAGGTTCAGGCCCAGGCGCTCCGGGCTGAGGATCGCCGCGAAGTGGTCGATGACGCCGTTGTCGCGCAGTTGCTTGACCCGCCTGGAGCATTGCGAGTGCGAAAGATGCACGCGCTCCGAGAGTTCGGCCATCGTCATGTCGCCATCGGTCTGCAGCGTTTCGAGGATGCGGACGTCGAAGGAATCCAGTGTGCTCATCGTGGTCGGCTCCGGTATGGCGAGGGGGGCATAGGGGCTGATGGGGACAGCAGGAAGGCATGTGAAAAATGTTCCGGGATACTGGCACGGGCGTCAAAAAAAAGCGATTGACCGGCGTTTGATGCCATATAACGCACGCAATTATGGGGCGGGCGCGGATAAATTCGTTGCATGGACTTTGCTGGCTGACAGCAGGGAACGAGGCGTCGGCTGAAGGGGCCCGCGGTCCTTCGGGGCTGCGGACGATCCCCGGGTCGATGGTCCCTGGCAGCGGAGGCGGGCGTTTGGCAATGGACGACAAGGCGGGAAAGCCAGTGCAGGAAAGCAAAGGCGTGGAGGCGAGCTACACCCTGTGGGCGCGTCGCATGGTCGAGGCGGCAACGCGCCGGCCGGGTGCGAACCTGCTGTTCGACAACTCGGTGCAGGAGCCCATCGGCCTGTTGCGCGAGTGCATTGCCGAGGCGTTCGGCGACGGGCTCGGCGGCTATTACCGCAGCGCGTTCTCGCATGGTAATCCGGTCGTGCTCGATGCGCTGGCGCAGCGTTACGGCCTGTCGCGCGACAGCATCCTGTGCACCACCGGTGCCAGCAATGGCCTGGCCCTGGTCTTCCAGGCGTTGCTGTCGCCGGGCGACGAGGTGCTGATCGAGTGTCCGTATTTCGACCTGCTGTCGTCGCTGGCGCTGGCCCAGCGCGCCAGCGTCAGGCGGGTGCCGCGCCGTCGCGATTTCGAGCTCGACGTCGCGGCGCTCGAGGCGGCGGTCACGCCGTCGACGCGCCTGATCGTGCTGACCGACCTGCACAACCCCAGCGGCACGCGATTGTCCGACGACACCCTGCAGTCGCTGGCGGCGCTGGCGGCGCGGACCGGCGTGGCCGTGGTGTTCGACGAGGTCTACGCTGACTTCGCGACCGCCAACGCGCCGCCGCGCGTGGCCGCGCGGCTGTCGCCTGATTTCATCAGCGTCAACAGCCTGACCAAGATCTATGGCCTGTACGCGCTCAAATGCGGCTGGATCGTCGCCAGCGGCGCGCGCCAGCAGCGCATCCGCGCCGTGTACGAACAGTTCGAGTTCGGCGTATCCAAGGTGTCGCACGCCGTGGCCGCTGTTGTATTGTCGCGGCAGGCCGAGTTCGATGCGCATTGGCAAGGCCTGTTGGCGCAGGCGCGTCCGCGCCTGGTGCTGGCCGCCGATGCGATGTCCGCCGCAGGACTGATCGAGGGCGCCGTGCCCGAGCATGGCTGCATGTACTTTCCGCGCATCCGCGAGGGCGTCGACGATGTCGCGCTGTCGGACTGGCTGTGGCGCGAGCATGCGCTGGCGGTCGCGCCGGGCAGTTACTTCGGCAGCCCCGGGCATCTGCGGATCGGCTTCGGCCGGGACGCCGCCTGGATCGATGAGGGGATGCGCTGCCTGGCCGAGGGCATGCAGGCATTCATGGTGTCCAACGCGTGTGTGGAGGCTGGATAGATGACGACGACGACAGGCGGCTGGCCCGGCGGCATGGCCGGCAATACCGCCGGCAATGAATACGGCGGCAGCAGGGGCCAGCGCGCATGGTGATGCCGGGCCAGGGTGCACGCCTGACGATGACGGCGCAGTTGGGCTGGGCCTTCGGCCAGTTCGCGATCGCCAGCCACATGGCCATCATCAGCATCTACCTGCTGTTCTACCTGACCGAAGCCCACCACGTGCCCGCCGCGCTTGCGGGCATCGTGCTGCTGGTGCCGCGGATCTGGAACGTCATCACCGATCCGCTGATGGGCGCGATCTCCGACCGTACGCGTTCGCGCTGGGGACGGCGCCGGCCCTACCTGCTGGTCGGCGGCCTGGTCTGGGGATTGTCGTTCGTCGCGATGTTCGCGATGCCCGAGTTCGCCGAGCCGCGTACCGCCGCGATCGTGTTCTGCGTGCTGTTCCTGCTGGTCAATACCGGCGTCAGCCTGTACCACGTGCCGTACTCGGCGATGGCGCCGGAAATGACAGGCGACTACCACCAGCGCCTGCGCCTGGTGGGTTACAAGGAAATGGCGGCACGCATGGCCGTGCTGCTGGCGATCGCGGTGTCGCCCGTGCTGATCAGCCTGGGCAGCACGCCGCTGGAGGGCTATCGCTTCGTCGGCATCGCGTTCGGCGGTTTGATCCTGCTCAGTGGCGTGGTGGCGTTCGCGACCACGGCGCATGCACCGGCGATCGCGTTCCAGCCGCAGAAAATGAGCTTCCGCGAGCAGCTCGCGACGCTGCGCCAGAACCGCCCGCTGGCCGTGCTCAGTGGCGCCTACCTGTTCAGCAACATCGCCAGCGCGGCCTTCAGCGGCATGCTGATCTATTACATCACCGTGGTCTCCGGGCAGTCGCCGGCGATCATGGGCGTGCTGTATCCGCTCAATGCCCTGACCAGCGTGGCGATGACGCCGGTATGGGCCAGGATCGCGTCGCGCATCGGCAAGCGCGAGGCCTGCCTGGCCGCCTACGCCGGCCTGGTGCTGTGCTGGCTGGCGGTGATCGTGCTGCCGGCTGGGCAGGTCTGGATGCTGTATCCGTTGATGGTGGTGTTCGGCGCGTTCAATGCCGGTGGCGAACTGCTGCCCAATGCGATGGTGCCCGATACCGTCGAGTACGACGAAATGATCAGCGGCACCCGGCGCGAGGGCACGATCTATGGCGCGTGGGTATTCATCCAGCAGACCGGCATGGCGCTGGGCAGTTTCGTGGTCAGCCTGGTGCTGGCCTGGATCGGTTACCAGAGCGTGGACACCGCCAATGCCGAGGTCGCCACCGGTATCCGCTACGGCCTGGCGCTGGTGCCTGCCGGGTTCGTGCTGCTGTCGTTCCTGCTGGTGCGCGGCTACGCGTTGAGCGCAGGTGAATTCAGCCGCATCCAGGCGGTGCTGGCCACGCGCCGGCAGGCATAGGCGGCACCCGGACACGCGTGATGCATCACGCGTGACACCACACAAGTGATACCTCGCCGCCACGCGGCGATTCCATGGGAGAGCGTGAATGAAAGACCTGCGTACTTGGCTGGCGGCCATGATCCTGCTGCTCGCCGGCCTGCCGTCCGCGCATGCCAGCGACGAGATCGCCGTGGCACGCCACCAGGGTACCTTCAACGGGGTGGCGCTGGCGTACACGTCGCGCGTCGAGCACAACCGCATCAGCGATGGCAAGACCGCCGATGGCAAGGACGGCCCTTCGGCGGACGTGGTGTCGATCGCGTACATGGCCGATGTCGTCGATGCGGCGCAGCGTCCGGTGATCTTCGTCTTCAACGGCGGTCCGATCTCGCCGTCGATCTACCTGCACATGGGGGCGTTCGGACCCAAGCGCGTCGCCTTCCCCGATGACCTCGCCGCGGATCCGGAGACGTTCGCGCTGGTCGACAATCCGTACACCGTACTCGACGTCGCCGACGTGGTGCTGTTCGACCCCACCGGCACCGGCTACAGCCGCGTCGCCGACGGCACCGCGCCCAACGCCTACTTCTCGGTCGAGGCAGACGCCCGCCAACTGGTGCAGATGATCGAGACCTGGTCGCGCCGGCATGGTCGCCTCGATTCGCCCAAGTACCTGCTGGGCGAGAGCTACGGCACCCTGCGCGCCGCCCGCGCCGCGCGCCTGATGAGCGAGCGTGTGCAGCCGCTGCGCGTCGATGGCGTGTTCCTGCTCGGCCAGGCGCTGAACATCATCGAGATGGCGCAGCGGCCGGGTAATGTCACCAGCTACGTGGTGTCGCTGAC
Source organism: Luteimonas sp. RIT-PG2_3 (assembly GCF_054902115.1). Classification (NCBI taxonomy): domain Bacteria; kingdom Pseudomonadati; phylum Pseudomonadota; class Gammaproteobacteria; order Lysobacterales; family Lysobacteraceae; genus Luteimonas; species Luteimonas sp. RIT-PG2_3. The sequence continues at coordinate 79,806 of NZ_JBUBPF010000010.1, read as the reverse complement.
CACGTTGGCGTCGCTGGGCTGGTATCACGGCAAGGTCGAGCCGCGCAGTCGGCGTTTCGAGGATTTCCTCGACGAGGTGCGCCAGTTCGCCGAAGGCGACTACCTCACTGCGTTGTTCCAGGGCGGCAACCTGCCCGATGCCGAGAAGCAGCGGATCGCCGCGCGACTGGAAGCGCTGACCGGATTGCCCGCCCAGGTGCATCTTGCTCACGACCTGAAGGTCACCAAAGACCAGTACCGGGTGGAACTGCTGCGCGGACAGGGCCTGGTGCTCGGCGGCTACGATGCGCGCTACGTCGGCACGCCTGAAGCCCCCGGGCAGTTGGTGGATGCATCGATGGCACCGTGGCGCCGGATCTCCGATACCTTCGATGCCTACGCGCGCGATGTGCTGCGCGTGCCCGCCGGCCTGGCGTACGTCACGCAGTCCCCGGTCGACAGCCTGGAAGGCTGGGACTGGGCGCCGGGCAAGAGCCCGTTCGCGGACTGGCCGTACATGCGCGACCTCGGCATCGCGATGGACAGGCAGCCCGGGCTCAGCGTCGTCGTCGCGGCCGGATACTACGATACCGCCACGACCATTGGCGCCTCCGAGTACGCGATCGCGCAATCGGGCTGGCCCAGGGATCGCGTACGGATGCTGTACTACCAGGGGGGACACATGCCTTACACCATCGAAAGCAGCCTCAAGCAGTTCACGGACGACCTGCGCGCGTGGATGCGTCGCTGATGGGGCGCAGGCCGGTGCGCGCGTCTGCCTCCGCGTGGGCACGCCCGCATGGCACGCGTCGCTGGCTGTCCGCGGGCGTTGCCGTGGTGCTGTTGCTGTGCTCGGCGCTGGCCTGTGCCGCCGACCTGGCGCCGGTCGGGTTCGAGTCGGTGTCGCGGCATCACATCAGCATCGGCGGACAGCGGATCGCGTACACCGCCAGCGTGCGCGAGACCTTCATCGTCGACGCGCAGGGCGAGCGCACCGCCAGCCTGGTCTCCACGTCCTACATCCGCACCGACGGCAAGGACAATGCCGCAAGGCCCGTGCTGTTCGTGTTCAACGGCGGCCCCGGTTCGGCGTCGCTGTGGCTGCATCTGGGCTTCGTCGGCCCGCGCCGCCTGGCCATGGATGGTGCCTCGGGTGCGCTGGAGATCGATCCGCGCACCACGCCGCCGTTCCGGCTGGTCGACAACGACGACAGTCCGCTGGATGTCGCCGACATCGTGCTGTTCGATCCGCCCGGCACCGGCTTCAGCCGCATCCTGAAGGCCGGCACTGAGGCGCAGTTCCTCGGCACGGCCCAGGACGCCAGCATCACCTCCGCGTTTATCCGCGACTGGCTGACCCGCCATCAGCGCTGGAACGCGCCGCGCTACCTGATGGGCGAGAGCTACGGCACCATCCGCGCCGCGGTCGTAGCCAGGCAGCTTGCCGGCGGGCCCACCGCCGACGGGCGCATGGAGAGCGCGCCAGTGTCGGGCGTGCTGCTGCTGGGCCAGGCGCTGTCGTTCGGCGATGCCCGTCGCAATGCGCTGACCTCGCTGTCGGCGATGGCGGCGACAGCGTGGTGGCATGGCAAGGTCGCGCGGCAGGATGCAGCCGGCAACCTGGTCAGTTTCGAATCGCATGTCGCGCGTGCGCGCGCATTCGCCGATCACGCGTATGTGTTGGCCCTGCATGCAGGAAGCCGCATGCCCGAGGTGCAGCGACGTGAGGTCGCCGACACGCTCGCTGGCCTGACCGGCCTCCGTGCCGAGTCGATCCTTGCGCAGAAGCTGCTGGTCACGCCGGCGCTGTTCGCCAACGAGGTGCTGCGCGACGATGGCCTGCAGGTCGGACTCTACGACGCGCGTTACACGCTGCCGCTGGCCGCAAGCGCGGGCGATCCGGTTGCCGACGACCCGGCCATGGGCCAGTACGTGCCGGGCTTCGTGGCGGCGATCAACCACTACCTGCGCGACGATCTTGGCGTGAGCCTGCCGCTGGCCTACAACGCCATCGAGTTTGCCGACGTCAACGCGCGCTGGGACTACGGCGCGGGTGCTGGTCGTGGGCCCGTCCCGGGACGCGATCACGCCGAAGACCTCGCCACCGCGATGCGTCGCAGCCCATCGACGCGCCTGTTCGTGGGCACCGGCTGGTTCGACCTGGTCACGACCGTCGGCGGCGCAGAGCAGATGCTCGCGCATGCCGGCCTGGACCCGGCACGCGTCGTCGTGCGCACCTATGCGTCCGGCCACATGCCCTACATCGGCGCCGACAGTCGGCGCCAGGTCGCGGCCGACGTGCGTGCGTTCCTGCAGCCGGTGCAGCCGGTGCAGCCGTGAGCCCGCCGCCCCGGATGGCGGCCGATCCTCTCCCCCGTATCCAAAGGTCCCGCCATGTCATCGATTGAAGCCCGCCTGGCCCAGGCCGGCCTGATCCTGCCGCCGCCGATCGTGCCGCCGCCGGGCGTGGCGTTGCCGTTCCAGTTCGTGCAGATCGCCGGCACGCGGGTGCTGTTCTCCGGACACGGTCCGTTGAATGCGGACGGCTCGGTCGCGCATCCGCTCGGCAAGGTCGGCGATGCGGTCACCGTCGAGCAGGGCTACGAGGCGGCACGCCTGACCGCGCTGGCGGTGTTGGGCAGCCTGCAACGCAGCCTGGGCAGCCTGGATCGGATCGTGGGCTGGCGCCGCGTGTTCGGCATGGTCAATTCGGCGCCGGGCTTCGACCGCCAGCCGCAGGTCATCAACGGTTTCTCCGACCTGATCCTCGACGTCTTCGGCCCCGAGCGCGGCCTCCATACCCGCAGCGCGGTCGGCATGGCCGAGCTGCCGTTCGGCATTCCGGTGGAAGTGGAAGGCGAGGTCGAGATCCTGCCTTAGATCTTGTCAACGCGATCCGCGCAGCAGCCGCTGCGTGAGTCCGCGGGTCAGGCCGGTGGACGCGCGAGTGCGTTGAGGCGCGTCGCGACGAAATCCATGTGCATGCCGGCGACCTGCCGCGCGCGCTCGGCGTCGCGTGCGAGGATCGCCGTCGCCAGGGCGCGATGCTGCTGGCGCAACTGCTGCGCGGTCGTGGACTGCGGTTCCAGGCCGGCCAGGCTGAGCTGCACGTGCTCGTGCAGCAACTTCAGCAGCGACGACATCAGGTACGAGAACACCGGGTTGTGGGTGGCATCGGCGATCGCGCGATGGAAAGCGACATCGCTGCGGATCTGTTCGCGGCGGTCGCTGCCGGCATAGGCGGCGTCGACGCTGTCGAGCGCTTCCTGCAGGCGTACACGGTCCTTGGCATCGTGGCGACGCGCGGCGAGCTCCGCGGTGCGGCTCTCGAGCATCGCGCGGAACTCCACCAGGTCGCCCTGCAGCATCGGGTGCTGCTGCGCCATGTCGAGCCAGATCTCGGCCATGCGATGGTCGGACTGCTCGACTGCATAGGTGCCATCCCCCTGTCGGCGCACCAGCATCCCGCGCGACACCAGCGAGGTGATCGCCTCGCGCACGGTGGCGCGCGAGACCGACAGCTGTTCGGCCAGTGCGCGCTCGGACGGCAGCCGATGGTCGACCGGAAATGCCCCCTTGAGGATCGAGGCTTCCAGGTGATGGATGACCTGCTGGACCTGGCTGTTCATCGCGGGGACTCGCTGGGACTCGATGGCGGGGGCAGGAAGGGGCTGGAGTGGCTGAGGCTGAAAACCGCCTGAAGTTGCCGCAATGCAGCATCTTCCGGGATTGGTCTGACCAATATACAGCCCCGCGATGGACTGCCGACACTCGGCCTCGCCAGCCATTGGATCGCGCATGCGCCAGCCCCAGAACATCCCGGATCACCCGTTGCCCGATGGCTTGCGCCACGACGCCGGCGATGACGTGCGCGACGACATCGGCGCGGCCGCGCCGCAGCGCGTCGCAGTGCAGAAGGTCTATCTGTTTGCGACCTGTGTGGTCGATCTGTTCGTGCCCGAAGCCGGCATGGATACGGTCGCGGTGCTCGCGCATGCCGGGATCGAAGCGGTGTTTCCGAGCGGCCAGACCTGTTGCGGCCAACCCGCCTACACCACCGGATTTCCCGAGGATGCGCGTGCGGTCGCGCGTGCGCAGCTGGACCTGTTTCCGGAACCGTGGCCGATCGTGGTGCCCTCGGGTTCCTGCGCGGGCATGATGCGCCACCACTGGCCACGCCTGTTTGCCGAAGACGCCGCGTTGAAAGCGCAAGCCGACGCGATTGCCGAACGGGTCGTGGAATTCAGCGACTTCATCGTCGACCGGATCGACTTCAGCGACCTGCGCGGCGAGGCCCTGCAGGTCTGCCTGCATACGTCGTGCAGCGCACGCCGCGAAACCGGCGCGTTCGCCAGTGCGCGACGCGTCCTCGGCGCGCTGCCCGGCGTCGAGCTGCTGGTCCAGGACCATGAGCCGGAATGCTGCGGCTTCGGCGGCACGTTCTCGGTCAAGCATCCGGAGATCTCCGCGGCGATGGCCGGCGACAAGGTCGATGCGATCACCGCGACGCAATGCGATGGCTTCGTCAGCGGCGATTGCGGCTGCCTGCTCAACCTCAACGCCACGCTGGAGCGTCGCGGCGCGGCCCTGCGTGGCACGCACCTGGCCACCCTGCTGCGGGCCAGGCTGCCCGGGAGGGACGCCGCATGATGCGCGACCCCATGCCCGGCGCGTCCACCCTGGAAGACCATCCTGCGGACAGCGCGCATGCCGGCTCGTCGCGGCGCGCGATCCTGTCGCGGCTGCGAGCGGCGATGCCATCGGCGCCGATCCCCGTGCCTGATCTGCAGCCGTACTATGCCGGTGATGCAACGGTTTCCGACCTCGATGCCGACGGTCGCATCGCGCGCTTCGTCGAGCACGCGCGTGGCTGGCGTGCCGACGTCATCGAGACCACCCCGGACGGACTCGGCGCCGCCGTGCTGGCCGTGCTCGACGAAAAGGGCATACAGCGCCTCCTGGCCGGTCGCGACACGCCATTGGCCGACTGCCTGCAGAACGCGATCGATCCGGCACGCCTGGCCTGGTACGACGCGCCGATCGAGGACTTCAAGGCGACCCTGTTCGACGACATCGACGCCGGCATCTCGACCGTTCGCGGCGGCATCGTCGAGACCGGCAGCCTGGTGCTGTGGCCGACCATCGCCGAACCACGGACGCTGTCGCTGGTACCGCCGCTGCACATCGCGGTGCTGCAGGCCGACACCCTGCACGACACCCTGCACGCGGTCATGCAGGCGGAACGCTGGGCCGACGGCCTGCCGACCAATGCGCTGCTGGTGACCGGGCCGTCCAAGACCGCCGACATCCAGCGCCTGCTGGTCTACGGGGCGCATGGTCCGAAGCAGCTGGTGATCCTGCTGGTCCGCGAGGGCGTCGCCGCATGAGCGCGCAGACCCTCCATGCCGTGCCGGGCGCGATGGTCGCCGATCCGCTGGCGTTCAAGGACAACGCGCACATCGTGCTGGCCGACCCGGTGCTGCGGCGCAGTTTCCGCGGCGCGATGGATTTCCTGACCGACAAGCGCGCGGCGCAGTTTCCCGACATCGAGCGCTTCGAGCGCCTGCGCAGCCTCGGCGAAGGCATCCGCAAGCATGCGCTGGCCCATCTGCCGGACCTGCTGGAGCAGCTGGAAGCGCGCCTGACCGCCAACGGCGTGCAGGTGCACTGGGCCGCCGATGCCGACGAGGCCAACCGGATCTTCCTCGATATCGCCAACCGCCATGGCGCCAAGCGCATGGTCAAGGGCAAGTCGATGGTCAGCGAGGAGATCGAGCTCAACCATCGCATGGCCGAGCACGACATCGCCTGCATCGAAACCGACATGGGCGAGTACATCCTGCAGCTCGACGGCGACCGCCCCAGCCACATCATCATGCCGGCGATCCACAAGACCAAGGACGACGTTTCGCGGATCTTCGCCGACAAGCTGCCGCACGAACCCTACACCGAGGATGTCGACGAACTGATCGCGATCGGCCGGCGCGCGCTGCGCGACGAATTCCGCCATGCGAAGATCGGCGTGTCCGGCGTCAACTTCATGGTTGCGCAGACCGGCTCGCTGGTGCTGGTCGAGAACGAAGGCAATGGCCGGCTGTCGACCACGGTGCCGGACGTGCATATCGCGATCACCGGCATCGAGAAGGTCATCGACCGGCTCGAGTACGTCGCTCCGCTGTTCACGCTGCTGACCCGTTCCGCGACCGGGCAGGCGGTGACCACGTATCTGAACATCATCAGCGGGCCGCGCCGCAGCGGCGAGCGCGACGGTCCGCGCGAAGTCCACCTGATCCTGCTCGACAACGGCCGCAGCCAGGCCTATCGCGAAGAGCATTTCCGCGCGACGCTGCAATGCATCCGCTGCGGGGCCTGCATGAACCACTGCCCGGTCTATGCGCGTGTCGGCGGCCTGTCCTACGGCACCACCTATCCCGGCCCGATCGGCGCGATCATCTCGCCGCACCTGATGAACCTCGAATCGACCCGCGATCTGCCTACGGCGTCGAGCCTGTGCGGCGCCTGCGGCGATGTCTGCCCGGTCGGCATCCCGATTCCCGAGTTGCTGATGCGCCTGCGCGAAGCCGGGCGGCATGTCCATCCCGCAGCGCAGCAACGAGAATCGTTGAAGGGACAGGGCGCAGCACGTAGCATCCTGGAGGCTGCGTCGTGGAAGGCGTGGCGACTGCTCTATTCCCACGCACTGCTGTACCGGTTGTTCGCATGGACTGCGTCTCGCCTGAGAATGCTGACGCCGTCCCGGCAAGCGGGATGGACGCAGTCGCGCAGTCCACTGCGCCCGGCGCGACGTTCGCTGCGCGAACAGTTGGCCACGATTCCGGCGGGTCGCGATACGCCCCGTCCTCTTCCGCCGAAAGGCGGCGCACCACACCCACACCAAGACAACACACAACGACAAACGGTTGAACCGTGACGGCACCGCAATGACAACAGGAACACCAGCGTGGACATGCTGGTCATTCCATGACGAGGGCCGCAAGCCGGACAGGATGGACGGCATGCGTTGGGAGGAAGCGGCAAATGGCTACTGTTCAACATCACGTCGACAAGATCCTGCGCGTTGTCCATTCGACCAGGCAGCGCACGCAACCTGACGCCAACACGGCGCTGATCCACCGTTCCTGGCGCCGTTGCGCTACCGAGCACGCGCTCGACCCGGGCCTGCGTCCCGATGTGCGCATCGAGACATCGACGCGCCTACGCGAATGCCTGCAACGCAATGAGGAACACCTGCACGTCGCGCGCGCCGGCATGGAGCAGCTCTACAAGCACGTGTCCGCGCTGGGCTATGTGCTGCTGTTGACCGATGCCGAGGGCATCACCATCGATTACATCGGCAACGATACCTGGGACACGCCGCTCAAGCGCGCCGGACTTGCGCTGGGCGCGAACTGGAACGAGATCCATGCCGGCACCAACGGGATCGGTACCTGCATCGCCGAGCGTACGGCGCTGACCTGCCACCGGGAAGACCACTTCTACATCGGCCATGTCGGGCTGAGCTGCACCAGTACGCCGTTGTTCGATCCGCTGGGCGGTTTCATGGGCGTGCTCGACGTCTCGGCGTTGAGTTCGCCGAACGCGCGCGAGAGCCAGCACCTGGTCAAGCACCTGACCGTGCTCTACGGTCGCATGATCGAAGACGCGAACTTCATGCACCAGTTCCGCGAGCACTGGATCCTGCGCCTGGGCACCGCCGGTCCGCTGGTGGATGTCTGCGGCGAGCTGATGCTGGCGGTCGATCGCGACGGCAGAATCGTCGGCGCCAATGCCGATGCGCGCCGCTACCTGCGCCTGCTCGAAACCGCGCAGATCCCGGCCGACGAGCGCGCGCACCTGGTCGGCCATCATCTCAGTGGTGTATTCGGCTCGCGCATCGACGACATCTGGCGCCTGACCAAGGGTACGGCCGGCGACGAGCGGATCATCGTTACGACGTGGGAAGGGCAGGGCTATCACGCGTCCATGATTGCGCCGAAGGCGGCGCCGGCGCGTCTGCGTGCGGGCATCGATGGCGATGCGCAGTCGCAGGCCAATCCGCAGCGCGACGAGATCCTGGGCCGGCTGGCAGGCGAGGACTCGCGGATGCAGCAGTTGCTGGACCGTGCGGTGCGCCTGGTCGACAAGCCGGTCAACATCCTGATCCAGGGCGAGACCGGCACCGGCAAGGAGGTGCTGGCGCGTGCGCTGCACGATTCCAGTCGGCGGGCGTCGCAGACCTTTGTCGCGGTCAACTGTGCGGCGATTCCCGAGTCGTTGATCGAGAGCGAGCTGTTCGGCTACATGCCGGGCACGTTCACGGGGGCGCGCAACAAGGGCATGAAGGGCCTGATCCAGCGCGCCGACGGCGGGACGCTGTTCCTCGACGAGATCGGCGACATGCCGTTGTTGCTGCAGACGCGGCTGCTGCGCGTGCTGTCGGAGCGCGAGATCCTGCCGTTGGGTGCCGATCGTCCGGTGCGCGTCGACCTGCACGTGGTCGCGGCGTCCCACCGCGACCTGCGTCGCCAGATCGGTGCGGGCACATTCCGCGAGGATCTCTACTACCGCCTGTGCGGTGCGACGCTGGCCTTGCCGGCACTGCGCGAGCGCAACGACAAGCCGTTCCTGATCGAGCGCATCCTGGCCGAAGAGGCCGGCGCGATGCAGGTCGAGGGGGCGATCACGTCGGAGGCGATGGCGCTGTTGATGCGCCACGATTGGCCGGGCAATGTGCGCGAGATGCGCAATGTGCTGTGCTTTGCGCTGTCGATCGCTGATGGCGAACCGGTCGATTTGCATCATCTTCCGGCCGAGATCATCGAGGCGACGTCGCCGCAGGCATCCGCGCAGGTGCTGGCATTCCCGGCACGCCCGGATGCGGCAGGTGCGGGGGATGTCGTGGCGGACGTGGGGTTGCTGGATTCTCTGCGCCGGCATCGCTGGAACATCACCGATACCGCGCGCGAGCTGGGCCTGTGCCGGGCAACCGTGTACCGGCGCATGAAGCGAGAAGGCATCGTGCCACCGACGCATTCAGGATGATGGCAGGCCGAAGCGGTGCGCTGGCGCAGTTGACGATTCACTTGCGGCAGCAAAGAAAGGCGACGCACATGCGTCGCCTTTTTCTTTCAAGGATCTGCCGATATGGATTCAAAGGCAGAGGGTCTATGGGGAATCGCGCTTTAAGGCAGGAAAAAGCAAGAACACGATGTGGGCTTCGTAAGCCGCGTCACCCCGACCCGAAATTACTCCTCGGCTCGGTCAACCATCCATGGTTGACTCGCCGCCGCAGGCCATCCTTGGCCTGCTCTCCGCAATCCCGAGTCGGGATGCCGCACTACGTCGGATAGTTCGATGTCTTCGGCCTCGCGGACGAGCGCCGTAGGGCGGGTCTCGACCCGCCGCCGTATGGATGCCAGAACGTCCCGCACGTCAAACACAAACACGCCGGGTCGAAACCCGGCCTAGCCGGGCTGTGTCGGATAGTTCGATGTCTTCGGCCTCCACGAGACAGTTAACTTTCCAACGCCGTAACCCTCACGCACGCGGCAGCGTCGGGTTGGGCAGAGGTCGCGTCGAGCACGCCATGGATGGCGTGCGCCCGAGTCAGGGCAGGATGCCCTGACCGAGGGAAGAGCGGCCTCTGCCCGACCCGGCGATGCGGTTCCGGAGACAGCGAACCTGCTTTGGATCTCGCGCTTTGGAGCAAGAACACATCAACCGCGGTAACGGCTTCGGAAGCCGCGTCACCCCGACCCGGGATGACTACTCGGCTCGGTCAACCATCCATGGTTGACTCGCCGCCGCAGGCCATCCATGGCCTGCTCTCCGCAATCCCGGGTCGGGATGCCGCACTGCGTCGGATAGTTCGATGTCTTCGGCCTTGAGAGGTATTTTCAGAACTGATCGAAAGCGTATTCCTCACACACGCGGCAGCGTTGGGTTGGGCGGAGGTCGCGTCGAGCACGCCATGGATGGCGTGCGCCGGAGTCAGGGCAGGACGCCCTGATCGAGGGAAGAGCGGCCGCTGCCCGACACGGCGATGCGGTTCCGGAGATAGCGAACATGCTTCGGCGCTCGCTGTTTTCAGTGAAGTACAAGCCAAACGCACCATCGACTTCGGAAGCTGCGTCACCCCGACCCGGGATGACTCCTCGGCTCGGTCAGCGAATGTCACTGCGTGTCCCGATCCGACCCAGCGATGCGGCTCCGGGGACAGAGAACCTGCTTTGGATCTCAATGCGTTCATGGAAGCAAACGCCAGGCGCGACATCTGCTCAGGCATGCCGAGACGTGTCCGACGCCAATGGGCCTGCTTCAACACGTCCATCCCAAGGGCTGCGGCACCGCAGCAATACCTGCGACATCTGTCGCAGCGGGTGTCACACCTGTCGAGCCTGCGTGTTGCAAGCGACACCACGTCAGTGGAACGCACGGGCCGAAATCTCGGTGACACGCGTGATTTGTCATCAATCCAGCTGAAATCAGCTGTTTCAGCCGCTTTCCAGAGTTGGCACGGGAATTGCGCCTATATCCAGTGTGGAAGCGGAAGTCGTTGGGTCGACACCGCTTCCCGCGTGAATCGCAGGCGGGGAAATGGGCGCAGATCCATTGTTCCGCCAGACCAACCATCGGGAGGAAACATCCATGACAACCTCGACGACGTCGCCGACGTCTCGTTGCAACGCAATGCTGGTACGGCTCTCGGCCGTGCTGTTCCTGTCGCTCGCCGGCGCCGCACACGCGCAGACCACGTTCGACGTGATCGGCCCGCGCGAATATGAACTGCCCACCGATTTTGAACCCTTCAACGTCTTCGTGCAGTACGCCTCCGTGCAGAACAACGCCAAGGCCTTCAACGACAACGGCGACCGCGTCGATGGTTCCGGCAGCAAGGCCATCACCGGTCTTTCAAAGTACGTGCGCTTCTGGTCGCCCGAATCCAACCGCAAGATCGGCGTGGCCTGGGAAGTGATCGTGCCGGCCGTCGGTATCCGCAACAGCAATGCGCCCGGTCCGGATGATCGCCACATCAGCGGCATCGGCGACCCGATGACCGGCTTCGCGATCTGGTACAAGCCGCAGGGCAACGTCACCTTGGGCTTCCAGTCGTTCGTGCAGATCCCGGTCGGCACCGATCGCGTCAGCGACACCAACTGGAAAAACCTGTCGAGCTTCTTCTGGGACTGGCGCCTGGGCGACAAGTTCGGCTACACCGGCGACGCCGGCTTCGTCTGGCAGAGCGAGCGCGACACCGGCATCCAGCCCGGCATGAGCTGGCACGCCAACCACCGCTTCGCCTACCGTGCCACGCAGCGCCTGGAACCCTTCCTGGCCCTCGATCACGAACATGTCCGCGCCAACGACGGCCTGCCCAGCGGCTGGGCCCTGGATGGCGGCGTCGGCCTGATGGTGCATACCTTCGACAACCAGTCGATCACGATGCGCTACTCGACCTCGATCGACGGGCGGAACCACAGCTACAACGACAGCTTCAACCTCAAGTACGCCTACGTCTGGTGACGTTCCTGCGTGCCGGGTGCGGCATGTCCCGCATCCGTCGCCCGGCACGTCTCCTTCGCTCGTGAACGAGGTCGAGATGAAATCACTGATCGCACTTGCCGTTTCCATCGCCGTACTGGTCGCGCTGTGGGTCTACCTGAGCATCGGTCTGCCCGCATTGAAGCTCATCCCCTGGATCGGCTTCGTCGCCTGGGCGACGTACTTCGCCGCGGGCGGCGGCCGCGCCGCCATCGTGCAGTCGCTGCCCCCGGCCATTGCCGGTGTGCTGTTGACCGCGCTGACGATGTTCGCCGTCGGCCATGCCGGTGGCGGCCTGATCGCCCTGGTCGTGCTGGTTGCCTTGCTGGCCTTCGTGCTGGTGGCCATGGCCGGGCACAAGGCGCTGGCCTACACGCCGGCCGCGTTCCTCGGTGCCGCGACCTACTTCGGCACCGGTGGCAAGGTCGACGACAGCATCCTGTTCGTCATCCTGTCGTGGATTGCCGGCGTCGCGTTCGGACACCTGTCCCAGCACCTGGGCGCGCGTATCGCCAAGCCGGCTCCGGCCGCCTGAGCACGTCCACCGGAACTCACCATCGCGTGCCGCGACACCGCATTCCCTCCCCTACGTCGCCGCCTCGCCGCGAGGCGGTCTTCGGCATCAGGCAACAACGCAAAAGCAACGAGGAACCCATATGACCAAGCTTTACAAGAATTTCATCGACGGCCAGTTCACAGCCGACACCGCCGAAGCGGTGGAAGTCACGAATCCTGCCACGGGCGCGTTGCTTGCGCGGATTCCTGACAGCGACGAGACGGTGGTCGCGCGTGCCGTCGAAGCCGCACGCCGCGCCCAGACCGGTTGGGAAAAGCTGGCGCCGATCCAGCGTGCCGGCTACCTGCGCCAGATCTCGGCCAAGCTGCGCGAGCACCGCAAGGACCTCGCCGCGACCATCGTCCGCGAGCAGGGCAAGATCCAGCAGCTCGCCCAGGTCGAGGTCGACTTCACCGCAGACTACATCGACTACATGGCCGAATGGGCACGCCGCCTTGACGGCGAGATCCTGACCAGCGACCGCCCGAACGAGAACATTTTCCTGTTCCGCAAGCCGATTGGCGTGGTGGCCGGCATCTTGCCGTGGAACTTTCCGTTCTTCCTGATCGCGCGCAAGCTGGCGCCGGCACTGATCACCGGCAACACCATCGTCATCAAGCCCAGCGAAGAAACCCCGATCAATGCTTACGAGTTCGCGCAGCTGGTTGCCGAGACCGACCTGCCCAAGGGCGTCTTCAACCTGGTCGGCGGCCTTGGCAAGTCGACCGGCGAAGCCCTGGTCTCGCATCCGGATGTCGGCCTGATCACGTTCACTGGCAGCGTCGCCACCGGCAGCCGCATCATGCAGACTGCAGGCCGCAACCTGACCCGGGTCAACCTTGAGCTGGGCGGCAAGGCCCCCGCGATCGTGCTCGCCGATGCCGACCTGGACCTGGCCGCGAAGGCGATCTACGACTCCCGCGTCATCAACACCGGGCAGGTCTGCAACTGCGCCGAGCGTGTCTACGTCGAGCGCGGCGCGCATGAAGCCTTCGTCGAACGCCTGGCCGCGCATTTCCGCGACACCCGCTACGGCGATCCGTCCGAGCGCGACGATCTGCACATGGGCCCGCTGGTCAACCAGCAGGGGCTGGACAAGGTTTCGACGCTGGTCGAGCAAGCCAAGCGCGACGGCGCCACCGTCGTCACCGGCGGCAAGGTTGCCGACCTCGGGCAGGGCTTCCACTACGAGCCGACGCTGATCGTCGACGCGCGTGCCGACATGGACATCATGCGCAAGGAGATCTTCGGACCGGTGCTGCCGATCCAGGTCGTCGACAGCCTCGACGAGGCGATCGCGTTGTCCAACGATTCCGAATTCGGACTGACGTCGTCGATCTTCACCCGCAACATCAATTCGGCGATGCAGGCCGCGCGCGAGCTGCGTTTCGGCGAGACTTACATCAACCGCGAACACTTCGAGGCGATGCAGGGATTCCACGCTGGTCGCCGCAAGTCGGGCATTGGTGGCGCCGACGGCAAGCATGGCCTGCAGGAGTTCACCGAAACCCACGTGGTCTACCTGCAAACCCCGTGAACGAGGCGCAAGCAAGATGAGCAAGCACGACAACAACACCGGGTGCGGATGCGGAGCCGGCGCGCCGGCGACGGGCACGCAGCATTCGAGCACGCAGGATCCGGGGGCACCAGACTCCGGCCGCAGGACGTTGCTGAGCAACGCCTTGTACCTGGCCGCGGCCTCGCCGCTGCTGGCCGTGGCGAGGCCTGCCGCGGCACAGGCGGCTGCCACCCGCAGCAAGGATCCGCAGGTGGGCGACAAGCTCGCCTTCATGGTCGGTCCCAAGCAGGGCAAGGAAATCCTGCCCGCGGACATGACGATCGGCACCGAGCCGGTGCTGGCCTATCCGATGGATCCGACCAGCGGGCAGGTGCTCATTTCGCGCGCCGGCTTGCTGACCCTGGTGCGGATGGACACCAAGGATCTGCAGCCGGCCAGCGCGAAGAATGCCGCCGAGGGCATCGTCGCGTTCTCCTCGCTATGCACGCACTACGGCTGCCCGGTCACCACCCTGCATCCGAGCAAGACGCAGATCGTCTGCAACTGCCATGGTTCGGTCTTCGATGCCTGCAATCGCGGCACCGTGACCCAGGGCCCGGCGATCCGCCGGCTGGCGATGCTGCCGCTGGAGATCCGCGACGGCGCGCTGTTCATCTCCGGAAAATTCGATGGACCGATCGGTCCGCCGACCTGATCAGACAAGACCACACCCCGCACGCTCCGCTACACAAGAACGCCATTCCTGGGAGGGATTTTCCATGAAACTCAAGTTGATTACCTGCGCCATCATTTCAGCCGTCGTCTCGTTGCCCCTGTTCGCCGCCGACTACCAGCCGGTCACCGATGCCCGGTTGGCCAACCCCGAGCCGGAGAACTGGTTGCTTACCAAGGGCAACTACGCGGGCTGGAGCTACAGCGCGCTGGACCAGATCACCACGTCCAACGTCAAGAACCTGCGCCCGGTGTGGTCGGCCGCGACCGGCGTCAATTCCGGCCATGAGGCGCCGGCCATCGTCAACGGCGAATACATGTTCGTTGCCACGCCGCATAACCACGTGTTCGCCTACAACGCGAAGACCGGCAAGCCCCTGTGGCATTTCCAGCGCGAAGTGCCGGTCGGCATCGGTGCCCTGCACCGGACCAACCGTGGTGTCTCGCTGTACAACGACAAGGTCTATGTCGGCAGCGTCGACTGTATGCTCAGCGCGCTCGATGCCAAGACCGGCAAGCTGCTGTGGGAAGCGCAGGTCTGCGACTGGGAGACCGACAGCGCGTACATCACCTCGGCGCCGCTGGTGGTCAAGGGCAAGGTGCTGATCGGCCCGTCGGGTGGCGAGTTCGGCGTGCGCGGCTTCCTGAAGGCCTTCGATGCCGAGACCGGCGAACTGGCATGGACCCGCTACAGCGTGCCCGCGCCGGGCGAGCCGGGTTCCGAGACCTGGCCGCAGGACGGCGAGTGGAAGGATGCCTGGAAGAACGGTGGCGGCACCATGTGGATGCCGGGCAACTACGACGCCAAGAACGATGTCATCTATTGGGGCGTCGGCAATGGCGCGCCGTGGCTGGGCGACCAGCGTCCCGGGGACAACCTGTACCTGGCCTCGGTGCTGGCGCTCGATCCCGACAGTGGCGACATCGTCAGCCACTTCCAGTACCACTGGAATGATTCCTGGGACTGGGCGGGCATGAACGCCCCGACGCTGGTGGAGTTCAATCGCAACGGCAAGCGTGTCTCCGGCATGATCAGCGCGCAGCGCAACGGACGCCTGTACTGGCTCGATCGTGACGAGCAGGGCAACATTTCGTACGACAAGTCCGAGCCGTACGTGACCAACAACGTCTTCACCAGCATCGACCCGAAGACCGGTCGCCCGACCTACAACGAAGACCACAAGCCGGCCACCGGCAAGACCCGCACCTACTGCCCGAGCCTGTGGGGCGGCAAGGACTGGCCGTACGAAGCCTACAACCCGAAGACCGGGATGCTGTACATCCCGTACAACGACAACCACTGCCTGACCCTGACCGGCATGATCCAGCCGCGCATTCCGGGACAGTGGTCGGCCGGCGTCGACATCAACCGGCTCGACCTGTCGGTCAAGGAAGGCTTCGACCATATCGGTGGCATCCAGGCCTGGAGCGTCGACGGGGGCAAGGAAGAATGGCGCCAGACCTACGCCCACTCGTGGAACTGGGGCTCGATCCTGACCACGGCGGGCGGCGTGCTGTTCACCGGTGGTACCAACGACCGCATGTTCCGCGCCTACGACGCCAAGACCGGCAAGCTGCTGTGGGAGTTCCCGACCCCGTCGGGCATCATCTCGCCGCCGAGCAGCTTCTCGATCGACGGCAAGCAGTACATCGCGGTGGTCTCGGGTTACGGCGTCGACGCGCAGTGGATCCAGGGCAAGATGCACACCCTGGCCGGCTGGGACGAGCGCGTGCCGGAAGGCGGTTCGGTGTGGGTCTTTGCCCTCGGCGATTGATCCTGCCACGACGATCGCGTCAGAACCTGTTCACGGTCTGTCGCGAGCGAGGCCAGGTGGCGCGTGGTGGAGCACAGAAAGCGCAGTGTAGGTAGAGATACATGAGCATTTCGAGCACCGCACGCGCGCCAGCTGGCAAGCGCAGCAAGATCGTGAACAGGTTCTCAGTGATCGCCACCATGATCCGCACTGACGGCAACGTCGCCGTCAGTGCGGGATCTGCGTCAAAGACAGCCCCGCTCCAATCAACCCGCTCCAATCAATACGCCAGCTCAAGACATCAGACGCCATCGCATGGCAGCCCCGGAGGCCCGCGCGATGTCGCCCAATACCAGGAGATTTCCATGCGCCGTGTCCTCCCCATGATCCTGCTGTCGTTGCTCGCGCTGGCTGCGCCACAGGCGTTCGCGCGGACCTGCAACGTCACCATCGAGAGCAACGATGCGATGCAGTTCGACCAGTCCGAGCTCAAGATCGCCGGCGACTGCACGCAGGTGAAGCTGACCCTGAAGCACACCGGCCAGATGCCGGCCGAAATGATGGGCCACAACTGGGTGCTGGCCCGCAGCCCCGACGTCGCCCCGCTGGCCACGGCCGGCCTGAAGGCCAGCGTCGCCGACAGCCACCTGCCACGCGGCGATGCGCGCGTACTGGCATTCACCAAGATCGTCGGCGGCGGCGAGTCGACCACGGTCACGTTCCCGACCAGCAAGCTGCAGAAGGGCGGCGATTACACCTTCTTTTGTTCTTTCCCGGGACATTCGAGCCTGATGAAGGGCAAACTGGTGTTCGGTTGATCCTGTGATGGTTGCAATGAGGCCTCGTTTGACACGCAAAACAAGCACGACACGCATGCCGCGCCCGCTCCACCGCCTGCTGCCCGCCGCGATCGCGTTGGGCCTGGGCGCCGGCGTCAGCCCGGCCGTCCTCGCGTCCGGCGTTTCCGCCACCGACAGCGCGCTGTCCGCGGACGCCATGCCGCATCCCGAGCCGGATGCGGTCACGCTCGATCGCGTCGTCGTCAGCTCGACCCGGCTCGAAGGCGTGCGCGCCTTCGACGTGCCGGCGTCGATCAGCGTGATCGGGCTCGGGGATGGCAGCGATCGCGCCAATGCCAGCGTGTCGGAAGCGATGGACGGCGTGCCCGGCCTGCTCGCGCGCGAGCGCCAGAACTACGCGCAGGACACCCAGCTGTCGATCCGCGGCTTCGGCGCGCGCTCCACGTTCGGCGTCCGCGGCCTGCGCCTGTACGCCGATGGCATCCCGGCGACGATGCCCGATGGCCAGGGCCAGGTCTCGCACTTCAACCTGCAGGCCGCCGACCGCATCGAAGTCATGCGCGGACCGTTCTCGGCGCTGTACGGCAATTCATCCGGCGGCGTCGTGCAGATCTGGAGCGCTGACGGCGATCGCGAAGGCGTCGATGCCCGCGTCCAGGCCACCTACGGCCGCGACGACACCCGGACGCTCGCTGCGCGATTGCGTGGCAGCGCGGGCGGCGTCGGCTATCACATCGCCGCATCGCTGTTCGACACCGATGGCTGGCGCGACCACAGCGCCGCGAAGCGTGAATCGGTCAACCTGAAGTTGCGCGTGCCGGTGGGGCCGGGTGCAACGCTGGATATCGTCGGCAATCACTTCGACGCGCCCGACGCGCAGGATCCGCTCGGCCTGACCTGGCAGCAGGCGCAGGACGACCCGCGCCAGGCCACCGCGGTCGCGTATCAGTACAACACCCGCAAGTCGGCCAGCCAGGACCAGTTGGGCCTGCTGTACCAGCAGAATTTCGAGCACGGGCATACCCTGCGCGTCATGGCCTATGGCGGCCAGCGTGCGGTCGAGCAGTACCTGCCGCTGCCGATCGCCGCGCAGAACAACCCGCTGAACTCCGGCGGCGTCATCGACCTCGACAACCGCTATGCCGGCGGCGACCTGCGCTGGTCGTGGCAGGGGCAATGGCTGCAGCGTCCGGTCGAGCTCAGCGTCGGCCTCAATGCCGACCGCCAGCGCCAGCATCGCCAGGGCTTCGAGAACCATGCCGGCAGCGTGCTGGGCGTGCGCGGCGCGCTGCGTCGCGACGAGCGCAACGAAGTCGAGAACTTCGACCAGTACGCGCAGGCATGGTGGCAATTTACGCCGCGCTGGTCGCTGCTGGCCGGCCTGCGCCACAGCGAAGTGCGTTTCGCCTCGGACGACCGCTACATCAGGGCCGGCAATCCGGACGACAGCGGCCGCGTCGACTATGGCAGGACCACGCCGGTCGCCGGCCTGATGTTCGCGCCCAATGAACAGTGGCGCTGGTACCTGTCGGCCGGGCGCGGCTTCGAGACGCCGACCTTCAACGAGCTCGGCTATCGCGCGGACGGCGGAGCAGGGCTCGCGTTCGACTTGCTGCCCGCGGTCAGCCGCAATCTCGAACTGGGCACCAAGTGGCGCGGTGCCGGGGGCGTCACGCTCGAGGCCGCGCTGTTCCGTGCCGATACCGACGACGAACTGGCCGTCGCGCGCAATGTCGGCGGACGCAGCAGCTTCCGCAACGTCGGCAGCGCACGCCGGCAGGGGGCCGAGCTGTCGTCGACGCTGCCGCTGGCGACCGCGTGGCAGCTGGAACTGGCCTACACCTATGTCGACGCCACGTTCCGCGACGACTTCCCGATCTGCACCGCTGCAGGCTGCACCACGCCGACGACCCTGGTCGCGGCCGGCACGCGCATTCCCGGCGTCGCCACCCAGCAGTTCAGCGGACGCCTGCAATGGCAGGGTGAGTCCTGGCGCGCTGGCGCGCAGGTGGTCGCGGTCGGCGACGTCACCGTCAACGATCTCGGCAGCGAACGCTCGCCGGGCTACGCCCTGCTGCACCTGGACATCGGACGCGACTGGCGGATCGGACTGGGGCGCCTGCGCGGCTTCGCGCGGATCGACAACGTGCTCGACCAGCGCCACATCGGCTCGGTCATCGTCAACGAAGGCAATGGCCGCTTCTACGAGCCCGGCCCGGGTCGCGGGCTGATGCTGGGCATGCGCTGGCACTGGCGCGACTGAGCTGCACGAGAGCAGCGGCGTGTAGCGAAAACCTGGTTCTGTTCCGCGCGCGTTTGATCCAGGTCAAGCGCGCGCACGACTGCGACAACCTGTCACACCCTTCCGCGCAGACGTGTTGCCAACAATGGCAGCACGTCGTGGGGGAGAGGAAACATGGTCCGGAACATCCTGTGTGTCACGCTGGCACTCGTGCTGGCTCCTGTCGGAACCGTTGCCGCCAGCACGACGGCTGACGGACTGGCCGATGGTCGTGAGACTACCGGCGATATCGTCGATCTCGACGCCCTCGTGGTGACCGCGGTGGCGCCCAGCCAGGCGTTGACCTTCGTCACCGATCCCAGGCTGCCGCGGCAGCCGGTACCGGCCAGCGATGGCGCCGACTATCTGAAGACCGTCCCCGGATTCGCGGTGCTGCGCAGTGGCGGCACCAATGGCGATCCGGTCCTGCGCGGCATGTTCGGGTCGCGCCTGAACCTGCTGACCAACGACGGCGCGATGAGCGGCGCCTGCCCATCGCGCATGGACAACGCGATGTCCTACATCTCGCCGGAAACCTATGACCGCCTGACGGTCATCAAGGGGCCGCAGTCGGTGCTGTGGGGCGGCGGCGCCTCGGCGGGCACGGTGCGCTTCGAACGCGAGATCCCGTACTTCGATCAGCCGGGCGTCCGCTTCAACGGCAGCACGCTCGCCGGTAGCGACGGCCGCAACGACCAGGTCGCCGATCTCGTGGCCGGATCGCCGCTGGGCTACGCACGCGTGACCGCCAACCGGTCAGAGGCCGACGACTATCGCGATGGCGATGGCCGGCGCGTGCCGTCGGCGTGGGACAAATGGAATGCCGATGCCGCACTGGGCTGGACGCCCGACGCCGACACCGTGCTGGAGCTCAGCATCGGCACCGGCGACGCCCAGGCGCGTTACGCCGGGCGCGGCATGGACGGGTCGCAGTTCGAGCGCACCAGCCACGGCCTTCGTTTCGAGAAGAAGAACATCGACGGCCTGCTCGACGAGATCAAGGCCAATGTCTACGACAACGATGTCGATCATGTCATGGATAACTACAGCCTGCGCGACCCGGATCCCGGCAGCGCCATGCCGATGCCGATGGCCAGCAATGTCGCGCATCGCACGCGCGGTGGCCGCGCATCGCTGACCTGGCGTGCGGACGATGCCTGGGAGCTGACACTGGGGATGGACGCCCGTCGCAGCCGTCACCAGCAGCGCAATGCGATGGGGCGTGGCAGCTACCTGCAACAGCCATGGCAGACCGATGCGCGCTTCGAGACCCGCGGCCTGTTCTCCGAGGCGCACCTGCATCTGTCCCGGCAACGCCACGTCATCGCCGGCCTGCGCTTGGATCGGGCCGAAGTCGAAGACGTGCGCGCGACCGCGGGCAGCATGATGCCGATGCCCAATCCAAGTGTCGGGATCACCCGCAGCGAGACGCTGCCTTCGGCGTTCCTGCGCTATGAACAGGACGTCGCCGGCCTGCCGCTGCGCTGGTACGCCGGCATCGGCCACACGCAGCGGATGCCCGACTACTGGGAGCTGTTCTCGCCGGGCAGTGGCCCGGTCGGGTCGCCCAATGCCTTCAGTGGCGTGCAGCCGGAGCGGACTACCCAGCTCGATCTCGGCGCGCACTATCGCGGCGGCAAGCTCGATGCCTGGGTGTCGGTCTATGTCGGACGCATGCAGGACTACATTCTTTTCGACTACCCTGGCCTGTTCGACGACCTTGGGGGCGGCATGACGGGCAGCAGCACGCGTGCGCGCAATGTCGATGCCGACATCCGTGGTGGCGAGGCCGGCGTCGAGTATCGGTTGACCGACGCCTTCAAGCTCGGCGGCAGCCTGGCCTACGCCTGGGGCGAAGTCGCCGATGCGGGGACGCCGTTGCCGCAGATGACGCCGGCCGAAGCCCGCCTGTCGGCCGCCTACGACAACAAGCGCTGGACGCTGGGTGCGCTGCTGCGCGTCGTCGCCCATCAGGATCGCACCAGTGCGGGACAGGGCAACGTGGTGGGCCGCGATCTTGGTCCCAGTCCCGGCTTCGCGGTGTTCTCGCTCAACGGCGGCTACCGCTTCGGTGAGCGCGTGCAACTGACCGCCGGCATCGACAACCTGTTCGACCGCTGCTACAGCGAGCACCTGAACCTCGGCGGCAACAGCGCCTTCGGCTATCCGTCCGATCCGCTGCGCATCCATGAGCCCGGGCGCACGGCCTGGGTCAAGGTGAACCTGAAATACTGAGTGCAATCCGCGACGCGGATCCCTTCCGCGCCGCCATCGACGATGGCACGTCAGAGATCGAACGCGAGCAGGTCGTGGCCCGTCGCTGCGCGCACGATGCGTCGATAGACGATATTGCCGCTGCCGGCATTCGTCAGCACCACCAGTGCGCGTTGCCTGGGCGCATCGCCGAGCGCGAAGTTCTTGAAGATGCCGCCATTGCTGCCGGAGTGGTAGAACAGCGGGCCGCTGGAGGTCGCTTCCATGTTCCAGCCCAGGCCCTTTTCGGTCCAGCGCCCGGGCAGATTGATCTGCGCGGTCAGCATCGCCGCGCGCGTTGACTCGGTGACTTCCCAGGAGGCGCGTTGCCTGCCGGCCAGCATCAGGGTCATGAACGTCGCGTAGTCGGTAGCCGTGGTGCGCAGGCTGGCTGCCGCATTGGCGAGGATGTCGCCCGGCCAGGTCACCAGGCCGGGCGGTGTCAGCGCGATGACCTCGGGCAGGGCGCGCGCCGCATCGGCATAGGTCCAGCTCGACAGCGGCTTGCCCCAACGCTCGGCGACCTGCTGCGCCGCGCTCCACTGCTCGCGCAGCATCTGCGGCGGCATGTCGAGCTTGGAGGGCTCCTCGTCGGAGGCGTCATGCGCGCGATGGCCATACACCGAACGTGCGGCCAGCGACGGGCTCCAGGTATAGCTGCTGTCGCGCATGCCGGCCGGACCGAACAGGTGCGTCTGCATCGACTCGTCCAGGCTTTGCCCGGTCAGCGTTTCGATCACCAGTTGCAGCCAGAAGATCGCCTCGCCGGAGTAGTCGATGCGCGTGCCGGGTTTGACCTGCGGCACCAGCAGCTCGGTCGCGGGATGCTTGCGCCAGTTCGGCAGGCCGGTCGAATGGCGCAGCACATCGCGCGCGGTGATCAGCTCCACCCAGGGGTGCTGCCCGAGGTAGTCGGGACGCCGGTACTGCACCAGCGGGCGATCGGGATCGATCAATCCCTGGTCCGCCAGTTGCATGACCAGGTAGGCGAATACCGGCTTGCTCAGCGACGCGTCCTCGAACACCGTGTCGGCCTGCACCGGCGTACCGCGCCCGGCATGGGTCACGCCGAAGCCGCGGCTCCACGCGACCTTGCCCGCTTCCACGGCCGCGATCGCGAGCCCCGGCACCGCGAACGCGGCCATCGTGCGCGGCAGTCCGGCCAGAAGCGCATCGTCCGGGATCCAGCTGTGATCGTCGCGATCTGGTTGTCCGTGCGTGCTGGCGAAGACGGTCCGCAGCGGCAGACATGCGGCAATCCCGGTGATCGCGGTGCCGGTCAGGAAGCGGCGGCGGAAGAGGGAGGCGGGCTGGCGGGGTGTGCTCATGGCTTGGCATTGAAGCGTGTTCGCCCGACTGTCACAAGCGTTCACCACAAGCGCTCGCGACAAGCACCCGCAGCAAGCATGCCCCGTGGCGGGCGTCTGCCCCGCCAAGGCAGGGTACCCCCAGTGTGTTGCGCCAGACCCGGCCGACACGGATTTTTCGGGTTATGCGTGCATCGCTGGATTTGCTGCGGGCGCTCACGCTATAACGTCGGGTCGGCGAGCGTTCGCATACGCCAATCTTTGTGGAGTCAGACGGGTATGCAGACGAACCGGGAGCGCCCGTCGGGCGCTATGCCGCCAGCCGGCGATGAAGGCGGCCTGCGCCGCGTGCTGGGGCCGGTCGATATCGCCTTGCTGACCGTGGGCAGCGTCATCGGCTCGGGAATTTTTCTTGTCCCCGGGCAGGTGCTCGCCGGTGCCGGCGGTCATGCCGGATGGGCCACCGTCCTGTGGTTGGCCGGCGGCGTGCTCGCCCTGTGCGGCGCATTGAGCTACGCAAGTCTGGCCGAGAGCCGTCCGCAGGCGGGTGGTCTCTATCTGTTCATTCGCGACGGCTTCGGGCGTACCGCCGGCTTCCTGTTCGGCTGGATGATGGTCTTTGTCGGCGTCGCCGGCACGACCGCCGCGCTCGCGGCTGCGTTCGCGTCGCTGGTCTCGCCCTGGTTGCCCGGTGTGCCGCAGCCGTTGTTGGCGGGGCTTGCCGCTGCCGCCATCGGTGCCGGCGCGCTGCTGCCCAGTCGTGGCGCGCGCGATCTGCAGAACGGGACCGCGCTGCTGAAACTGCTGCCGCTGCTCGCGATCGCGATCTGGCTGCTGGTCACCGCGCCCGAGGCCGGCGTTGCCTCCAGCGCCCACGCGACGCCGCAATCCGCCGGTCCCGGGATCGCGGTCGCGTTGATCTCCGTACTGTGGGCCTTCGAAGGCTGGCAGTACGTCACCTATGCCTGCGGCGAATTCAGCAATCCGCGACGCTCGATCCGGATCGGACTGATCGGTGGCGTAGCGATCCTGGGCGTGACCTTCGTGCTGGTGACGCTGGCCGTCGGGCGCTGGCTGCCGGAGGCCACGTCGGGGAATGTGGTCGCGCAGGCGCTGGTGGCCGCAGGCCACATGGGCACGGCCCGTTTCGTCGACGTGGTGGTCGTGATCGCGGTCCTCAGCGCGGCGCATGCGACCCTGCTGACCGGTTCGCGACTGGTCTATGCCATCGCCGGCGACGGCTTGTTGCCGGCACCGCTGGCGCGCCTGACATCGCGGCACCGGGTGCCGGCGGCCGCGGTGCTGCTGTGCGCGGCGGTGTCGATCGTGCTGGCGATGGTCGGCAGCTTCGATGCGCTACTCGGCTACATCGTCGTCACCAGCTGGCTGTTCTACGCACTGGCCGCGCTGGCGGTGTTCCGCCTGTTGCCCTCGGCCGGTATCGGTACACGCCTGGCGGCGATCGTGTTCGCCACCGGTGCGCTGGCGATGGTGGCCGTCAGCCTGCTGACGGGGCCGCCTTCGGCGCGCTACGGGCTTGTCGTGCTGGCCGTGGGCGGCCTGTTCGGACATCTGTGGTTGCGGAGCCGGGCGTCGCAGGGCTGACGTCCGGGGGCGCCGCTCAGCAGGCCGACAGTGCGCCCGGGCGAGCTGGGTCGAACAGGAAGTGCCGGCTCTCATGGCGGGCATGCGTGCTGGGTACAGCGTTTTCACGGATTACCCTCGCCATCCTGGCGTGCTGCAATCGAAGCAATGCACTCCGCATGCCACGCTTGGAATCCGCATGACCCAGATCGGCAATCCTCATTCTCCTGCGGGTCGGCGGAAGTCGGGCATCTTTCTGATGCTGTCGGCCCCTTGCCTCTTGGTGCTGGCGCTGACCGTTGCGACGACTGCTCGAGCAGCGGATCGCTTCGACGGCATCCGCAATTTGATCCGCGCCCAGATGCAGGAGCGCAACGTGCCCGGGATGTCCGTAGCGGTCGCGAAGGACGGAAGGATCGTTTGGGCGGAAGGCTTCGGTTGGGCGGACCTGGAGGGCGGTATTCCGGCCACTGCGGACACGGCCTATTCGCTGGCCTCGGTCAGCAAGACTTTTACTGCCGTGGGCTTGATGACGCTGGTGCAGGCAGGCAAGGTCGATCTGGACAAGCCGATCAACGACTATCTGGGTGATGCCAAGCTGCAGGCATGGGTGGGTGACGTGCGTGAAGCGACGGTGCGGCGCGTGGCCAATCACACGTCCGGTCTGGGCACCAGTGAACAGTTCTTCTATGGTGAAGAAGAGCGAGACCTGATTCCGGACATGGATCTTGCGATCCTGCGCTATGGCAAGCTCTACCAGGAGCCGGGCACCCGCTGGGATTACAATAATCTGGGTTATGGATTACTGGGCTACGTGATCGAACGGGTGTCCGGGCAGCCTTATGCGGAGTACATGCGGAAGAATGTCTACCTGCCGCTGGGAATGACGCATTCCTCGATCGATATCGCGCCCGGACTCGAGCCCTTTGCCGCCGTCCGCTACGGTAGGGAAGGCGAGCGTATTCCGTTCTATGGGTTCCAGGAGCCGGGAGCAGCCGCCATGTATTCCAGCGTGTCGGATCTCGCACGCTTCGGCATGTTCTACCTCGGGCACCGGTTACCGGGGCAGCGTGAAATCCTCAGCAAGGCGAGCCGCGACGCGATGATCGGCGATACGGTCCGGCAGGGCGCGGGTAGGCAATATGGGCTTGGAATCCAGGTCGTACAATACGGCGACTACACTGTCGTCGAGCATGCGGGTTCGATGTCGGGAGTGAAAACGAAGTTGGCCATGGTGCCAAGCGAAGATCTGGTGGTCGTGGTGGTTGGCAACTCCAGCAACGCGCCATCGATCCCGATCCATGACGACATCATGCAACTCATGTTGCCGGGCTGGACCAATCCTCCCAAGGAAGCGGTGACGATGCCTGCATCTGCGCCGTCGTCCTGGCAGGGTGAATGGGCCGGCACCGTGCAGACCCATGAGAAAGCATTGCCAATTCAGCTGAAGGTGCTGGCTTCGGGCGACGTACACGTTCGCATCGCCGAGCAGTTGTGGAGCCTGCTCGACAAGACAGATTTCAAGGAAGGCCGATTGACCGGACGCACGCTCAGTCAGATTCCGACCAGCGACACCAGCAGGCGGCCGCATACGGTCAGGCTGACGCTGCAGATGCGCGGAGATGAGCTTAATGGCGAGGCCATGGCTGGCTCATCGGGCCCCTACTTCGTCTATGGGCTCAGCCATTGGGTGTCCCTGCATCGCGTAGAGCCGGGCCAGCCGCAATAGTGTGTCGAGCGACGCTTATTTTGATAAAACACGGGGGCCGCGGATCAGGGCTGTCGTTTCGCCATGTCGCGGTTCCTGACCGCCGCACGGCGGAAGCGATCGGCCTGGTCCGTATAGGGCGGGCCGTCTTCGATCGCCAGCGCTAACGCGCGCTCATACGCATCCGCGGCGTCGTTCCAGCGGCCCGCGTTCTCCAGCGCATCGCCCAGCGCCGCGCTGGAACCGAAGTCCTCCGGGTAGTCGCGTTCGTTTTGCGTGAGCAGCGCGATGGCATCGTCGTACTGCTTGTGTGCCATCCGGTAGTAGGCGACGCGTTGGATCGACTCGGACGAGGGGACGACCGTGTAGCCATATTTGTCCGACAGCGCGGCGTAGTGCGCCTGCACCTCGCGCAGGGTGAAGTCCTGCCCCGGCTGCGGCGGTGCGCGCCAGTAGCCTTCCTGTCCCGGCATCCTCCAACCGGCAAACAGCCATTCGAGCCCGTCGTACAGGCTGGCGTGGGGATTGCTGCTGTGGGTTTCGTCGGGATAGTAGTGGTGCGTCCACTGCAGCGCGGGCGGCGGATTGACCTGCAGCCAGCTCACCAGCTCCTGCACCTTGGGGGCCAGCTTGGGCTCGTGGTTGCCCCAGGTGAGATACATGAAATGCCGACCGGACATGCGCGCAAGCTTCTGCGCGGCATCGGTCGTGGACGGCGCCGCCAGCCTGCCCTGGTCGAGATGCAGCGAAGGACTGATGGTGATGTGTGCCTGGAACGCATCGGGGCGATTGACCAGTGTGTACCAACTGAAGATGCCGCCCAGGGAATGGCCGGACAGGATGCGGAAGTCCTCGGTCCGTAGATGCGAATCCACCCACGGCCTCAGCTCGTCGGCGAGGAAGCTGAGGAAGCGCCCTGCGCCTCCGGTCGCATCGGGTTGCGATCGGCTGCGACGGGTCGGTGCGTCTGGCGCCGAGCTGGGCGGCGACAGATCGCGGTCGCGGTGCGTGTTGGGGATCGAGACGACAATCATCTCGGGGATACGATGATTGTCGGCCAGGAAGTCGACCATGCTGGACGCCAGCGCGAAATGCGACTCGCCGTCCAGCACATAGAGCACGGGATAGCGCCGCTCCGTGCGCTCGTAGGCCTTGGGCAGGTGCACGAAGACCTGTCGATCCTCGCCCAGCGTCGCCGAATGCACGACGTGGCGTGTGCCGATGGAAAGATCGCTGACAGGCTCGGGCAAGCCCTTGGCCATGGTGAGGGGTGCATGGAGCGCGAACCAGCAGATAGCAATCGCTGTGACGATGCCTGCGCGATGACGGAAAGGACGGCTCATCGTTGGGTTCCATGTACCTGCATGCCTGACTCCAGCATGCGGATGCCTGTTGGGCGATGCATCGGTGAAAACGCTGTATTGCCGCCTTCGGCATGGCCTTGAACAGGATACCGCTGCCGCGATCGTCACTGTGGGTCCTCGCTGTCAGACGCAGGCGTTTACACGTCAGCGGCTGCGCCCAGATGTTCAAGCAGGCTCTGCATCGGCGGCGACAGGGCACTCCATTCCCTGTAGCACAGGCACAGGCGCCTGCGTGCCCAGGGCTCGGCCAGCGTCAGCGTCTTGTAGCCGCTTCGTCGCTGATGGCGCCTGGCAATGCCTTGCGGCACGATTCCCACGCCAACGCCATGGCCCACCATCTCGCACAGGCCTTCGAAGGTCTTCATGCGGATGCGCTGCTTCAGCGGATGTCCGGCCGTTCGCGCATGCTCGTCGATGTGCTCCTGCAGGGCATTCCCCGAAGCCAGGCCAACGAAGGGTTCGTGCAGCACATCGCCGAAGCGAACCGATGCCGCGTGGGCCAACGCGTGTCCGGCGGGCACGATCAGCACCAGGTGATCCTTCGCGACCGGCTGCGAGTGCAGGTCCTGCGTCGCCACGGCGTCGGAGATGATCCCGGCGTCAACCAGTCCGGAATCGATTGCACGTACGATCTCCGTGCTGGTGCGTTCCTTCAGTTCGACCCAGAGATCGGGGCGCTCCGCCAACCATGGGCCAAGCCGCTGCGGCAGGAACTCCGTCAGTGCGGCCGTGTTCGCATACAGGTGGAGTGTGCCGCGCGCGCCGACAGAGAAGTCGTGCAGTTCCCCCTTCAGCAACGCCTGCTGCCGAAGGATCAGCCGTGCGTGGTGGGCCAGCGCTTCCCCGGCTTCGGTCGTGACGACACCGCGCGGTCGACGTTCCAGCAGGGCGACGCCGGCCTCGGCTTCGATGTTGCGCAGTCGCTCGCTCGCCGACGCCAGCGCCAGGTTTGCGAGTGCCGCGCCTTGGGTGATGCTGCCCGCATCCACCACGCACAGGAACAGACGCAGGTCCGCGATATCGAGTCTCACGGTAACTCCAGTCTATTTGTCCTTCGGATGGACCGAAGGATAGAACGAGTAAGCCGCATTGTGGCGAAGCGCGGCCAGGGTTCCAATAGGGCATGCATGATTCCTGGCTGCCATGGTTGCTGACCCTGACCTTCCTGGTGGCCGGGCTGGTCAAGGGCGTCACCGGCATGGGCTTGCCCACCGTCGCCATGGGCTTGCTCGGCATGGCCATGCCGCCCGCCGCGGCGGCGACGCTGCTGGTGGTTCCATCACTGGTCACCAATGTCTGGCAGTTGCTGGCCGGGCGGGCGACGGCCGCGTTGCTGCGGCGGTTCTGGCCGATGGCGATCGGGATCATGGTGGGCACCATTGCCAGCGCGCGCCTGCTGGTGCGGGTCGATCCCTTGTGGTCGGGCATGGCGCTGGGGACTGCGCTGGTCGCGTACGCGATCTTCGCCCTCTACTCGCCAGTGCTGGCGGTCCCGCGCCGGGTCGAGCCATGGCTGTCTCCCGTGATCGGACTGTTGACCGGCATCGTGACCGGCGCCACCGGCGTCTTCGTGATTCCCGCCGTCCCCTATCTGCAGGCGCTGCGCCTGGACAGGGACACGCTCGTGCAGGCACTGGGACTGTCGTTCACGGTCTCGACCGTCGCGTTGGCCATCGGGCTGCTCGCCCATGGCGGGTTTCGCCCCGGCCAGTTCGGCCTGTCCTCGCTCGCCATCGTGCCAGCGCTGCTGGGAATGTTTCTCGGGCAACGCATCCGCAGCCGGATCAGTGCCGCGCGCTTCCGCCAGTGCTTCCTGTTGTTCCTGATCGTATTGGGGCTGGAGCTGATCTCACGCCCATTCCTTTGAGTGAGCGCGTCGCCTGACGGTCGTTCACCGCATCGCAGCCGGAACGCACCACCGACACCCTGGACTCGCCTGCACAGGACTCGCCATGACAGACCGCTCACGCCAACTTCCCGTGCTCGAGTACCTGCGGCGACAGCTTTACGGATCGCTGGCAGAAGGCGACGGGACCCACATGCGCTATCCCACCGCGATATCGCAGTTGCTGGGGTTCCGCATTGTCGCCATCGCAGAAGCCATGGCGGCCATTGAACTGGAAGCAGACGCTATGCGCCACGGAAACCAGCAAGGAACCGTCCATGGCGGCCTGTTGTGCGAACTCGCCGATGCCGCGATCGGCACCGCCCATTCCACCCTGATGCAGCCGGGCGAAAGCTTCACCAGCATCGATCTCAAAGCCACGTTCATCAGGCCCGTCTGGCATTCCCGCCTGCGTGCCCATGCGTCCGCCATTCACCGTGGCCGGACGATCAGCCATTATCGATGCGACATCCAGCGCGAAGACGGCAAGCTCGTAGCCAGCGTCGCCAGTGCAGTGATGACATTGCGTGGCGAGGACTCGAAAGGGCGTTGAATCTTGCAGGCGCGAAAACGTAGTGCAGGCGAGCACGAAACGTATCGACTCTCAAAGAGGCTCCTGGAAGGAGAACATCTGAATCGACAGCCTCTGCATCGTGAGTCCTGTGCTCTAATCGTCTGAGCTGCATAGCCGAAAACGGTGCCGGGCATGGATGGGCGCGGCGAACTGCTAATTTTCCAGGATGGGACCGCGTGTCGGAAAGCCTGCATGAAGATGGGCGCGGATGGGCAGAGTTCAACAGAATGGCTCGGTGCGGGGCGCCGGCAGATTCAGTCATGACAATGCTTTCACCCGTGACGGCTTGCCTACGCGCATCGCATAGATGTCTATGCATTCTGAGATCTCGGCCGCTTCATCCGGATGCAGCTCAATGGCTGCTTGTTCGATGGCTCGGCAACGGGGCCAGAATTCTGGTTCCGGTAAGTCTGCAATTGCGCTGATGCGCTTCCACGCGTCAGCGAGGGTATGCATGGCACTCATCATCCACACTCCAAGGGCGTAACTAGCCCACTTGGCAAAGACACCAAATTCCCCAAATCCGGGATCGGGAATCTACGCCTGGCAGCTCGGGGATGGCAAGACGGCCGATGGCGTCTCGGAGGCGGAGGAGTCGCCACACGCCATATCCAGCGCCGTCCGATCAAGTCAGTGAATCGATTGCCTGGGCTTCCAGTTCGAGCCGGCGCCCGCTGACCGTTGGCGACGTGCTGCGGCAGTGCAGCGGGAAACGCGCTATGGTGGATCATGATGCACCAGTTCCTCACCGCGAATCGGTCCGAGCTGATCGCCCGTTGCCGGGCAAAGGTTGCGCAGCGTTCACCGCCGGGCGTGCCTTCGGAGGAGCTCGCCAATGGCGTCAGCATCTTTCTCGATCAGTTGATAAAAACCTTGATTGTGGAGCGGACTGAAACCCCAATGCTGAGCCGGAGGGTGTCTGACGCGTCGGGAGGTGGAAAGCCGGCGCTGTCAGAAATGAGCGATTCGGCCACGCGTCACGGAAAGGAACTGCAGGAGCACGAATTTACGGTGGAAGAGGTCGTTCATGATTATGGCGACCTTTGCCAGTCGATCTTTGCCAGTCGATCTCTGACTTGGCGTTCGAGACTGGCGTTCATATCGAGACTGACGAGTTCCGCACGCTCAACCGATGTCTCGACAATGCCATCGCCAGCGCAGTGACGGAGTTTGGCTACCAGCGCGATTCCGCGATTGCGGACAAGCAGGCTGTGGCCGTGAATGAGCGCCTGGGCTTCTTTGCTCACGAGTTGCGCAACCAGCTCTGCACGGCGCTTTGGCGCTTTCCATCATCAAGCAAGGCAATGTCGGTCTAAGCGGTGCGACCGGAGGCGTCCTGGATCGGGTGCTCGTCGGCTTGGGGAACCTGATTGATCGATCTCTGGCCGAAGTGCGCATGAGCGCGGGCTTTGCCGTGCAGCATCACCTGTTCTCACTGGCCGATTTCATCGCTGAGATCAAACTGTCGGCAACGCTGGAAGCGCAGGTCAAAGACTGCGTTTTCACTGTGTCTGAAGTCGATCCACTGCTTGCGGTGGACGTGGATCGCGATCTTCTGCTGTCGGCGACCGGAAATCTGCTGCAGAACGCCTTCAAGTTCACTCATGCGCACAGCGAAGTGACGCTCAACGCATATGCGTTGGCCGACCGGATCCTGATCGATGTCCAGGATCACTGTGGAGGGCTCGCGCCGGGCTTGGCAGAAGATATGTTTCAACCCTTCATGCAGGGTGCGACGGATCGTACTGGACTCGGTTTAGGTCTATCGATAGCGCGCCGCAGCGTGGAGGCAAACCACGGTATGCTGAGCGTGCGCAATCTTCCTGGCTCAGGTTGCGTGTTCACTATTGATTTGCCACGCCACTTTCTGGCTTCGGGGCCACGCCCGGGCGGCCGCCACGAGCCAGGCTCTGAATCCCGCGTTGGTTAACCTGGCTCGTCATTGGATTCGACTGATCAATGGAGCAGCCTGTCGATAGTGCGTCGATGCTCATGACGCCCGGTCTGTTTCAACAGATAGCAAGAGTATTGTTCGCGAAATTATTCGCGTGCTTGCTGGTTGCTGCTCATTCGACTCACCGGTACAAAGCGCTGTGCTGTCCTTCCACTAGTTGATCGCGCCTATTCAGCATTGCTATAGCTCGTTCAGGATTGGGCGCCTATGGTCAACCGTACTTATCGTCACGGACGTCATTCTGCAGATGCCCGTGAAGATGGGAAGTCCTTCGGATTCGCGGGCTCCTGATTGCGGCAGCATTGCCTTGCGACAAAGGTGTGCCGTTCTACTTGCAGCGGGTTCAATCGAGCGATTGAATCCCCTTCCAGCACGATCTCGTGTTGGCGATTCGCGCTCTTAGTGCGCCCAACTTCGATTCCCATTCGCTCGACAGCCAGCATCTGAGCGGCCAAATGATATCGGCCTGTTGACGACTGCAACCTTCGCGGTGTCGATGCTGGCCTGCGCTCAAGTTCACGTCCCCACGGGGCTGATGTATCACGAATTCCATCGGGAGCAAAGCCACGAACGCTGCCAACGAAGCTAGATACCGGGCAATCGTACGGTCTGCCTTGGATGCGATTATCGTCATTGACGAGCTCGGACTGATTCACGAGTTCAATCCAGCCGCTGAACGCATGTTTCGATGGAGGCGAGAGCAGGTGCTTGGCCTGGATGTGGCGGCTGTCGTGATTCCTCCTGAGCTGAGGGATAGCCATCGGCACGGGCTTGCACGCCACATTTCGACGGCGACCGCGACGCTCTTGGACAGGCGGTTGGAGCTCGTCGCGATCCGCTCAGGAGGCGATAGATTTCCCATTGAGTTGACCGTGACAAGAAGCGATTTTGAGGCCACGCCGTACTTCACCGCATTCATCCGCGATCTGACCAAAGAGCATCGACTGTCTGAGGCAGTGCAGAACCACGCCAGGCAAGACATCGTAAGCGGACTGGATCGGTATGTGGTTCTGGAGCCTCACCTGACCCGCATACTAAGCGCAGGAAACTCATTCGTCGCGGTGATGTTCGTCGATCTGGATCGCTTTCATGGGATCAATGAATCCATAGGGCATCAACTCGCTGACGAGGTGCTGAGGTCGGTAGGAGCCAGGCTGCAGACGCTTTCCGGAGAGAAGCATGCCATTTGTCACTTTGCCAGCGACGAATTCCTCGTTGTCCAGGAAGGAGGCGAAGGCGAATCGGCATTCGCCCTTGCAGAAAGAATACGCAGCCTGCTGTCGATTCCATTCGAGGGGCCCGGTTATCGAGTCCTTCTGACGGCAACGATCGGGATGAGCTGCGCGCCGGCACACGGGGATTCAGCCCTCGATCTGTTGCGTCGGGCACAGATGGCCGTCGAAAGAGGTAAGGCTCTGGGGCGGGATTGCGTCTGTCCCTTTCTCACCGAAGACATGGAGGACATCGAGGACCGTGTCACCAAAGGGGGTCTCTTGCGTGGTGCCACGCAGGCGGGTGAGTTGATGCTCCACTTCCAACCCCAGTTTGCGTCGGATGACCTGAGACTCGTCGGTTTCGAGGCGTTGCTTCGATGGAACAGCCCTGTTCTCGGATACGTGCCGCCCACGCGATTCATTCCTATCGCCGAGGCGCTAGGGCTGATGCCGGAGATGGGCAATTGGGTCGTACGCGAGGCGTGTCGTCAGACGAGGGTATGGCTGGACGCCGGTCGCGCGGATTTCACTATCGCAGTCAATGTCTCGCCGCAGCAACTTCGCCGTGCCGGGTTTGCCCGCTCAGTCGGTGAAGCACTGAGTGAGTTCGATGTGCCCGGTGAAATGATCGAGATTGAGCTCACCGAGAGCTCAGTGATGGAAAATCTGGCCCGTGTCCAGGAAGAGCTTGCGATTCTGAGGTCTTTGGGAACCACGCTCACGCTGGACGATTTTGGTACGGGCTACTCGAGTCTTGCCTACCTCAAGCACCTGGCTTTGGACAAGGTGAAGATTGATCAGATCTTCGTACAGGGCTTGCCCAGGAATGTCCTCGATGCATCCATATCCAGGGCAATTGTGACTATTGGACATGAGCTGGGGCTGAGTGTGGTCGCCGAAGGAGTGGAGACTGCAGGGCAAGCTGCGTTCCTGGTTGGCATTGGTTGCGATACGCTGCAAGGCTATCTGCTTGGGAAGCCTGCGCCAGCCGGATCGGTCGACTTCCTGTTCGATGCGCCGAAGATTGAGCGATCAGCGCTGGTTTCAGACGCAGCGGTTGTGCGGTAGACCGCGATTGAACGCCATATCCATACGATCGTACCGGTTCCGGGTCTGGCAGGATCGGCTGGTCATGATGTTGCTCATGGCTGCCACGGCCTGGCTCTCGTTGGGTGTTGCACGGGCACCTGGTGGCGTCGAAGTCGTCTGGATCGCGAATGGCATTTGGGCTGGCTGGCTACTTTCGCGTCGCTCTGCATTGTGGCCAGGCTATCTGTTGGTAGGCTTCTTGTCCTTGCTGTCGGTCTGCTTGCTGGTCGGCGACGATCCGTTGTCGGGCGTCATCCTCAGCGCCCTCAACCTGATTGAAGTGTTGCTTATCGCAGGTTTCATTCGGCACGGGATCCCTGATGTCGGAAATCCCAGAAGCTGGCAGGCTTTGGGTGGTACGGCGACCGGTATTACCTTGATGGCGTGCGCAATCTCCGGGCTCATTCTGGTCGTGCTGAGAAGTGCATTGGGACATGCGGAGTTCTTGCCAAGTTTCCTGACCTGGTGGTCATCCCATGTGGTGGGCATGGTGATTGTAGGGACGCTGACGCTTGTGGTGCATCGAAAGGGTCTCGGGATGATCGATGTTCCAGGGAAGAGGTGGGACTTCATTCTGTGCATGATGTTGATCGCATCGGTGTGCGGAGCGGTGTTCTATCAGGAGAATTACCCGCTTCTATTCCTTGCATATCCACCATTGCTGTTTGCCGTGTTCCGGCATCGCTTTGCCGGGGTTGTTGTTGGTATTTCATTGATGGGACTGATCGGTAGCATTGCAACTGCACTGGACTATGGCCCGCTGGCCTTGGTGTCCGGTAGTGGAATCATTGAACGCATGATTCTGCTTCAGCTGTTCATAGGCGCTGCATGCGTGATGGCGTTTCCAGTGGCGCTTGGAATGGCTGAGCGCGCGCGCCTAGTGGCGCGGCTCAAGGACAGCGAGTTGCGTTATCGCATGCTCGCGGACTACTCGCACGATGTCGTGGTGAGAATGCGTGCTGACGGAAAGAAGCTGTATGTGTCTCCATCAGCGAAGGAGATCTTGGGATGGGAGCCGAACGATCTGCTGCAAGCGGATGATCAGTTCTTGCACCCAGATGACCGATATGTGCAGGAGCAGATGGTGGCTGGCGTAGTCGCTTCAGGACAGTCAGTCACTTCGATCTATCGCATGCGACACAAGCGGGGCGACTATATCTGGATGGAAGTTGTTGCCAGACGGATTCCTGGTGAGGCGGGCACCACTGCTGACGTCATTCTGGCTGGTCGAGATATTACGGAGCGAGTCGGTGCCGAGCGGGCTTTGGAGGTAAGCAGGCGAGAGCTGGAATCCCAGGCGAGTCTTGACAGTCTCACCGGGCTCGCCAACCGCCGTCAGTTCGATCAGCGGTTGAAGCTCGCCATCCAACGAAGCATCCGATATGGATCGGACGTGGCATTGATGTACATCGATATCGATCATTTCAAACAGATCAACGACCGTCTGGGGCATGCAGTGGGGGATCAGGTGCTGCGCATCTTCGGTCAGCGACTGAAGGCGTGCGTGCGAAGTGGCGATCTGGTGGCGCGTTGGGGAGGGGACGAGTTCGTGGTGCTTATAGAGGATCGTTCGTCTCGTGATGCTGTGGAGGCCATCGCAAAAAAGCTGATATCGGCGATGACGGAAGCCGCTGTGGTGGATAGCCGAAAGCTCCGTGTGACCGCGAGCATCGGCCTCGCCTACTCAGTTGGGCCTGTTCCAATCGAGGTTCTGACGGGTGCAGCAGATGCCGCTCTGTAC
This sequence comes from Luteimonas sp. RIT-PG2_3, assembly GCF_054902115.1. NCBI lineage: Bacteria > Pseudomonadati > Pseudomonadota > Gammaproteobacteria > Lysobacterales > Lysobacteraceae > Luteimonas > Luteimonas sp. RIT-PG2_3. The sequence goes on along the minus strand of NZ_JBUBPF010000010.1, from coordinate 43,992 downwards.
GAGGCAAAGAGGGCCGGAAGAGATACCTACAGGTTGGTAATGGCTAGCAATAGCGAGCCAATCATATTCCCAGAAACGCGAGTCTAGTTCTGTTTCGATCGCTGGCCGATCAGGGGCGGGGATGAGAGTCAGGGGGGGTCGGTATCTCTTCATAGCGGAACATATCGCCAATATTTCATTCTTCTGCGAGTAGACAGCATAAGCAAAGGACGATGCACGCGGTTTCGCGACTGACATCACACATGTTCAAGAGTCAACTGTGAAGACTAAACACGTTCGCATTCAGGGGGAGTGTGGAGGATGCAGCCAGGGATGCCGTCCGCTTCGAGGAAGGCCTGGGCGGCCCTTCGCAACCGGTACATGGGGAGTGCTTGATGACAACAACGAAGAAGACATTGGCCCGATCTTGGCTCCGAATCTACGCTATCCGTCATTTGCCAGATGACCAGTTTTCTGCCCATTTGGAGATCATTGAGCGAGAGGCGGTGGATCGGCATCCCAGCGAGGAGCCCGCTATTCGCCAGATCCTGGATGCCTATGCGTACCGGGCAAGGAAACCTGAGATGGATGATCTGCCGAACCCGCTCGAAATATGACGCGCCCGCACGAAGTGGTGATGGCTGGATGCCTGGTCGAGGTTCGGGCTGCCGAGCCGGTGTTCTTCAGCTTCAGCACGCGAGCAGCGTTCATTTGCAAGGAGTACGCCACACCTGACATTGAATCGATTTTTTCCGGACAGATATTGTGCGCTGGTTCCAGGACTTGATGCCCGCTTGGATGTCTGCACGGGGTCATCGCGCCGTGGAACAGGATTGGCGGCAAGATCGAGGGTGGCGGCTCTCCGCGCCGGTCATGGCTTGGATCCATAACGCTCAAAGAAGTCAGCGATGGGGTCTCCCGCTTCTGCCAGTCCCATAAACGTCGCGATCTCGGCAGACGCGTCATACCAATCGTCTTCATGCTTGCAAGCAGCTTTCAGGTCAGTCAGTCCCATTTTGAAGAATGCCTGATACTCGTCCTGTGACTTGCCATGCCATTGCTCAAGCGCGAGCGCGGCTTTGAAATTGTCGATCTGCGTCCTCAGCGTGTCTTGCGTCATGCCTGCTTCCTGGATCAGATGATTGTCCGGGTGTGCTGCAGCACGGTTGGCCACCGGGGCTGGGTGACCATGATCCGTGCTTCGATTGGTATCTGACAAGAAAAGTGAGTATCCGCATTCAACATTTGCCCAGCGATGTTGCAGAAAAAGATGCACTCGCGGACTGGATCTTGGCGTTTGAGAAATTGGACCCTGAAGCCCGAGCCAAGATCCTCGTCAAGACCAAGGCTTCGTCGAGGTAGCCTACGCAGCCAGCTTCTCGACAGCCGCAGCCAAGTGTTCCGGTGCCAGATGGGCATATCGCAGCGTCATGGTCAGGTCGGCGTGTCCCAGCAGTTCCCGGACGGTGTTCAAGTCCACGCCAGCCATGACGAGCCGGCTAGCGAAATGATGGCGCATATCTTGGAACCGGAAATTCTCGATCGTGGCTGCCGTCAACAGGGTGTCCCTGGACGACTTGACACCCGCGACACCGAATACGCTGCCGTTGTCGCCATGTTGCGACGCCCATTGACGCAGGATGGACGCAGCTTCGGCATTCAAGGGCACATGACGCTGCTTGCCGGACTTGGCGTGTTCACGACGGACGGTCAGCGTGCGGGCCTGCAGGTTGATATCGGACCAGTCCAGCGACAGTAGTTCGCCCCGGCGCAGCCCGGTATTGATTGCCAGCAGGACCACTTGGGGGCAGGTGATCGGCATATGCCCCAACAGGTATGACTGGATACAGCGGGCGCTTGCGGGCTGCACGCCACACATTGGCTGTTGTACGTGCCGCTGCGTGGTCTTGATCCCGTTTGATCAGTTCGCCCCGCAAACGTTGTTCTTCGGCAGGAGACAGGAACCTGACGATGTTGCGGGGTTTGGCTGCCCGCATGCGCAACTGTCCGATGGGGTTCTAATCCAACATGCCCCACTTGACGGCCTTGGCGACTACGGCCCGCAGGCTGGCGAGGTCACGCCATGCGGTAGCTTTGCTGATCAGGCCATCAGCATCAGGACGCACACGGGTCTGCAATCGTGCGAGCCACCAGCGTTCGACCCATGCCGCATCGATGGCTGTCATCGGCAAGGGCAGGGCATCCGGAAAGACCCGCGACAGGCGTTCGATGTACTTGTCTGCACCCTTGAGTTCGCTGCGTGCCCATGGGGCGTAATGGTTGCGCAGGAAATCGTCCAGCGTGATCTTGGGGCTGGTGGGCTTGGCGATGTTGGGCAGCCCCGTCTGGATATAGTCAGCAATCACCTTGCGGGCGATATCGCGGGCTTGGTCGAGATCGAGATGTGCAGCAGACCCCAGCGTACGACGCTTCCCGTGCGTCCAGGTGACAACCCACGCTTTGTGCCCACTGGGCTGCACCCGCAACAGCAGGCCACGCACCTGCGTGTCCCTAAGCTCGTAGGCGCGATCTCGGGGCTGGGTGGTGGTGACAATGCGCTTGGTTAGCGTGATAACTGACATCCGGTCGGGTTCCATGGTTGGCGTAAGCCAAGAATAGGAAGGGCCGGTGCGGCATGTTTGGATGCGGATCGTCCGTGTTGGGCGACTGAAAACCGGGTATCCAGGATGCCGGGTATCCCACCAAACTGCGGCCACAGGGTTGGGGCGTATGGACGGGCGACTACGCGACTTGAACGCCTCAGGCTACTTGGGGCTTTTCGGTGTTGTTCTCCTGTCAGCCAAGGAAGAAGACAGAAACCGTTCGGTATCCTGTTGGATCGAAGGCGGTTGACTTTACCAGTTCGGAAGATGTATTCATTCTCGTCAGGGGTGGACTCAATTGAGTTCAAATTCAGGGAAGTTACTTCATCAAGGATGATGACATGAGTCAGTGCATTCCGGTCGTCGGGACCGTTCGATACTGCTCCGCATTTTTTTGCCAGATGCTTTGCATTGGCGCTTGCGAGATTCGTGAGCGTATCAGCGCGCGGCTGGCATCAGTTGTGGAAGCCCTGAGCGCATGCTCCGCATGGTCATGTCTTGCGATTTCACCGTGGTCAGGTGAGTTGCTTGCATAAAGAGCATGTGGGGTTCGCATCCACTAAACAGGGTGGGTGATGTGCCTGATGGCGACATCATTAGCCTGAGAAATTCCATCGAATTTTCGATCGTCGCCATGGCGATGGCCAAAGGGATTGGGGAAGTCTGATGAAGCGTGCTTTCGTGGCGGTATGCCTGCTGACGATGTGGGGCAATCTGGCCGCGCAGTCTTCGACGCGTGGGCCTTACGTCTGGGAAAAATACGGCGATCGGATATCGGCGAGTAGCGCAGTTGCACCACTGTCCAATGATGTGTTCGGCGACAGGGTCAGTCTGTCCAACGGTGCGCTGTCGTTCTCAGTGACTGACATCATCTTGCCTGGAAATGACGCCTTGCCGGTGGCATTCGAACGCCAGTATTCCGTGCATGATCGGCGTTGGACACAGACAGAAGGCATGCTGGCAGACTGGGACCTCAATCTGCCCAGCCTTGGCGGTATCTTTAATCCTGACTGGCTTGTGCAGGTCAATACGACAACGCCTGCGACGTCCGCGCGGTGCTCGACGCAGGCGGGGCCGCCCAAGAAATTCGATTTCTCTGAGTCCGACTTCTGGCGGGGTATCACGCTGAATATCCCAGGCGGCGAGGCCGGGCAAATTCTGCGCGCCAATACGAGTGTCTCGCTTTCAGATGGGAAGCAGTATGACTGGGTGACAGGCAATGGAAGAATCCGGCTCGCGTGCCTTCCGGAGGTCAAAAACAGCACGGGTGAGGGGTTCGTTGCTGTGACGGCCGACGGTACCCGCTACTGGTTCGATTGGATGGCCCAAGTGCCCGACTCGGGGATCACGGATATCCGAAGCGCCAGTGGGTCATTGCCGCCTACTGAGTACTACATGATCCTGAAACAGAACACGTTGTACGCCACGCGGATCGAAGATCGGTTCGGAAACAGCGTCGACCTCACCTATACCAATGCCTGGAACCAACCGGCCAAGCTCACTCGTATCCAGTCCAGCGATGGACGCATCCTCAATATCCAGTACACCGGGAAGTTCATTTCCAGCGTGAACGATGGCGCCCGGACCTGGAGCTACGCCTACACCAGCACCCCTTCGGGGCGGACCATGTTGAGCCAGGTCACCTTGCCGGATGCGAGTCGCTGGACGATCAATTTCTATGGCTTCACGCATGAGGGCGAGATCCTCTATCGCGACTATACTCCCGTTGGGGAGATCGTCCGCGACTGTATGCTGTTGACCGACGCCCCGACTAATGTCGGAGCAACGTTTACCGGGGCAGTCACGCACCCTTCTGGTGCAGTCGGTACCTTTGTCATGGATCTGCGTCTGCATGGCCGCAGCAATGTGCCGATCAGCTGCAAGAACGTGAATAGCCAGGTGGGTGCTCCTCTCGGCACCGGCAATAATCCGAATGACGACGTCAACCTGTGGGCCACCAGCGCTTACAGCTTCACGCTCAAACAGAAGTACATCAGTGGTCCCGGGTTGTCGACGGCGCAGTGGAACTATGCCTATGAACCGGGAATATCGGTTCACCGATATCCGGGAACGACGCATCAGTATCCGGTCTGCGACTGGCAGAACTACACGTGCTCGATTCCACCATGTCGTTCCGAAGCTTGTGCTGGTTTCAGTAGGACCGTCGTGAGTGGACCCAACAGCGAGTGGACACGTTATACGCACGGCAACAGCTATCTCTACAACGAGGGCAAGTTGCTCAAGGTCGAACGCGGAAGCAGCGCGAGCAGCATCTTATCCACGGAAACCTACACCTATGACCTGTCGATGATGGACAAGGTGTATCCCGCAGCATTCGGGAGCAGCCTGATCCTGGAAGGGGGTGGCTTCTCTGACAAGTATCCGCGTCCACTGCAGAAGACTGTGCTGCAGCAGGACGGCATGCTCTTCACCATGCAGGTGGACGCTTTCGACGCGTTGGCGCGCCCCGTCACGGTGACGAAGGGCAGCGCGGTCGCGCCGTAGATCCGCGCAGCCCAATAGGGATATCCATGTATAGGCGCGGGAATATTTCATGCGCCGGCAGAAAGCAATCTTGGGGAGTGGGGCGATGAAATCATGGATCCAGACGCTGATCCTCTGTCTACTGGTAATCTCAGGGGCCGGATATGCCCAGTCCATGACCATCTCAGCACCGGGCGGCACGAGCTATCCCGCACCGGCAAGCTTCTCCGTCACCGTGACGTTGAAACATGGGACTGGTAGCAACAAGTACAGAATCCAGAGTGGGTCTGTCACGATTACCCGCAACAATCAGACCATTGCGTCCGGTGGAACGTCCCACACCGAGTCAAGCTTGCCGGTTGGTACCTACACCTATCAGGCGACGGCGACGGCGATGCATACGGTCACGTTGCATGAAATGACAGTGACCTCCGATACGGTAACCGTCACTGTCACCACACCGCCGCCGCCTTCGGGTTCTATCGCTGCAACGCCTAATCCTTGTAGTATCGCCCCCGGCAACACCACTTGCGCAACGTCGGTGAGTTGGAACTCAGCAAATGCGACAAATGCGTCCGTATGGGTCAGTGATCGTAACAACAACGGCCTCCAGCTCTTTGCCAGTGGCGCAACCGGTGCTCAGGCAGCTTCCATCACCGTGGCTGGCTCCCGCTTCCACCTGAGGAATGGCAGCCAAACTCTGGCGACGCGGGACGTGCTGGCCAATGCCCCGCCGCCGTCGTCCGGCACCATCAGTGCGTCGCCGAACCCCTGCAGTGTGAGTGGTGGAAGCGTCCAATGTTTGACGACCATTTCATGGAATTCCGTCAATGCGCCCACTGCCACCGTGTGGGTCAGTGATCTTAACAATGCGGGGATGGCTCCTTTCGGAAACACGCCAAACGGCTCGCAGGGCACCATGCTCAACGCAGGCGTTGCCAAGCGCTACCACCTGATTTTTGCGGGGACTACGCTGGCCACCGTCGATGCCCGTGCCAATCCGCTACCGCCACCCTCGGGCACCATCACCGCGTCGCCGAGCTCGTGTACCGTGAACCCTTGCACCGTCACCATCAACTGGGGGAGCTTCTACACGACGGAGAAGGTGGTCGTGCTGGTCACAGACCTCAATGGGAACAGCGAGCAACAGTTTGCCAGTGGGCCAAGCGGCTCCAAGACGATATCGGTACCTTCCACCGGCCTGCGTTTCCATCTCAAGCAAGTAAAAGTGCCGGAACCGTGGTTGACGCTTGCTACCGTGAATATCCAGGGTGTTGCATCGCCGACCCCGACCTATCTCCACAGCAAGGTCGAGACCTTCGAGTACCACGACGACACCAGCAAATGGGTGCTCGACCAGGTTAAGCGAAGTGCCACGAATGGGATTGAAGCTGTCCGCATTGACTACGACACAGCGACCGTGTTGCCTGTGCGTCACTACGCGTTCGGTAAGCTGCAGCAGACGTTGACGTACAACGCGAGCGGTAACGTCGCCACCGTCAAGGATGGAAACAACAACGTCACGACGTTGTCTGCCTGGAAGAGGGGGGTTCCACAAACCATCCAGCATCCGGCAACTCCTGAATCGGCATCTGGTGCGATCCAGTCTGCCGTCGTGCACAACAATGGCTGGATCACGTCCGTCACCGACGAGAACAACTTTACAACCAGCTACACATACGACGCGATGGGGCGGCTGAAGGATACGATCTACCCGACAGGTGACACCACCGTCTGGCACACCACGACGCGTGTCTTTGAGCCTGTGGCTGCCGCTGAGTACGGGATCCCTGCGGGGCATTGGCGACAAACTGTCAGTACGGGCAACGCCAGAAAGATCACGTACTTCGATGGGCTTTGGCGTCCACTGGTCACGCGTGAATACGACACTGCCGCAGAAGCGATCACACAACGCTTCCAACGCTTCACATATGACCATGAAGGTCGCGTGACGTTTGCGTCGTATCCAAGCGCCGTCAGCAGTTCGCCTACAGGGACTTGGTCGAACTATGATGTGCTTGGTCGGATCAAGGGGGTTAGACAAGATTGGGAAGGAGCTCCTCAGTTGCCGACCGTGATGTCCTATCTGAGCAATGCGGATGGACACTACACGTTGGTAACCGATCCTCGCGGAAACAAGGACAGGACTTGGTATCAGTCTTTCGACCAACCTAATTACGATCGCCCAGTTATGGTCTACTCGGATCCTGCAAATTCGTTCACACACATTGCGCGTGATGTGTTTGGAAAGCCAACTCAGATTATGCGCAGTAATAGCATTAGTCCCACCGGTGGTACCGTCGCACTGAATCGTACTTACACGTATAACACCAATCAGGAGCTCTGCCGTGTCGTTGAGCCTGAGACCGGCGTGTCTCTGATGGGGTATGACGCAGCTGGAAATCTCCGCTGGTCGGCGTCTGGACTGCCACCCACTTTCACAGGCTGTCATGCGACGGGAGTCGATACGGCGATCACTGCGCGAAAGGCGACGCGCACGTATGACGCTCGGAATCGCGTGAAGACGATTGCTTTCCCAGACTCGAATGCGAATCAGACGTGGAACTACACGCCGGATGGGCTGGCATCACAGGTCACCACCCTCAACACAGAAGGCGGTACTACGGTCGTCAATAGCTATACATACAATCGTCGCCGGCTGTTGACGCAAGAGACGCAGGACAATCTTAACGAGATCAGCGGTTCGATTGGATATACGTACAACCAGAACGGGCACCTGTCTGCTCATACGTATCCTACCAGCTTGCCCGTTGCGTATGCGCCCAATGCTTTGGGTCAACCCACGCAGGCTGGAACGTATGCAACTGGCGTGACGTATCACCCCAATGGCGCGATCAAACAGTTCACGTATGGCAATGGCATCGTCCATACGCTGACGCAGAACGCGAGAGGACTGCCTGATACAAGTTGCGACTACTACGGCACATGCAATGCGTCGGCTGTGCTCAACGACGGCTACGATTACGATGGCAATGCCAACGTGGCCGCGATCAGTGATGGCCGGACTGGTAGTCGTGGCAATCGGACGATGACCTACGATGCACAGGATCGGCTGATAGAAACTGTGTCGCCGATGTTCGGGACGGCGATATATACATATGACGTACTGGATAACTTGACCAGGGTGCAGGTAGGCGCTACTGCGAACCTGGCAGCACGTGATCATCACTATTGCTATGACAGCGCTTGGCGCTTGACTAACATCAAGACCAGCAGTTGCACGACGGGAGCTACTGTCACCGGGCTAGGCTATGACGTGCAGGGCAACCTGGCGAACAAGAATGGTCTTGCCTACACGTTCGATTACGGCAATCGTTTGCGTCTTGTCATGCAGGGTTCCACATGGGTCGAAAGCTATCGCTATGATGCCCACGGGCGTCGTGTGCGTTCGTTCCATTCAGGTGGGGTGTTGCGGTCCTTTTACGGACAAGATGGCGCTTTACGGTTCCAGCGTAACGAGCAGACTGGCAAGGATATCGACCATATCCTGTTGAACGGCAGCCTAGTGGCTACGCGCGAAGTTCCGATTGCAGGTGGAGCTGCCGTCGTCAAGTACCAGCACACCGATGCGCTTGGTAGTCCAGTTGCAATCACCGATGCCAGTGGCATGGTCATCGAGCGCAGTGAGTACGAACCTTACGGCCGCGTCGGCAATCGTGCCGCCAGGGATGGTGTTGGCTACACCGGTCATGTGGAAGACGCTGCGACCAGCCTGACGTACATGCAGCAGCGGTATTACGATCCGCAGATTGGATTGTTCTTGTCAGTTGATCCGGTGACGGCGTACAGCAATCCGGTAGGTCAGTTCCATCGGTATCGGTATGCCAACAACAATCCGTATAAGTTCATGGATCCGGATGGGCGTTTCTCGCGAGTTGGCTCAAGCTGCAATGTTTCTTACTGCAAGCAGGCCGGACTCAGCAGTGACTCAAGCAGATTTGAGGGCAGTAAAGGAGCCGAAGGCGCCAATGGCAATGTAGTAAGCAAGGTTTCTGACGCAGTACGAAGTCGCGTGGATCGAGTTGTTGATGGGGTGAAGTTCGGCGCTAATGCCGTAGCGGATGGAGTCTCAGAGGACTATCGCAAAGGCGGTGCGCTTGGTGTAGTTATAGGTGCGACTGGCGGGCGCTCAGGCAATACATTCTTTGGTGACGTTGAAGCAAACTTTAGATCGACAAGCCTGACCGTGGGTCCCATTGACGATGTGGATAAGAAGCTAGTCGGCCTTGGAGTTGGAAGCGCGATGGCAAAGCGATACGGTGGCTATACTTTCGGCCAGTTGTTGTTCAATGGACCTGCGAAACATCTTGGCACCTACGGCGCAAGTGCAAGACTGGCTGCTTTTACAACTGCGACGAACGGCCTGCTAATTGGCCTATCATGGGAATCCGGAACAGCTGCCGGATCAATCATTCGCACTTCGGTAAATCGTGCGGCTCGAACGTTGGAAGGAGAAGATTGAGTGAGCAGACGGCCGAAGGGGAGAATCGGGCTAGGGTACAGGGTGGTGTCATGCATAGTGGCGCTTGCATTCTGCTTGTCTACCATCGGTTTACTTGTCTTTGGACTGCGCGAGAACGTCGGCATAACGATCTTGCTTAGCTTACCGATGCTTGTGGGGTTCTACTGTTTCGGTTGTCTCGCATACCTGGGGCGTCCCCCAAAGTTTCTTCGCTGGACTTCCGGAAGCGACAGCGGTAGTTGAGGCTTGCAGAACTATCGGGGTCAGGTTGAACTATTGATAGATAACGGGGGATCGGTTCACCTGCTGACAGCGCGTGAAATAGAGGCCCGCATCCGCGGGCCTTGTCATTGTTGCGATTCGTATGTGGGCTAGCGTCCGTGCATGACGGCGACTACGCGCTTCTGGGGGCAACGCCCCTAAGCCACCCCGAAGCCGGCTCCGCACCCCGAACATTCCCATCACGCCCAACCAACGCCTACAAAAGCCCGTCGGATGGTCGCAATGCGTTGATTCCCAGCAGTGCCCGTCGGCTATGTCCTGCCCGCAGCAATCAGAAAATGGTGGTGGCTACTGATGTGACCACATCCCGGTCGAAAGTAACCGCGACCCTCAGGTTGTCCTCGATGTAGTACCAGACTTCCTGGTCATCGCCTGGATGCCCCCTCAGCCCCGGATCGCCCGCCTTGCGAACGACGTCCGATTTGGCGTCGCCGACGGTGACGTTCTTGAATACAAATGTGCCGGCTGCCGTCGGGTGGATGGCAAGAGGCATCTGCGCGGTGGGCTGGGCGAAGTCGGAAGCTGCTGCAGCGAAACAGGGCAGCATCAATGCCAACGCCGGGATGATGATCTTCATGACGAATCCTCGCAGGGGGCAAAGTCGAACCACAGTGCATGGCTTGGATTGCTTACACCCGCTTCTAGGCTGATGTCGTCGTTCCCGGCGCAGCTCGTTTCAGTGGGCTTGGCAAACCCGCCCAGCCCCTAAGCCACCCCGAAGCCGGCCCCGCACCCGGATACCCCCAGCCACACGCCCAACCAACGCCCACAAAAAACCCGCCACGTGGGCGAGTGTTTGCAAGGCGTTGATTCCCAAAGGGAACTTGGTGGCTATGGGTGGACTCGAACCACCGACCCCAGTGTACGACGCTTCCCATGCGTCCAGGTGACAACCCAAGCTTTGTGCCCACTGGGCTGCACCCGCACAGCAGGCCGCGCACCTGCGTGTCCCTGAGCTCGTAGGCGCGATCCCGGGGCTGTGTGGTGGTGACGATGCGCTTGGTAAGGGTAGCAACTGACATCCCGGCGGTTTCCTTGGTTGGCGTAAGCCAACAACAGGAAGAGCTGGCGCGGCATGTTTGGATGCGGATCGTCCGTGTTTGGCCTGCTTGCCCTACTTGGAGACTTTCAAAGCCAGGGGCTCATGTGATCGCTGGTGCGGCTGTAGTCAGGTGTTAGGTGAGCACGCCTTGCTGTTTCAGCGACATCCCCAGCCATGCCCATGTGTCCAACTCGTCGGGGCCGGACGTGAAAAATTCGCGCCAAGACGCGTCTCGGTTGACATGAGGCGAGGGCAAAGGTATCTAGGAAGACAGGGGATGCGAACAGATCAGGGATCGGATCTGCAGGTTGGGAAAAATGGAATTCATTGCGGGCTCCGAGAGCACCGATTTTCATAACGAACTGTGCCACGCGTTCCACGCGGGGCGCTTTAGCGTTTGCGCGTGAAATATGGACGGAGGATACGTGACTAGAAGGGTTAGCTATTCAATCAAGTGCGCTATGCGTTTAGTGGCAGTAATGGCCATGTACGCGGCTTTGCCTGCTTGGGCGCAGGACAACTCGGATCAGCCGAACCCAATGTATGCATCGGTCCATAGAAACTCAAATGCCAAAATGACAACCGGGGGGAGCGAGTTTGGTGATCAGATCAGCATGCAGACTGGGACAATATCGTTCAACGTTGTTGATGTGTCTCTGCCCGGGAACAATCGTCTTCCTGTGGAGTTCAGGCGCCGTAAGGTTGAAATCTTAAAGGGAACGACGCAAGGGGCATACCAAAATTCCATGGTGGATTGGGAAATAGATCTTCCGAGGGTCTACGTGGTTCACGATTCTGTAATTGGTTGGGTCACTTCAGATAGCAGTGCGCCGAGGAAGAACTGCTCGGTTGCAGGAACGGCGCTGATCAAGCCGAATGAAGCGGGGGCGTTCCCAGCCGGCATTCAAACATATTGGAAGCCTCCGAGGGTCCACATTCCAGGAGGTGCAGACCTGGGGCTTCAGTACAACGTGAACAATATGGCCGCGCCAAGTGCTGGTGGCCCCTATTATTGGCTGACAAAAGATAACCACTATTTTTCATGCATCCCAACTTTGAAAAACTCAGGTGGAACAACTGCCCAAGAGATTCAGCGGGGAAGTTCGGAAGGGTTTTTAATGTTGGCGCCGGATGGCACGCGGTATTGGTTTGACTGGGTCGCCACCAGTGGCATTACCTACCATAGTGGGCCAACTACATTTTTATCAAGCGCTGTCGATACATTCAATATGAGTGTTGCACAGATAGAGTTGTACGCAACTCGGGTAGAAGACAGATTCGGAAACTGGGTGACATACAGCTACTCCAACAAGAGCACGGGGTTGGTCAAGTTGGATGCTATCGAATCTAATGACGGCCGCCGTATTGACATTTCGTACGCAGACATCCCGTACGCAACTGACAAAGTTTCTTCTGTCTCGGCGAATGGACGGGTGTGGACGTACTTGTATGGACAGAGTCCAACTCCCTCTGGTTATTCGCCGTCTAGGCTTACGCAAGTTACGAATCCTGATGCAAGCAAGTGGTCTTATCACTACGGTAGCGTTAGACACGGCAGCGTCTACTACGCAGACATCGATTTCTATGGATGCAATGTATATCCGAACCTAGTGCCGGATCACACAATTGGCGCTGGAATGTACGAAAGATCGTATGCCGTGACGGCGCCGTCCGGCGCAACCGCCCTGTTTGGCGTGTCGCCATTGATTGTTGGCAGGTCGGCGGTTCCGAGACAATGCTATGCCATTGCGCGTGCGCCGGCTATGGGCGGCGGCGATTTCTACGAGAGCATTTTTCAGCCAATCAACCCGGTCGCGACTTCTGGGTTTGGCTTAACGTATAAGAAGGTGTCCGGTCCTGGCTTGGCAGACGCCATCTGGAAGTACACATACACATCGCAGTTGGGATTCTTGCCGTTCACCGGCGGCACGAACCAAGGAAAGGTGCTGAACCCAGATGGGTCCTATGAGATCCATACGTTCGGAAACGTGTTCAAGCAGAACGACGGATTGCTGCTAAGTGTCGATACCTATGACGCTGGCGGTGTCCTGCGCCGGCGAGTTGCCAACACTTACGAGCTTGGTCAGGGTAACGCTGCTTATCCAAAGGCGGTTGGCTTTGACCCTGAGTACCGAGGAGGCAGCTACGACGATGCGGTGCTGAGACCGTTGGTGCGATCGGATGTTATCCAGGATGGTGTTAAGTTCACCATGCAGGTGAATAGCCTGGACAGCCGAGGGCGTCCGACCAGCGTGACCAGATCAAGTGCTCCCGTGCCGTAATTGCGACGTGCTGCTTGGTGACTGTCATTGGAATTCTTGGGGATAACAAATGGATAGGTTCCGAATCGCTGCGTTAGTCGGCGCGTTTGGTGCTGCATTGATGCCTGGCGCGGCCAGCGCGCAGACATACACGCGGACTGACGTCATCGTGTATCACGATAACACCAGCAAATGGGTGTTGGGGCAGGTGGCCTCGTCAACGAACACCAATACCGGTCTGGTCGAATACGCGACCACTTATGACGCGACCAGTGCGCTGCCGTTGCAGACGTACGCATTTGGCAAGCTGCAGCAGACGCTGACGTACAACGCGAACGGCAACGTCGCCACCGTCAAAGACGGCAACAACAATGTCACAACGTTGTCCAACTGGAAGCGGGGAATCCCGCAAACCGTCCAGCATCCGGCGACCCCCGAGGCAACATCGGGGGGTATCCAGTCTGCGGTTGTAGACAACAATGGCTGGATCACGTCCGTCACTGACGAGAACGGATTTGCGACCAACTACACCTACGATGCAATGGGGCGTCTGACGCGCATCATCTATCCGTTGGAGCCAACGGGTGCGTGGAATGACACAGTGCAGGCCTTCGAGCCCGTCGCTTCAAGTGAGTACGGAATTCCTGCAGGGCATTGGCGCCAGACCATCAGCACTGGCAACGGACGCAAGGTCACGTATTTCGATGCGCTGTGGCGCCCGCTGGTCACGCGTGAATACGACACTGCAGCAGAAGCGACGACCCAGCGCTTCCAGCGTTTCACATATGACCATGATGGTCGCGTGACCTTTGCCTCGTATCCAAGCGCCGTCAGCAATCCGACTACCGGGACCTGGTCCACCTATGACGCATTGGGGCGAAACACGCTCGATAAACAAGACTGGGAGGGGATTCCTCAGCTGGCCACTCAGACCGAGTATCTGACCGGCTTTCAGACACGCGTCACGCTGCCAAACAACATGAAGGTTGTTACGCAGTACATGGCATTTGATCGGCCGACGCAGGAATTCCCCACTGGAATGACGACCAACGCGAATACTGCGACGGAGATTTACAGGAACACCTTCGGCAAGGTAACAAGGGTCGCCAGGCGGAATCATGCTAACTCGTTGAGGTTGGATCGGTTCTTTACCTACAACAACTCGATGGAGTTGTGCCGTTCTGCTGAGCCTGAGACTGGTGTGTCTTTGATGGGGTATGACGCAGCTGGCAATCTCAGCTGGTCGGCATCTGGACTGCCTGCCACTTTCACAGGCTGTCATGCGACGGGGGTCGATACAGCGATCACTGTCCGGAAGGCGACGCGCACGTATGACGCGCGGAATCGTTTGAAGACGATTGCTTTCCCGGACTTGAATGCCAATCAGACGTGGAACTACACACCTGATGGGCTGCCGGCACAAGTGACTACAAGGAACACTGAGGGCGCTTCCAGCGTTGTCAACAGCTACGCATACAATCGTCGCCGATTGTTAAACCTAGAAACGCAAAACGACACCAACGAGTTTAGTCGTTCGATTGGCTATACATACAACCAGGGCGGGTACTTGTCTGCCCATACTTATCCGTCTAGCTTGCCTGTTGCGTATGCACCCAATGCCTTGGGGCAACCTACGCAGGCTGGGACATACGCAACTGGCGTGACGTATCACCCCAATGGCGCGATCAAACAGTTCACGTATGGCAATGGCATCGTTCATACGCTAACGCAGAACGCACGGGGACTGCCCGACACAAGTTGCGACTACTACGGTACATGTAATGCGTCGGCCGTATTGAACGACGGCTACGATTACGATGGCAATGCCAATGTGGCCGCGATCAGTGATGGTCGGACTGGTAATCGTGGCAATCGGACGATGAACTATGACGCGCTGGATCGGTTGACGGGTACTGTGTCGCCGATGTTCGGGACCGCGACGTATACATATGATGTATTGGATAACTTGACCCGAGTGCAGGTAGGCGCTACTGCGAACCTGGCAGCACGTGATCATCACTATTGCTATGACAGCGCATGGCGCTTGACTAACGTCAAGACCAGCAGTTGCACGACGGGAGCCACCGTCACTGGGCTGGGCTATGACGTGCAGGGCAACCTGGCGAACAAGAATGGGCTTGCCTATACGTTCGATTACGGCAATCGTTTGCGGCTGGTCATGCAGGGGTCCACGTGGGTCGAGAGTTATCGTTATGATGCCCACGGGCGCCGTGTGCGTTCGTTCCATTCAGGTGGGGTGCTGCGGTCCGTTTATGGGCAGGATGGCGCTTTGCGGTTCCAGCGTAACGAGCGGACCGGCAAGGATGTCGACCATATCTTGTTGAACGGCAGCCTGGTGGCTACCCGCGAAGTTCCGATTGCAGGTGGTACTGCCGTCGTCAAGTACCAGCACACCGATGCACTTGGTAGCCCGGTCGCGATCACTGATGCCGGTCGCGTTGTCGTCGAACGCAGCGAGTACGAACCTTACGGACGTGTCGGCAATCGTGCTGCCAGGGATGGTGTGGGCTACACAGGTCATGTAGAAGACGCTGCGACGAGCCTGACGTACATGCAGCAGCGGTATTACGATCCGCAGATTGGATTGTTCTTGTCTGTAGATCCGGTGACGGCGTACAGCAATCCGGTGGGGCAGTTCCATCGGTATCGGTATGCCAACAACAATCCGTATAAGTTCACGGATCCGGATGGGCGGGCCGTGTCTTGCGACGAGAATCGCTGCACGGGTACAAGCCATTCAATTCTTGAGGTGGTGGTGGATTACGGCACGGTTGGTGTTTTCTATGCTCGAAGGTTGCTTGAGAATGCAATTTTCTCAGTGGCGAACGAGTCAGCTGAATCCGCCAGTCAAGATGCCGTTGACGCAATCATGGGAGGCACTGTTCCTGCTGATGGGCAAGCAGGGAGAGATGGGGTCAAGGTTGGTGAAGGTGGTGCGGCAGGCGCGGATGCTGCTATCGATACCGCACGGGGAGTTGAGGGCTCGAAAGTCTTGGTTGAGAACGACAAGACGACGGTAGTTCAGCTCCCAGATGGAAGAAAGGTTGAATCGCATACATCGACTAAGGGTGGACAGTATCAAGGAGATCGGACCGTCAAAATTCAAGATGCCGACGGAAAAGTTAGGGCTGAGAACATCATTCGGTATCCGGAGCAGAAGGAGCGATGAATGACCAGGTGTAACCCCTTTAGCATCTTTTTGGTGGAGCAGTGGCGGAAGAGCATTTTCCAACCTCAGATCTTCCCAGGCTTTCCGCTGAAGCCTGGAGGTTGGAAGGCTTTAGCTTTCAATCGTGATCGTCAGGGCAATACCCGTTTGCCGGAAGGTGTTTGGCGTCGACTCATAGATGAGATCAGAAGAACGTACAGGGAGGAATTTGCCTTCGTGGCATCGCCTGATCCCCTCACGGGTGGTGTGGTGATGGAGGTTGAGCAGCCATTCGTCGTTCGCTTGAATCTGGACGAAGTTCTCGCGCACTTTCTTCGCAGCGATAGGTACTTGCCAGAGTTCTTCATGGCTGGTGTTGGCCAAAAGTGGGCGGTATGGGGTGACTCAGATCTAACAGTTGTCGGGGGAGAGTCCTCGCTCTTGCTTTCAGTGATGAAGGAATTTGGTGGCGAGATGGGATCAGTTATGGCAATGACTAGCGACTTCGGATTGGATGATTCTTCGGCCAATCTTCCCATGCTCCGCTACGTGAATGATCTCGTCGCTGGCACAGTCAGCGATGGTTGAGCAGGGATTTAATGGGAAAACAGCGGTCAGGGTAGGCTTTCCTGATCGCCCATGAAGGCCGGCTTGGTGTGTCGTCTCGGTGCTATTGCCGGCGACAGTGCCTTCAGCTTTTTGTCACGCCCGGAGACGCCTGAGTCGATTCCGTCAATATTTGAGGTTTTCGTACTTGACAGCAGGGTCTTGATCTAAACCATACTCATGGTCGCGATGCGCCAGAAGCTGGGGAAGAGCATCTGGTGGCCCGATTCCGTCGTTGATGCCGCAGTCCGCTAGCCAGAATGAGTATGTCACGCTCGTTCAGTCGCCTTGCGTGCGGTTCTTCCAATCCGTTTGTAGCCCGTGTGGATGGAGTTAAGTATGGCAAGGATGTTGATTAAAGGGGCTGTTGTCGTTCTGGGTTTGTCTGTGCTCGCCAATGCTTGGGGGCAAGCAACACCAAAAGCCTATCTGCAATATCTTGCTGCGAAGCCGCCAAGCGACATCCCGCGAGTCAGTAACACTGACTTTGGTGATCAGTTCTCGCCACAGACCGGATCGCTCCAAATATTCGTCAATGATGTTTCTCTACCTGGAAACGATAAGTTGCCAGTGGAATTCTCTCGCGTAAAGCGCGACTTTGTCATTGATCCGACTGTCCCTCCTGATCCTAGTGACAGAAGGAAGGGAGTGATGCTTGATTGGGAGGTTGCCATCCCAAAGATAACGGTCTCGTATGATCTGGCGGATGGATGGACTACATCTGATCCTGGCAGAACAACCAAGAACTGTTCGGTTTCAAGCAAGTCCCGCATTCGGCCTGCAGAGAGTTACTGGGGCAAGGTGCGCATATATTGGGGCGCGCCAAGGGTTGATATCCCGGGTTCGGCCAGTCGTACGCTTCAATACAATGATAGCGTTTATCCGGCGCCTTCATCGGGCGGCCCGTACTTCTGGTTGACTAAAGACAATAGCTACTTTTCGTGTCTCTCGACCATCAAGAACAAGACCGGTGTGGAAGGCTTCTTGATGGTCAATCAAGAAGGAACAAAGTACTGGTTTGATTGGATGGCGTTGGATAGCAGGATTTATATAAGTCCGGGCGCTTGGATTTCAGAGGGTGGGATCCATGCCAGTGGCGACAATTTCAACAAGGGGCAGGTCTCCTTGTATGTATCAAAGATACAAGACGTGCATGGGAACACGGTTGAGTACACGTATAGCAATGGTCCCAATGATTCGATAGCGCCCACTTCGATCATCGCAAGTGATGGGAGAAGGATTGACGTTTCCTACGCTTCGGGAAGAATTTCATTGGTAACCTCCAATGGGAGGTCTTGGGCCTATCAATATTCCGGTGTTGTGGCGCCTGGTGTCCATGAGCCGGGAATGCTGTCTCTGGTAACTAATCCAGATAACAGCACATGGCAATATGCAGACCTGAATAATTACAAGTTCTATGCAATCAGGGGAGGGGGCTGCAATGGGTCATTCGACCCTCGGGACAGTGAGTACACAAATCCAGATTTCACCGCTGGCGCTGGATCGTACAGTAAAGGCTATTCGGTAAAGAATCCTTCGGGTGCAACGGCCATCTTTGGGTTGTCAAAGGTGATGTTCAGAAGATGGGATGTGCCTTTTGAGTGTTGGACGTTGAGCAATATTGTCGATGTTGATACTGGCGTTGCTCAGTATGTCTCACAAGAGCGTTTTTCGGTCTATATCGATGTTGTAGGGCTTACCTACAAAAAGATTTCCGGCCCAGGGCTTGCCGATCGCGTATGGAAGTATGGATATCGGACGAGTGGTGCGCCGAGCCCGAAGTTCACTGAGACAAAAATCGTCAACCCGGACGGGTCATACGAACTCCATGAGTATGGAAACACATTCAACTATGACGACGGACTGCTGTTGCAAACAAAGCGGTTCGCATCCGGGGCGATTTCGCCTCTGAGTAGAACGACGTACACATATGAACTGAGTGCGTCTGGATTCCCGAAGCGATTAGGATTTGACCCCACCGTGCGCGGGGAAAGTTACGACGATGCTTATCATCGGCCGCTGAAGAGTGTGACTGAATACCGGGATGGAGTCGGCTTCACTTGGAGTGCCGAACAGTTTGATGCTTTTGTACGTCCAGTGCGGATCACTAGAAGCAGTGCGCCTGCACCTTGACGGCATGGCCGGCAGTAGCCAGAAGTGCATCTGCGGCGAGCCATTCGGTATGACTATGCTGGTCAGTTTGCATCAGGTCGATGATCACAAGCGTGATGCGTTGTGGAGATCAATAGGACTCTTGGGGGCAACAAATGGATAGGCTGCGGATCACCGTGCTGGTTACGTCACTTGGCTTGGTGTCATTGTCCGGCTTGGTTAGCGCACAGACGTACACACGCACGGACGTCATCGTGTACCACGACAACACCAGCAAATGGGTGTTGGGACAGGTGGCGTCGTCGACGAACACCAATACGGGATTGGTCGAGTACGCGACTACCTATGATGCGACCAGTGCGCTGCCGCTGCAGACGTATGCGTTTGGCAAGCTACAGCAGACGTTGACGTACAACGCGAACGGTACCGTCGCGACGGTCAAGGACGGCAACAGCAACGTCACGGCGTTTTCTAGCTGGAAGCGGGGCATCCCGCAGATGATCCAGCATCCGGCGACCCCCGAGGCGACAGCGGGTGCAATCCAGTCTGCCGTCGCAGATAACAACGGTTGGATCACGTCCGTCACGGATGAAACAAGTTCAAAGACTTGTTATGAGTACGATCCGATGGGGCGGATCGCGAAGATCATCTATCCATCAGAGACTCAGGCAAACGTGTGTGATGCATCAAATTGGACTAATACGATAGTTCTGTTCGAGCAAATTTCCGTTGCGGAGTACGGGATTCCAGCGGGCCACTGGCGAAAGACAACTACGACCGGAACTGGTAGAAAATTGGTCTACTTTGATGCTTTATGGCGTCCATCCATCGTCCGAGAGGACGACACTAGCCAGATCACGGAAACACGTCGCTTGATTCGAAACACGTATGACCATGACGGTCGTTTGATCTTTACTTCTTACCCTGTTGCAGATGGAACTCCTCCTAACATCGGTATGCATACTACGTACGACGCGCTTGGACGCGTGCAGATCGTCAGGCAGGATTGGGAAGGAACCGGGCAGCTGACGACGACGACCTCCTACCTGCCTGGATTCAAATTGCAGGTCACAAACCCCCGTGGATTTCAGACGACAACCGAATACATGGCCTATGACCGACCCGTCACGGAATGGCCGATCCGAGTCACGGCTCCTGGAGGTGGTGTCACAGACATCAGTCGAGACGTATTTGGCAAGCCACGTGAATTGATGCGGTCTGGGCCGAATTAGTGTGCCGAGGTCGTGCATGAATCGCACGGTACCGTTCATTAAGATTTGGGGTGGTTATGCAAAAGATGTCGAGATGGAAAGCGGTGGTAGTTGTGCTGTGCTCGCTTCTTACAGCGTCCGTGCATGCGCAAATCCGAGGTTACGTAGACGGGACCTTTCCTGATGGATCAGGAGGGTTCTTCGTGCGTGGGTGGGCCTGTCAAGCAGGCCACGCTCCCTCAATCAATGTGCACGTATATGTTGGGGGGGCTGTTGGTAGTGGCACCTATGTAGGTGCCGCTACAGCGAATCTGGCAAGTGAGGCAGCTGTCGCCACGGCATGTCAGACCACTGGGGCAGCTTATCGTTATATGTTTCCGTTGACTTCAACGGTTCGTCAAACACATGGTGGGAAATCGATTCATGTTCATGGCCTGTCACCCCTGGGAACCGGGAATCTCACGCTGACGAACTCGGGCGCCTATTTGGTGCCTCGCCCCTTAGCCGCAATTCGCCGATACACCTACAACGCGAATCAGGAGCTTTGTAAGGTCAATGAGCCTGAGACCGGTGTAAGCGTGATGGCTTACGACGGCGCAGGGAACTTGGCATGGTCTGCTGGAAGTCTGGCTTTGACCAGTCACAATAGTTGTAACGAGGGCAGCGTTCCGGCAGCGGCAAAAACAGTGCGGACCTATGATGCCCGTAATCGTCTTGCGACGCTTGCCTTCCCGGATGGTCAAGGCAGCCAAGCTTTGACGTACACGCCTGATGGGCTGCAGGCTTCGATTACTACTGAAAATGACGCTGGCGAGTTGCAGCGGACCACAAATAGCTACAGCTATAACCGAAGACGATTTCTCACTCGCGAGATCTTGCAGTTCGGGTCTGTTTTCACCTGGCCTGTTTACTATGCGTACAACGTTAATGGCCATCTGTCTTCGCTGTCGTGGCATGGTCTAGATGTGAACTACGCCCCTAACGCGTTGGGTCAACCAACCCAAGCGGGCACCTATGCAACAGGAGTGGCATATCACCCCAATGGGGGGGTCAAGGAGTTCAGCTACGGCAACGGAATCAAACACAGTGTGACCCAGAATGCTCGGGGCTTGCCCGACACAAGTTGCGACTTCTACGGAACTTGCACGTCCAGCGCGATTCTGAATGATGGCTATGACTATGACCAGGTCGGCAACGTGGCTGCGATCAGCGATGGCCGTACGGGAGGGCGCGGCAATCGTTCCATGACGTATGACAGTTTGGATCGATTGACGCAGGTGGTCTCGCCAATGTTCGGGACGGCAACTTACGGCTATGACACGTTAGACAATTTGACCCGAGTGAAGCTGACCGGCGGCAATCAAGTTCGTGATCACTACTACTGCTACGACGGCTCCTGGCGACTGACTAACGTCAAGACAGGGAGTTGTGCGGGTGCGACAGTGATGGGGTTGGGTTACGACGCGCAGGGGAACCTTGCCAACAAGAACGGTCGGACGTACACCTTCGACTACGGCAACCGGCTGCGGAGCAACAGCGGCAGCCCGGGATCTAGTTACGCCTATGACGGGCACGGACGACGGGTGCTGGACCAGGTCGGCACTGGTCCGAAGTATACCCACTACCTGCAGGATGGCCGTCTGTCGATGACGGGAGACAATCGGGCGGGAAAGGTCGCGGAGTACGTGTACCTGCAAGGGAGCCTGGTGGCGATCCGGGAACGGGACGTTGTAACGAACGTCTACACGACAAAGTACCAGCACACCGATGCGCTCGGCAGCCCGTTAGCGATCACAGACCAGAGTCGGGCGGTGCTGGAGCGGACGGAGTATGAGCCTTACGGGTGGACGGCAAACAGGGTCGGAAGGGACGGTCCCGGCTACACCGGTCACGTGGAAGACGCTGCGACCAGCCTGACGTACATGCAGCAGCGCTACTACGATCCGCAGATTGGGCTGTTCTTGTCTGTTGACCCGGTGACGGCGTACAGCAATCCGGTGGGGCAGTTCCATCGGTATCGGTATGCGAACAACAATCCGTATAAGTTCACGGATCCTGATGGGCGGATAGCTGACATAGTTTTGGACATCGGATTTGCCGCATATAGCGCATACGTGCTGGCAAAGGATCCGAGTTGGACTAACTTGGCTGCACTTGGAGCAGACATTGGAGCGGCGGCTGTTCCTGGTGTTACTGGCGCTGGTGTCGCCGTGCGTGCGGGGGGCAGTGCCGCTGACGCTGTTAGAGCCGTCAACGGAGTGACTGACGCCACCAGGGCTGCGCGCCCCGCAGATGGGGCTGCAATGGGCACAGATGAGGCGCTAGACACAGCTTCTTCGTATCTTGGTGACGGCTACAAGCAAATCGCGGATGGTGTTTTCAGATCCGCTGATGGTACAAGGCAGGTTCGTATGACGAACTCTGACCTCGCGACCTCAAAGAATCATGCGGGCGCACCGCATATGAACTTTGAAGAGGGGGTTACTACGACGAAGCCGTCAGGAAGGCAGGTTTTTGACGCCGAACACAATAGTCATGTGTATCTTTCAGATGAGAATAGAAGATGAATGAAGAACTAGAACGGATCCAGGGAGAGGTTTCTATGCTAAGTGGAAAGGGAAGAGGGAAGTCGTTCATAGAGATTAGATCTAACGATGGAGAGGTAGTTATCAAGGCTAATGCGGAAGGATTTCTGTCAATAGCGAGTTCAGTATTGAAACTTGCCGCATCTGGAAAAGTTGGAAGTCATTTTGTTTTTGACTCAAGTTCCGGCGCGCATGAGGCTGACGTGGGGGTTATATTTTCGTACTCGGATGCGAGTTGGGATAATTAGACATTCGTTAATTGAATCTGATTCTGGACTGACCTCCTTCCGGTAATTTGGACCAGCCAGAAGTAGAGGATTCGGCGACACTCAGGCGCCAAGGAGGTCCGTCGCCATGAAGAGGTCGAGTTCACCTAAGAGCAGATTGCGATCGCCCTGAAGCAGGCCGAGAGCGGCACCACCGTGGAGAAGATCCTGTCGCAAGATGGGCATCAGCCAAGCCAGGCCTACGGTCCTTGCATTTGGGCGACTACGCGCTTCTGGGGGCGACACGCCTAAGCCACCCCGAAGCCGGCCCCGCACCCCGGACACCCCAGCCACACCCCATGCCAGCACCCACAAAAAACCCGCCAAGTGGGCGGGTTGTTGTAAGCGATTGATTCCCAAGGGGAGCCTGGTGGCTATGGGTGGACTCGAACCACCGACCCCAGCATTATGAGTGCTGTGCTCTAACCGGCTGAGCTACATAGCCGTAAACGGTGCCGGGCATGGATGGGCGCGGCGAACTGCGAATTTTCTAGGATGTGTGGCTTGAGGCCAAGTGTCGGGAAGCCGGCCTGAAGCCTGTGCTTGCGCTAATGGGGTAGCCACGGTTAGCTAAGGCGCTGGCAGGGAGTCGTGTTTGGCGGAGCCATGAAGCGGTTTCTCGGCTTAGATGAGCTGATAGCACAGATGCAGCCAGTGGCTCGGAACGTTCTGGCGCCGAATGCGGCACTATCAGTCAAACCACTAAAGCGAATTTCAAACCTCATTGCACATCGCTTCAGAAAATTCATCAATGGAATTGAGCTCCGGAAAGAACTCTCCGGTTTCATGGTCGTGACTCGCCCTAGGCTGCTCCTTTACGGACCCACTCTCGATAGGCCTCTGGATCGTATCGTGCTTCAGCCAAGAGAGCCGCCATGTTGTCGGTCATCCGTGCTTGAAGCGCATCGTCGTTCGACAATATTTCGTCAGCGTCTCGGAGAGCGCTTACCCGCCTGAGAGCACGTACTGCCATGAGTCCTTCGGTAGGCGCCTGATCCGGTACCCGAGCGAGGCGCATCGGATCCTCGCCCGGTACAACCGTAGGAGTAAACAGGAAGGCCAAAGACATCAGGTCCGGACTGGGGCCGTCGGCAACGCTGTAGCCGACTACGCTCTTCAGCCTGACATCAGTAGGAGCGTTTGCGAGCGCGATTCCGATGAGCCATTTGCAAAGCGCCGTAAGGAAGACTCTCAGGTGCCCATTATCGGTTCCACACGCTTCAGCAAGTGTCGCTTCGCAGCTGATGCCAAAGCGATTATCTGACTCGGTAGTGAAGTCCGCATGGTCTGCCAGATTTGCCCGATACTTCTCCAAGAATAACTCTAGAACGGCTCCGTCGATTGTGGGGCGGTCAGTTCGGGTGGTGAGGAATAGCAGCCAAGGCCGCGTGCGCCTCACTTGGATAGCACAAAGGCTGTTCACCGCATCGTAGTAAGTGGCGTTTAGCCTTGCAGGTGGGTGGGTGCCGAAGCCGTCGCAGAGGTCAATGTTTATTACATCAAACGGCCCGTGGCTCAGCGCTGCTTTTTGGGCAAGAGAGTTTCTCTGGCCAAGTAGCGTGAAGTCATCTCCACGAATCAACGAAAGTTCATGAACCAGTCTGGAGCGCTTAACTTCGTCCTCCGATATTGTCATCTCCTCGTGATCACGGCTATTCGGCTGTACTCCAGAGTTGAAGCCCAAGTAGCGCAGTTTCAGGTCTCTTGTGTCACAGATCATTTGCCTAATGCAACGGAGATCCAGCAAGTCAATGCCGGGTAGTCCCAGATAGCGAATCTCGCCGTGCTCTGGCGGGCTGGCGGTGACAAGCTGTTCGATCTCGTAGATCCACTGTTGCTCCCTAACCAGTTGCTTTCGGGGGCGGTGCCACGGGAGAAATGGTCGTGGTTCCGGTCGCTCGTGTGCTTCGTACACCAAGGCCGCGTCAAAGATCTCTTCAGCAATGCCCTCGCCGACGCTCTGCTCTCTGTTTTCCATGTCAGGCTCCTGCGGACTCGAGAATCTCAAAGATGGTCTTGAGCATTTGCTCCCGCGACCGTTGGTTCAACTTGTCCAGAAGACCGTAAGCAGCAAGTACCTGAGCAATAGCCTTCACCTTCTGTTCCGCAATAGTTCGTTGGTTGCGAGCATTAGCGGTGTTAGAGCGCTCCATTGGAGGGACTACTGCGGTCCTCGAGAACATGTAGGCTTCGGAGCCATCCGTGCGGAAATCAGAGGCCGCTTCAACGATCTGAATCTTTGGCGGCAGACTCAAATCATCATTAACGGTCTGCCACGCCTTGGCTGCGATCTTCTCAATACTGCTTAGCGCGGCCTCAGTCCTTGCAGCTTTTGTTACGTCAAGAACCTCGCTTGAAAGGCGCTTCTGCGCGGAAGCAAGCTGCCGCAGCGCGCCGTGGAGCCACTTTGTAATGAAGACGGCATGCGGGTGCGCGCTGTTAAACGACTCTCTATCAATGTTTAGTGCGCCATCAAGGCCTTGGTGCACATAGATCTCGCAAGTGATCTGCTTTAGTCGGCGGATCTCTTGAATCTGATATCTCATGAAGGTCGGATCAAACAGAGTTCCGCTTGATCCATGGATGCGGATCAAAGAGCCTTGGTGCTCTACTGGCGCGATCTTTGGTGACCAAAAAAGATAGGCTTCAAACGAAAGTGGGCCGCCACTGAGTTCCGCTTGAACCCTGCTGAAATCCTCGTGGCACTTCCCGACAAACACGAGGGGCATGGCCAGTGCTGCACTTGTCTCGGGAAGGAAGTCAAAGCTAATCGGGCGAGCCAGTTCGAGGCCGTCGATGGTTACCCTGAAGTTGTCCGAGTCATTGTCGGCAAGCTTCGCTCTTTCTCGGACCGTAGCGCCTTCTTGAGTGATCTCTGTTGCAGCTTCTCCCTTGTCGTTTGACAGCAGGAAAGTTCGTGTCCAAGTCGCAGAAGGTTTATCGAATAGATGGCCACCTACGTACGGAGCAGGTATCGAGAGTGATAGCTGCCAGACCATGCGCAGGTAGTAGTCAAAGATGTCCTCAAGTCTCGGATTTGGCACGCCCTCAGCAATCTGCTCCCACACCGACGCTACAAGCTTGCGGAAAGCCTCTGGAGGTGTATCCGAGGCCAACCAAGGAAGCGACTGATTTGTGCCATCGGAATCAGGATGAAAGAGGTTTCCTGAAGAGTCGACACGTCCAATGTGGAATCGCGGGGGGGCGATCTCCATGCCATCGGTTTCGTCAGACTTTTCAGCCTCTTCGATGGCTGACCAAATCTCCTGGGTGCGGAGAACTTCTCGCGCCTGTCGGCGGATGCTTGTCAATACGATTGTTGTGCCCGCGACATTCACATCAGAGGCGCGTTCACGCCAAATCGTGACCTTGCCTGATTCGTACTCTCCATCCGCCAATCTGGATCCTGCTGGATCATCGTCGCTGAACTGCCTGAGAACGACGGTTGCGATAGTCCGAAATGGATCATCCTTTGTCTTGGTGACAATCTGGAATGAGTGCGTTAACTGGGATACGGAGAAGAGGCCGATACCAATCTTGCCGATTAGCCTTCTGCCGCCCGGGCTTAGTAGTTGGTCCTCGTCGGAAGTCATGCCTAGAGACGCTCCTTTTGGCGTCCTTTTGGCGCTTCCACCAATGTTCTGGACAAGGTAAGCGAGGGCCTCTGGGGACATTCCGTGCCCGTCATCCTCTACGCTGATCCTTTGGAACCTTGGTGCATCCGTGTTGATCACGACACGGGTTGCGTCTGCGTCGTAGGCGTTGGATATGAGCTCTCGAAGTGCTGAGCCAGGTTGCCTGTAAATGCCGTCCGTGACTCGCGCGATAACGCGTTCATTCGTCTTGAGGGTTGTCTTGACGGTCTTCGAACTATCTACGCTGTCGCGAATGCTCGCAATCAACGCTGCAGTGTCATTGCTATCAGCTTCCGAACTGCTCATGGCTTGAACTCCATAGCCCTAGAGATAGCCTGCGCGATGCTTCTACCAAGCGGCGGAGGAACTGCGTTGGATACTTGGGTGACCTGCTCCGAGAGATTGCCTTCTAGGACGAAGTTGGATGGAAATCCTTGAAGTAGCATCGCTTCATACACGCTCAACCTGCGTTTTCCATTGGGGTGGATGTGAATCTCTCGGTTGCCGTATGCAACAGTTGGACTGGCGAAATCCCATTGAAGTCGCTTGAAGCTCCGACTCTCTGGGATCGTCTCGGACGGGTTAGAGAATCGATGCGACTTCGGCGCCATTGTCCAGTGATTTGGGTGGTATGGGATATCCGCTGGCTGGAGTCCTCGCTGAAAGAATGTCGGCCGAGGGAGTCCTTGCAGGACGTCTCGAACGGTTTTGGGGCCATTGTTGCGGCGCCGAAGTTTCAACTCGCTAGCGGGCGCCATCAATCCGGCCAGGATGACGCGCTTTCGATTCTGGGGGACACCAAAATCGAGGGCACATAGAGTCTTCTCCGAGATCTCGAAGCCGCAGGACTCGATTCCTTGGAGGATTGCCTGATACGCGGCTTTGTTCTTCTTGTCGCGAATGCCCAGCACGTTTTCAAAGACTAGGAACCGGACGTTGTATCGATGCTGGAGTTCCCGAACGATGCGTATGTAGAGGGCCGCCAACCCGTTGCGGGGGTCTGACGGCCCTGAACTATTGTTGGCCCGAGAGAAGCCTTGACATGGCGGACCGCCGATTACAGCTATGTCGCTGCCCATCGGGACTTTCGTCATCACCAACTCGACAAGGCCTTGTGCGCCCAGTGCGTTGAGGTCCGCGGCCTTTGAGAGCGTGCGCGGAAAGTTCTTCTTATGAGTACGGATGGCGGCCGTCGACGAATCGACGGCAACTGCGACCTTATAGCCCGCTTGTTTGAAGCCTAGGTCCAATCCACCAGCGCCGGCGAACAAGCTAACTACGATGGGCAAGCCTTCCGTGGTGGCTTTGGAGTCTTGGCATGAGTCGGCCTCTGAAGTGCTGACGCGCTCAGCCGTGCCAACGCCGTCCTTGAACATTTGATGGTCTCTTTAGTTTAATTCTCACAGCGGCGTGAGACTGTTCTTGTGGCCGCGTGTACTGTAACTGAAGCGTCCTCGTCTCTTCGAGTGGCTCAGCAGTAGAGTTTCGTGATGATTGTGCCATTGCCAAGCCAGCTGGTGATATGGCGACCCTTGATCGATTTGGCCTTTGGGTGGTTGTACCCGAGCAAGCGCTGTCGATGAGCCCAGAAAGGCCGTGAGTTAGTGACGCAAGATTGTCGATGGATTGTACGAAACGTCGCTTCAATCCACGGAGTTTGAGCAAATGTGATGCGGGCGTCCGGCCCAGAATCCACCGTCCTGTATGGAGTTCGCCACAACAAAGCCCCAATTCGGCGCGCCCGGGGTGGTGGTCCTGTGCGGCTTCTAGGACTTCCACCCCCACGGTTGCGGATCAACCGCATCGACGCCGAACGTCCGACCCTGGCATTTGTGATGCAAGGGGGGCCCGTATCAGATCGGCAGGAATCCCTTATCAATCAATCACTACCGGTTGTCTTCGGCAGGCTCGGCGCGCTCGTAAGTGGCCCTGAAGCCGGTGGCGAAGACCGAGTCTGGTGTGTCAAGACGACCATGAGCCGATCAAGCATTCTGGATGTGCGCCAGGCTGGCTGTATCACTGCCTGTTGCGCTCCAAGTGGCATCAGCGAGCAGGGCAGTGGTCAGTGTCGGACAGCGGTAGGCGCGCGCTGGTGACGAATGAGCTGATGTCGCCCTAACGATCAATTGTGCCCAATCCATCCAATCAAGCATGCCCTGCAACCCGGCGATGGCTAGCCCACCCTAGTCTTCCGAAGTTCGAACAATGCTGTGGCCATTCCTGCTGTAAAGGCCTTCGGGTGTTCCGTCGACACCGCATAGGCGCACTGAATACCCTTTGCCAAAGACATACCGATACACGTCTTCCACATCGTCCAGCTGAATCTGGTTCTCGACCTTGTTGGCACCGGTCTGTCCGACGGCGACCCGGTACGTCACGCGCCCGGTGTTGTTGTCGCGCAGCTTGTATGGGTACAGCCGTTCCCCGGATGTATGCTCAAACCAAAAGCGTCGGCTCAGTCTTTCGTCAAGTTCAGTCGGCATAGCCCGTTAGGCTCCGTTCCCTATGGGATCATCCCCGGGCGGCATCATACGGGATGGTGTGGTCTGGTCGCGACCTAGCGCCGCAACGCGTGGTCGCTACCACAGGCGATGCATTTCCGGTACGGCCCATATCGTCCATGGCGCTCCATGCCGAACATCCCACCACAGGTACATGTGTCTGCGCTTCCGATGTCCCATCGCCACAGACGCACGGTTGCGACCAGCCAGCACAGCACCGACAACCCAACTAGGGCATGGGGCAGCCATCGCAGTGTGGACGTCACTTGGGCTAGCAGCGCTGATTGTCCAAGCGTGCCAAGCCACCAGGTCACCAGCATTGCCCCGACCAGGAACGCCAGCGATGGCGCGTACAGCCGGAAGATCATCAAGTGCATGCGTGTCATTGTGGCCCCCTGTCCGATGTTGGTCAGGTTTGCCCGCTGTTGTCGCATGGGCTGAGACAGGCTGTGTTTGGATGTTGACTGACATCGCCGCAGGTGCAAAGCCAAACACCACGTGGCACTTCATACAAGGGGACAACAGCACGATCTACTTGCGGCAAGCTGTCGTTCCCGGCAAGGTTGGCGCAGCAAAGCCGCTTGTCAGGTTGTGGACACCATGCCGACGGTATGGGGTTTGGTAGGGGTTGGCATGGACATCAAAGCCGCAATATCCACGCCGAAGCATCAGGTGTAGAAGACGCTGTATGCGTTTCTGACGGGCTTGCTGATTCGGAGGTCGGCGTGTAACCGTAACGTTTGAGGGGGCTTCCTAACGCTGCTGGTGGCGTTTAAAACACATCCGGAAGTAGGGTTGCTGCTGTCACGTTGGAAGCTTAATCCCGGAATTAGAAATCCATCGGAATTGAATCTAAAACCCAATGCGTGCCCGCCAGGGCACGCATCATATCCCGACAGGGACGAGGGGCCAGAGGCCCCGATGTCACCGAGGGATATGGTCTTCCAAACGGTTGAAGCCATACCGGAAGTGTCACGAAGTCTAGCTTTTTATAAAAGCTATTAAAGCTTAAAAGCATTAGACATCGTGACACCTTGCCAGCGTCGGACTACACATCCGGTTCGCATCCCGGGTCCCGTTCCGGATTCAGACCCACCCCATGTTCCGGTTCGTCCCCACCACCGGGTGCTGCCTTGGTTGCTGCCCGGTCATGCCGTTCGCGTTGCCGCTGCCTGCGCTTGCGTTCAGTGGCATCTTTGGCTGTTTCAGTTCGACGAGGATCTGCCGTTCCGTGTTTTGCGATCATCGCGGTATCAACGACGTGCTGCATATCCCTGCACGCTGATTGATGAGGGCACGTCGGGCAGTCCATTGCCGCGGGATGGTAAGTTCCAAAGCATCCAAGCAACGGGACTTCTTCAGGGCCCAATGGCACGGTATCTGGCCTGGTGATGTTTAACGACGAGTGGTTGGAAATCGCGACGTCAACCGTACGGTCGCTCAGATGCGACCTTGCGATGTCTTCGGGCAGCAGCTTCCTGGCCAGAATCAAGCTGCCCACCTTGAAGAAGTCGGGGAACTGCTTCGTCTTGCCGATCAGGTCCAGATGCGCCGCAATCTGGATAGGGTGTTCCCGGTAGTTTTCTGCGTAGAACATCGGGTGGATCGGGTCTTCAAAGTATGAAGTGTTCGAGTGGCGTCCCCCGTGCCGCTGGTACTCGTCGGATACGACCTGCAGTACTTTGCCGTGCCACATCTGATTGGGCATGGGGCAGCGCTTGTAGCCAGACCAAAGCCGGTACTTGAACGCCTGCCGCAAGTAGAACTCGTACGGGACCCCCAAATAGTCTGCGTGTTGCCTGGCATGCCAAAGCGCAATGATGTCGCTATCGGGCCAAAGCGACAGGTTCTTCCGTGGAGGTGCTTCGATCACCTTGCCGAAAGGGCTGGCGCTGTACTCCCGATACAGCTTGTCGAAGATGCGTGCGAAATGTTCGGTGCGCTCATAGGCTGATCGGAACCGATACGGCACAAACGCAGTGCCCATGAGTTCCGGCTCCTCGCGAAACGAGTCCTTGGGGACAATTGATCGGGCAAGCAACAGTTCAGCCCTGGCGATTTCATGTTTGTCACCGCTTGTGCGGCTGGCATCAACGTCTGTTTGCAGGTCTGCATACTGGTTGTCGATGTAGGCCTTGCGCTTGAATCCAGGATTGCGCAGGGCGATGCCGGGTGGATAAGCGTGCTTCCTGTTCTTGTGCCCCCGAGCTTTCTTGGCTTCCGATGGGGCGTTCTTGCTTTTCGCGCGATGCGGGGCGCGGGCTGGCTTCTTGATTGGCGCTGATGTCGGTTTTGGCGGATCGTGTGACATGACGTTGCTCGAATTTTGGGTGCGACTTGGCTACCGATGTGGTGTCACATCGGGTGGGGATAGGGTTTTGGGTGTGGGCAGACTTGCCCGATGACAGTCGACAGGCGCCTATCGACTACTGGTGTAGATCAAGATGATCCGCGCGGATCAGGTGCTACGGTTACTTGGTACCGCTTACGAGCGCTTCGACCACTCGGTGACAACGTGCGTGACCACATCGACATGGCTGAACTGGCTCAGGCGGGGTGCGCGGCCATGGGGCTTGCCGATGTACGTGATCGCCATGTCGATGTAGCGGTCATAGGGCATGCCCAGGCTGTCAATGGTCTGGCGCAGCGACCAGACGTCAGTAACGACCGCTGCATCGACCAGCTTGGGGTCATAGCGGCGCTTCTTGTTGGCCGGCAGGTAGGTGTCCAAGACATCCGACAACGCTTCGGTCGCCTGGAACGCGGTCAGGTGCGCGACGTCAGGATGGGCTTGACGACGCCAGAGCCTATCCGCTTCAAGCACCTCGCGGGAGATCAGGTCATTGACGATTTCGATTTCCGCATTGGCGCCCTGTTCGGGGCTGATGGCATGGGCTTCAAGAAGCCTTTTGAGGCGGGCGTAATCAGGGATGCTGCTGCAGTTCGTGTCGGTTGCGGCCGTCGGGTTGATGGCCTGGTGGGTGGAGGCGTGATTGTTCATTTGTATCTGTCTTGGTTGGGCAGCGACTTGCTGCGGAACGGACGATACGCAACCAAAATTGGCGAAAGGGGTCGCCATGTTTGTATCTGCCAACTAAAATTGGTTGACTACAATATTGGGGGGTGGTATGAGCGGGCCGCGAATTGTTCCAAGCTTTTCATTCAGCGATCTGGAATTTTTCTTGCGCATAGCAGGAGCGCTGTCCATGCACGCGGACGTCATTCTTCGCGATGATGGCGAAGTTAACTTTGATGGCAGCGAAACTGGAAAGATGCATGGACATCTGACCCTGCGTCATGTCCAGGTCTTGTGGCGAATTTCGGCTTGTGAAGACAACTTTGATGTCGTCTACGCGGATTCACTGGATCGGATGTTTGCATTCCCTACGAAGCAACACCTTAGGGATCTTGTTAGGTTTGGGCTCATCGAAAGCGAACAGGACGATTGCAATCGTCGGCGCAAACCGTTGAAGTTGACTGAAAGAGGGCAGCACGCAGTCTCCAGGCTGTTGGAAGCTTGGAAATTTGAGTCTCATGCAATCTTCGAGGGCTACCCAGAAGAAGCCATGAGGAATCTAGTTGGTGTTCTGCGCCAGCAAGACGGACTAGCTGATCACCTGTTGAGAACGTACAGGCGTCAGCAATAGTCGGATACGTCTGGGTGAATTGAACAGGCGTCAATGAAGTTCTGCAGTGTTGAAAGCGAGTGCTTTGAATCAAGACTGTGGACTCGGAGGCGGCTATTTTTTCAGTGTGCGTTCGGCGCGCTCGGCAGCCTTGGCCAGCGCCCGATACGACTGCCGCTTGCCATTGCCGGGTTCATCTTCGTCAGTCCCGGCGCCACGGTCATCTGAAGGCAAGTTGGATCGGCAATACCGGCAGATGACGGCTTCGGCTTGGATCGTTTCGGCGCAGCGTGGGCAAGTGCGGGTGCTGCCCGCACTGCTGCGACCTGCATACATCATTCCAAACCCCAGGACGAACAACGCGCCACCACCGATCATCCATGGTGGTAGCTTCTTCATGTCTTCCCGCATCTGCTCGCTTTGCAATCGCCTTTCGAAGATTTCAAAGGACTTTCCTTGGTCAAGGTCCATCAGATTCTTTAGTGAGTTGCTTGAAATCTTGTGCTCCAACTCGCGGTGTTCGTGTACAGCCCAACCACCGATCGCCATGCCGACCAGGATGATGAAGATGCCCAGCTTTTCGAAGTTCATGGTTGATCGGCTCCAAGTTCTCCAGCTTTTGCACGACGGCAAACCTCGCGTACGATCGTGACGCCATCGGTGTCTTCGGCAACTTTTATCGCAAACGCGCCATCCCCCAGGATCGCCGCCATGAATGGCATGAATCCAACGTATGCGCCGAGTGAATTCTTGGCGTTGACTTCGCCACAGTAGATGCCTTCGCCGGGGTTCTTCTGCGGGGAGTCCGGTCCCGATACCAGTTCAAGCCGACGGAACTGCGCGCTTGCTGGATCTTTGAAGTTTTCCGTTACGGCAGCTCGCAGGGCTTGTAGCTGTTTCGCGGATGGGGCTGCAATGGCTGTCGCAGGCGATGTCAGCAAGGCAAGTGCAATTGTTGCCACAGACACAAGTGTCGTCTTCATGATGTCCCCTCGAAAGTTTGGTCAGAACGCCGTGGGCGTGACCATGTACGTTCCGTCCTGTGTCACAGCCAGTCGGATCTTCGTGACACTGCTGGGTTCGACCATGACCGTTGTTTCGCGTCGTCGTGCTTCCGCATTGACGAGGTCGCACACACCAGTGCCAGCTGGCCCTACGGCCAAGATGCGACTGCCCGCAGGGATGATCAGGGTGGTCGTTTCGCCACGGCGCAGATGCGCGGTCAGTTGGCCGTCGATGTAGAACCCGAACGGACAAGCTGCCCCTGGCAGCCCTGCGTCACGAACGACGACGATCTGGCCCGATGGGACGTCAATGGGCTGGTTGTAAGCGAACACGCGGTCGGGTGGGGTAGGGACAGCATCAGCCAGTGCTATCGGGCGCGTGACACACCCTGTCAGCAGCGCAGGTATCAAGCAAAACAACGCGAAACGCTTCATAGAACCCCCATGGTCGGTCGACGGATCAAGGGGTTAGCCTGTCTGCGCGCACGATGTCTTCCCCAACGACGCGCTCGGCTTTACACCCCCTCTTCAGTAAATGTAGAGTCTACGCACAGTGAGGCGCAAGGGTGAAGATGGGGCAGGTTTATCGACCGTTGATTCCGCTTGCCCAGCAAAGCAACAGCCATCTTTGCGCAACGACTGAAGGACGCCCGTGCAATGCGGGACGTGTCGCAGCGCGCGCTGGGAGCGATGCTAGGAATGACGAAGAAGATCGGTAGCGTTCGTATCAATCGATACGAACAACAGACATCGCGTGCCGACATGGATACTGCCGCTCAGTTGGCTGAAGCGCTGCAGGTTCCACTCGCGTACCTTTTTGCCGAAACGGATGAGCTCGCGGACTGGATCTTGGCGTTTGAGAAATTGGACCCTGAAGCCCGAGCCAAGATCCTCGTCAAGACCAAGGCTTCGTCGAGGTAGCCTACGCAGCCAGCTTCTCGACGGCAGCAGCCAGGTGTTCCGGTGCCAGATGGGCATATCGCAGCGTCATGGTCAGGTCGGCGTGTCCCAGCAGTTCCCGGACGGTGTTCAAGTCCACGCCAGCCATGACGAGCCGGCTCGCAAAGTGATGGCGTAGGTCATGGAACCGGAAGTTCTGGATCTTGGCTGTGGTCAACAGGGTGTCCCAGGACGACTTGACGCCCGCGACACCGAACACGCTGCCGGCATCCTTGGTTTGCGACGCCCATTGCCGCAGGACTGACATGGCTTCGGCGTTCAAGGGCACATGACGCTGTTTACCTGACTTGGCATGTTCACGGCGCACGGTCAGCATCCGGGCCTGTAGGTTGATGTCGGACCAGTCCAGCGACAGCAGTTCGCCCCGACGCAGCCCGGTATTGATTGCCAGCAGCACGGCTGGAGTCAGGTGGTCGGCATAGGCACCAGCAGGCAGGGTCGGGTACAAGGGGCGCTTGCGAGCAGCACGCCATTGGTTGGCTGACGCGCGCGCTGCAGCTTGGTCTTGATCGCGCTTGGTGAGCGTTGCACGCAAGCGCTGTTCTTCGGCTGGAGACAAGAACCTGACGATATTGCGGGGCTTGGCTGCCCGCATGCGTAATTGCCCGATGGGGTTCTGATCCAGCACGCCCCATTTGACCGCCTTGGCGATGACCGCCCGTAGGCTGGCAAGGTCACGCCATGCCGTGGCTTTGCTGATCGGGGTTTCGGCGTCAGGACGCGCCCGGGTCTGCAGGCGTGCCAGCCACCAGCGTTCGACCCAAGCCGCATCAATGGACGACATCGGCAGGGGCAGGGCATCCGGAAAGACCCGCGACAGGCGTTCGATGTACTTGTCTGCGCCCTTGAGTTCGCTGCGTGCCCATGGGGCGTAATGGTTACGCAGGAAATCGTCCAGCGTGATCTTTGGCGTGTTGGACTTGGCGATGCTGGGCAGACCCGTCTGGATATAGTCAGCGATCACCTTGCGGGCGATATCGCGGGCTTGGTCCAGATCCAGATGTGCAGCAGACCCCAGCGTACGACGCTTGCCATGCGTCCAGGTGACAACCCAAGCTTTGTGCCCACTGGGCTGCACCCGCAACAGCAGGCCACGCACCTGCGTATCCCTGAGCTCGTAAGCGCGATCCCGGGGTTTGGTGGTGGTGACGATGCGCTTGGTGAGCGTGATAACTGACATCCGGGCGGGTTCCGTAGTTGGCGTAAGCCAAGAATAGGAAGGGCCGGTGCGGCATGTTTGGATGTGGATCGTCCGTGTTGGAAAGATCGCTGCGCTCGTCGATTTCGCGAATCAAATGCCCAGACGATGGTTGGAACAGCGTCGTTGGATCTTGGGTGTACTCGTCTTGCCACTTTAGTGCCGCCGGGGCGACCTATCCAATCAGACCAGACGGGCGTTAAAAATTCGCGCCGCCGCACGATTCTGTTGACATGCTACGAGGGCAGAGGTATCTAGGCAGACAAGGGGATATGAACAGATCCGGATTGGGTCTGCATGCAGGAAGAAATGGACTTCATCAGGGGCTCTGGGAACACCAATTTCTGTAATCACTTCCGCTGCGCGTTCTACGCGGAGCGTTCTTGCGTTTGCGTGCCAAATGGCTGGAGGATGTGTGGATCAGAAGGGCAGTAATAGACTTAAGCACAAAGCGTGTCTGGTCGCAGTATTGACCATGTCTGCGGCGTTGTCCGCCTGGGCGCAGGACAATTCGGATCAGCCGAACCCGAAATATGCTTCTGTCCACAATAATTCGAATGCCCCGATGACAACTGCGGGGAGCGAGTTTGGTGATCAGGTCAGCATGCAAACTGGAACGATATCGTTCAACGTGGTTGACGTATCTTTGCCAGGAAACAATCGCCTTCCTGTGGAGTTCAGGCGCCGCAAGGTGGAGATGGTAAAGGGAACGACGGAAGGGTCGTACCGTAACGCGATGGTGGACTGGGAGATAGATCTTCCCAGGATCTACGTGGTTCACGATGGTATAGATGGTTGGCTAACGTCGGATGCTAGTGCGCCAAGAAAGAACTGCTCGGTCGGAGGTAGCGCGCTAATAAAGCCAAACGATACCAAGCCTTATCTCGGTGGCATTCAAACATACTGGCAGCCACCAAGGGTACACATTCCAGGAGGTCAAGATCTTGGGCTTCAGTACAACTTGGGGCACATGGCCGCTCCGAGCGGAGGCGGACCCTATTATTGGCTTACAAAAGATAATCATTACTTCTCGTGTATCCCGACTCTAAAAAATGCAGGTGGGGCAACTGCCAAAGAGATATTGTGGGGAAGTTCAGAGGGCTACTTGATGCTGGCACCAGATGGAACAAGATACTGGTTTGACTGGGTTTCCACTAGCTTTATGTCCTTTCATAGTGGGCCATCTACGTTTAGATCAAATCATGTCGGTACATTCAACATGAATGTCGTTCAGATATCGTTGCACGCTACTCGCATCGAAGACAGATTTGGCAACTGGGTAACCTATAGTTATTCCAACAAAAGTACTGAAAAGGTCAAGCTAGACGCTATCGAATCTAGTGATGGCCGCCGTATAGACATTTCGTATGCAAATATCCCGTATGCAACTGACAAGGTTTCATCTGTTTCCGCAAATGGGCGGGTTTGGACGTACTCGTATGGACAAAGCCCGTCTACTCTGGGAAATTACCCTTATATGCTTACGCAAGTTGATAATCCAGACGAAAGTAAGTGGCTTTACCAGTTTGGCGGAGATAGGTACGGCAGTCTCTACTACGCGGATGTTAGCTTTGACGGATGTAATGTGCATCCGAACGCAGTGCCGGACCATACGTTGGGTGCGGGGATGTATGAAAGGTCGTATACCGTGACGGCACCATCCGGCGCGAAAGCCTTATTTGGTGTGTCTCCCCTGATCATTGGGAGGTCGGGAGTGCCTAGGCAATGCTATGTGATTGGTATCCAGCCAGATGGAGCTGGCAGCTATGAGAATATTTACCAGCCAATTAGCCCTGTCGCGACTTCAGGGTTGGGGTTGACCTACAAGAAGGTTTCCGGCCCAGGGCTCGCTGACGCCATCTGGAAATACACGTACACGTCGCAACTGGGATTCCTGCCATTCACGGGCGGCGCGACACAAGGCAAAGTTCTGAAGCCGGATGGCTCATACGAGATCCACACGTTTGGCAACGTCTTCAAGCAGAACGATGGTCTGCTATTGAGCATCGATACCTATGACGGAGGCGGAGTCCTTCGTCGGCGAGTTGCCAACACATACGAGCTTGGTCAAGGAAACCCTGCTTATCCGAAAGCGGTTGGGTTCGACCCTGAGTTCCGTGGAGGAAGCTATGACGATGCGGTGCTCCGGCCGTTGGTGCGTTCGACCATCACGCAGGATGGCGTGACGTTTTCTACGCAAGTCAATAGCTTGGATAGCCGGGGGCGTCCACTAAGCGTCACAAGATCTAGCGCGCCGACACCTTGACCGCGATGGGATGGCTGGTAGCGAGCAATAGGATTCATGGGGATACCAAATGGATAGGTTACGAATTGCTGTGCTGGTCGGTGCACTTGGCGCCGCGCTGTTGCCTGGCTTGGCCAGTGCGCAGACATACACGCGCACGGACGTCATCGTGTATCACGACAACACCAGCAAATGGGTGTTGGGACAGGTTGCGTCGTCTACCAACAGCAATACTGGATTGGTCGAATACGCGACGACCTATGACGCCACCACTGCGTTACCGTTGCAGACGTATGCGTTCGGCAAGCTGCAGCAGACGTTGACGTACAACGCGAACGGTAACGTCGTCACCGTCAAAGATGGCAATAGCAACGTCACAACGTTGTCTGCTTGGAAGCGTGGCATTCCTGGAAGTATCAAGCATCCAGTCACGCCTGAATCACCGTTAGGTGCGGTGCAGTCTGCGGACATAGACAACAATGGATGGATTACGTCCGTCACAGACGAGACAAATTCGAAGACTTGCTATGAGTACGATCCGATGGGTCGCGTAACGCAGATTATCTATCCGTCGGATACGCAGGCTGGAGTCTGCGATACGTCTAAGTGGGGGGCTACCACGATTAGCTTCGCTCCGCAGTCCACCGGTGCATCTGGCTTGCCTGCGGGATACTGGCGTCAGGACATTGCGACGGGCAACTATCGCAAGCACGTGTATCACGACGCCTTGTGGCGACCGGTTGTGATAAGAGAGCACGATCAGTCCCAGATTTCCGAGACCACTCGCTTCACTCGGTTCGCTTACGACCACGAAGGAAGGACAACTTTTGCATCCTATCCGGGGGCGGTGCACAACCTGACCAATGGGGCTTGGACCAGTTACGACGCACTAGGTCGGGTGCGGTCGGTCAAGCAGGACTGGGAAGGCGCTGGACAGCTGACCACGACCACCTCATACCTTAGCAATGCTGCGGGCTCTTACACGCTCGTGACCGATCCCCGGGGTGGACAGACGCGGACTTGGTACCAGGCTTTCGACCAGCCCAGCCACGATTATCCTGTGACGATCTGGCATCCAGCGGGGGCATACACACACATTGATCGTGATGTCTTCGGTAAGCCCAAGCAGTTGCGTCGCAGCAACAACAGTAGTGCAAGCGGCGGCACGCTCGCGGTCAATCGCAGCTACGCCTACAACACGGCACAAGAGTTGTGCCGCACAGTGGAGCCGGAGACTGGCGCCACGTTGATGGGCTATGACGGTGCAGGCAATCTGACTTGGTCAGCATCCGGCCTCCCGGCAGCGACTGCCTGTCATGCCACGGGGAACCTCGCTGTCATCAATGCTCGCAAGGCAACTCGAGCCTACGATGCGCGCAATAGGGTGGCGTCTCTTGGCTTTCCAGATGGCCTGGGTAACACCATCAGCACCTACACTCCTGACGGATTGCTGGCTTCGATCACAGCCGACAATGGTGGTTCCAGCCAGGTCACCACCAACTACACCTACAACCGTCGCCGCCTGATGATCGGCGAGCGGATGCTATGGGGAAGCGTTGATTGGCCTATCCAGTACACCTACAACGCGAATGGTCATCTCGCGTCGAAGGGCAGTTACGGCGGATTCCAGGTGGCCTATGCGCCCAATGCGCTGGGCCAGCCGACACAGGCAGGTACTTATGCCACTGGGGTGAAGTACTTCCCCAACGGGGCGATGAAAGAGTTTTCCTACGGCAATGGCCTACGGCATACGCTGACGCAGAATGCGCGTGGCTTGCCCGATACGAGTTGCGACTATTACGGCACATGCAACGCATCAGCTGTCCTCAATGACGGCTACGATTACGATGGCAATGCCAACGTAGCTGCGATCAGTGATGGTCGAACGGGGAATCGTGGCAACCGGACAATGACCTACGACGCACTGGATCGGCTGACAGGCACCGTATCGCCGATGTTCGGGACCGCGTCGTACACATATGACGTTCTGGATAACTTGACTCGTGTCCAGGTCGGAGCCACTTCGAACCTTGCAGCGCGAAACCACCACTATTGCTATGACGGCGCATGGCGCTTGACAAACGTCAAGACGGGGTCATGCGCTGGAGCCACCGTGGTGGGCCTTGGCTATGACCTCCAAGGGAATGTGACAAACAAGAACGGTGCAGTCTACGTATTTGACTACGGAAATCGGCTGCGAGGATCGAACGGAGTTGCTAGTTATGTGTATGACGGCCATGGTCGTCGGGCACGGGACTACACTACGGCGAGCAAGTACAGTCAGTATGCGAACGACGGGCAACTTTCCTTCGTGAGCGACCTGCGTGCAAAGTTGCAGTCCTG
Organism: Luteimonas sp. RIT-PG2_3; assembly: GCF_054902115.1. Lineage (NCBI taxonomy): Bacteria > Pseudomonadati > Pseudomonadota > Gammaproteobacteria > Lysobacterales > Lysobacteraceae > Luteimonas > Luteimonas sp. RIT-PG2_3. The sequence continues at coordinate 3,397 of NZ_JBUBPF010000010.1, read as the reverse complement.
GTACGTTCATTTGAATGGAAGCCTTGTTGCCATTCGTGAGCGGGACACGGTTTCCGGCGCTGCCGTCGTCAAGTACCAGCACACCGATGCACTTGGTAGCCCGGTCGCGATCACCGATGCCAGTCGCGTTGTCGTCGAACGCAGCGAGTACGAACCTTACGGGCGTGTCGGTAATCGAGCTGCCAGGGATGGTGTTGGCTACACCGGGCATGTGGAAGACGCTGCGACCGGCCTGACGTACATGCAGCAGCGGTATTACGATCCGCAGATTGGATTGTTCTTGTCTGTCGATCCGGTGACGGCATACAGCAATCCGGTGGGGCAGTTCCATCGGTATCGGTATGCGAACAACAATCCTTACAAGTTTGTTGATCCGGATGGGCGAGCAATCGTGATTCCTTGGAAAGTGGTCGGGGATGTGGCTGTAAGGCGCGGTACTCAAGCGGGTATAGCGTCACAATTAGATAGTCCTCTCCCTGGGCCAGGTGATGTTGTTGGCGCAATTATTCTTGCGGGTGCGATTGGAGAGATTGGTTACAAGATCTATCAGGCCAATCAAGAGCAATCGCCGACAGACGTCGTGAATGATGTAATTGAAGGGATTCTAGAAGGAACGACGCCAGCTCCGGGTACTGCGGGCGAGCGAGGTGAGCGTCAGGGGGGGGCAGGGGACGGAGATGCCGCGTGGGAGAAACTGAATGGCATCCCGGGTGCGCAATCTAATGGGCCTAACAACATAAAGTTTCCAGATGGAAGCAATGCAAATCGGCATACAAGCACTAGGCCTTACAAAGATGGGCCTCCTGCAGGAACGGACACAATTAAGCACTATCCGAAGGATAGTAATGTTCCTTCAACGACTATTCGCTATCCAAAAGGAAGCAGGTAATGGGGCATGTATCAGATTTTATACATAGTCATCTGTTTCGTAACTTTCCGCCGGAGAACCCGCTGGTGCTCAGTACGTGGACAGGAATGGCATTTGACCGAAACCTTTACGAATCATTCGCACCTGATGACGTCTGGCGTGAATGGTTATCGACGCACCTGCAAGATTCAGTTGGATCGCGCTCCATCAGTGTTGCAAAAGACTGCGATATTGACGATGACGCTGCAGTTCATGTGATCAATGCGGATTTGTTAGAATTACTTGAATACTGGAAGAATGATTTGAATTTCATGTCGGATCATTACGTGTTCTCATTGGCTGGGAAGTGGATTATCAGGTTGGATCAAGATGTCACGCTGTTCGCGGGAGATTCTGAGTTTGTCGGGCGCGTCGTTAATAGATTGGGTGGGTGTGATGCGGTTTTGGCTAGAATGGAGATGGATTTTTCGCCAGGTGACGGTGACGAGATAGGTTTGGGGCGTTATTTGAGGGGGCTGCTCAGGAGGTCGTCCTGATCGTGGTGCTGTGCTTTCGGCGTCTGTGGTTGCTTGTATTACTTTGGAGTATCGCGGAGATTCGAGGTCAGTAGCTCGATGAGTGGGGTCTGCGTCAACTGCGGTGTCGGAATCTGGCAATCGCGCGAGGCGTCTTCCGCTTTTGGATCGAACGTGCTCGAATCCCACGCGCAGCCTTGGACATTGACCCTCTCTTACTTGTTCTTCCATCTCGCAAGCTCAGTAACATAGGCATGCGAAAGCGGCCGCCGAGCATTCAATACGCTCAGACGGTGCTCGTCCGCTATGTCCTACTTGCAGAATTCAGAAAATAGTCGTCGCCACCGACGTGACCACATCCCGGTCGAAAGTCACTGCGACCCTCAGGTTGTCCTCGATGTAGTACCAGACTTCCTGGTCATTGCCCGGATGGCCCCTCAGCCCTGGGTTGCCCGCCTTGCGGATGACGTCCGACTTGGCGTCGCCGACCGTGACGTTCTTGAACTCAAATATGCTGGCTGCCGTCGGGTGGATGGCGAGAGGCATCGGCGCGGTCGACTGAGCGAAGTCGGAACCTGCTGCAGCCAGACAGGGCAGCATCAATGCCAACGCCGGGATGATGATGTTCATGATGAATCCTCGCAGGGGCAAAGCCGAGCCGCACTGCATGGCTTGGGTTGCTTATACCTGCTTTGGGCTGATGGCGTCGTTCCCGACATAGCTCGTTTCAGTGGGCTTGGCAAACCCGGCGCAGCCCATTAGCCACCCGAAGCCGCTACAGGCCTGCCCCGGGTCTCTCCAAACCACCGATTCGGGGAAGAAGGTGAATGATTGGATGAAGCCGATGTTTCGACTAGTCTCGTCGCGATGAAACATTCCGATTTCGTTGGCGGAAAGGCTGGATCTGCCCTCAATCATCCCCCGGGGTTCCAAGCGGCCTTTGCGGGTGCCCTGTTCGTCTTGATCAGTGGAGCGGCACTGGCCGGCGATGACGGTATGCATGCCATTGAATTGAATGCAGCCGTTGACCACGCGAGGGTAGGGATTGATGACGACATTTCTGTGTGCGCGAGTCTCAAGAACGTCCAGGGCAGCGGCTATGTCACTGTGTATGGCCGGCTCGGCTGGGGCGAGTGGTGGGGGCTGCGATTGGAAGTTCTCAGGGGCGGCACGCAGCGGGTGTTGTCTCAGGAAATGGATCATCTACGAGCGATTCCATCCACATTTGAAGAACCGGAGTACTTTGTTCCACTTCGGCCGGGGCATTCGCTGGGTTTCTGTCGGGTCGACAAGGGACGAGACCTGTTTCAGGAGCCTGGCGACTATGAATTGCAAGTGTCGTACCTCAGCCCCGCTCCTCGTAAGTACTCAAACGCCCCGGGTCTGCTGTCCATGGAAGACGGTCGGTTGCACTCGAGGCGGGTCAGGATAGAGGTCTTGCCTTGATTGCGCGGCCGTTCACATCGCTGGAGGCGAGCGCTTTGCCTCTACCGCCGCGACTAACGCCCGAAAGCAGCGAGTAGTGTCAGCAGGTGCTTGACGGAAAGATCGAGGGGCAACCGGGTGACAAGTCAACCGAAACAGGAATCGCATCAATGAATTCAGATGAAGTCGAGACGGCGCTCATGCTCCTGCATCGGGAAATGGCAGGACAGGCAAGTGTTGCCTTGCTTGTTCCAAAAGAACTTATGTCGTTTGATGACCAAATCGAGCAGATCCGTGAATGGATCGAAGACGCAGGAGAGTATGGAATTGCGTACCAGTCAATGGTTGCTCTTCTCGAAAGTTATCCGTTCTCCATTTCAGGACCGGCGGCAATCAAGCTGTTGGAAGTTGGATTGTCCTTCGGGTTCAAGGCGCGCTGATTCAAGAAGCTCGCTCTTTGGGCACTTAAAGATCCACAAAGTCGTCATTTCCGTCTGTTGTGACAATGGATCCCGCGCTTGGTATGCCGGCTGATCATCTGCCTTATCTGGCCAGCTTGGTGGATGTATATCATCGTTGCCAATAGGGC